>JANQQW010000077.1 GCA_028284885.1 Planctomycetaceae bacterium
TCGGGGCCGGGGACGACGAGGAACAGCTTCACCTTCAACTTCGCCCCGGTCACCGCGTACAGCTTGCGGCCGGACTTGGTCATGTCCTTTGCATCGACCGGCTCGAACTCGACCGGCTGCGGGATCACGCCGATGAGCGTGCAGAAGGTCGGGTCGCCGAAGTCGTTGAGGCCGCAGGTGTTCGGGTCGAGTCGCACTTCCCCCTCGCCGCCGTCGTCTCCGATCTTGCCGACGAGGTTGATCCGGTGGGCTCGTTCGACGGGTGTTGGCAGATAGGCCGTGCCGTGGGCAACCACGACCTCCGCGTGGGCGGCGGCGGGAACGAACGCGGCGGCAAGCGCGACGGTCAGGAGCAACTGGGGAACGTGCATCGTCTTGGTCCTCTCGGTCGTGGGAACGACTTCAGCGTAACGGTTCGCGGCTCTCCAAGTCAGCGACCGCCGAATTCGAAGCCGGCCGCGGGCGCGGGACGCGAATCGAGAATCCAGTCTGGACGAGATTCGGCCGATGTTTAGACTGCCGACCTCTCCACGTCTCTCGCCGTTCGCGGCTCCCCCTCCACTCACGTCTCCCCTCTCCTCCGCAGCCGAGGCCCATGCCATGTTGCGCGCGTCACTCTTGCCCGTTCTCCTCGTCGCCGGCCTGACCGGTTGCGAGACGTTCAAGCGGGGGGCGGACGGAATCCTGCGTCCCACGACTGCCTCCGCCTTCACCTTGGCGGACGAGGAGAACTCCGCGGACGACGAGGTGGACGAGTGGGCCTTCGTCGGCAACGAAGCCCGCGGCAACAGAATGCTGGAGAAGGACCCGGACAACTGGTGGAAGAAGTTCGTGATGTCGCCGAAGGCGAACAACATCGAACGGAACCTCGGGATCGCCGGTCCGGACGAGTGAGCCGGGGCTCAATTCGACTTCTTGCGAACGCGCTTGCGGAGCTTCGACTCGCCTCCCTCGTCGTCGAGCTTCTTGCCGGCCGTCTTGGCGGTGGCGTCGGCGACGTCGGCGGGGGCGGCCTCGCCGAGGACGTTCTCGATCGCCTCGAGCAGCATGTCCATGGCGAACGGCTTGCGGAGGTACGCGGCGACGCCCAGCATCTCGGCGTACGCCTTGTGCCGGCCCCCCTCGTTCGCCGTGATCATGATGACCTTGGGTGGGTTGTCGAGCGTCTTCAGGAACTCGAGGACGGGGAAGCCGCCCATGCGGGGCATCATCATGTCGGTGATGACGAGGTCCGGCTTCTCGATCTTGACGAGGTTCTGCCCGTCGATCCCGTTGGAGGCGACGTGGACCTTGTAGCCGGACGCCTCGAGAACGCCGAGGATCGTCGACTGGATCTCTCGGTCGTCCTCGACGAGGACGATTTTGCGTGTGGGCATGTCGAGCTCCGTCGCTGCTTGGTGGGCCGGGGTGCGGGAGGAACCGAAGTCTAGGTCCGTCGAACCCCGCGAACAAGGAGGCGAATCCTGCCCTCGGAGGACATTGATCGGTCCGGCTCGCCCGTTAAGGACGCGGCACGGCCTGCGCCTCGCCCGCCTCGGGCTTCTGCTCCGTCTCGCTCGACTTCGCGGCGTCCGTGTCCGCCTCGGGCTTCTCGTCCAACTCGCCCTTCTTCCAGGCAGCGTACCGGGCGAACGCGTCCTCGCGGGCCTTCGGTGTGTTGAAGCCGGCCGAGTTGAGCAGGTACAGGTACATGCTCTGCTTCTGCAGCTTGGCGAACCCGTACGGTTTGGTCTCCTGCCCGGTCAGGTGCAGGGCGACCGCGAGGGCGACGTCCCGCAGCTCGCAGGTGTAGGCCGGCTTGTTCTTGACGGTGGAACGCTGCAGCACGGTCTTCCGGCTGAACAACGACTCGACCATCGGCAGCTCCTCCGCACCGCCGAACTTGCCGAGCGCGAGCAGGGCGTACTGGGCGCGGTAGTCGTTGGTGACGCCTCCCTCCAGCGACTTCTTCGCGGCGAGCAGCCCCTGCTTGATGTTGAACTGCATGGCCAGCCGCGTCCGCTGGTACAGCACGTTGCCGTCCGCCTCGTCGTCGCGGGCGATCCAGCAACCGACGATGTTCTTCGCCATCTTCTGGCGGTCGCCGCTGCGGACGAGGCCGCTGAAGTCGTTGTAGTTGCAGAAGGAGTACATCCGCATCTGCGTGCTGGCGTCGAGCTCCAGACTCGTGTCGCCCGAAAGGAACAGCAGGGCGGCCGTCCGCTCGGCGTCGATGCGGCGAGTCCCGCTGTAGGAGTAGCGGTACTGGATCTCGATGCACCGCTTCGCGAACGTCTCGGCGAGGTTCGGTTCCTGCCGTTCTAGCGCGGTGAACAACCGGCGTTCGGCCCGCTGCATCTTGACGAAGAACTCGCGTGACTTCGGGTCGCTCCCCACGTCGCGGCGGAACCGTCCCCAGCCAGGCAGCACGTCGTCCGGCTGCTCGCCCTTCTCGTCGAGGAACGCCTGCAGCCGCAGTTCGTGCTCTCGTTCCTCGACGGCCAGCAGGACCCGCCGAGCCCGGTAGCGAATCTCCAGGTCGTCGGACTCGCTGGCGTCCTTCAGCGCCGGCAGTGCGGCACTCCCGAACTCGACGAGTTGCCGGGCCGCCTGCTCGCGGACCTCGAACGCCGGCTGGCCGAGTCGGTCGATCAACTCGCCGATCTCCCCGGGTGACGCCTGTGGGGCGTCGCCCGCGCTCAACGGGACGGCGATCGCGAGGATCGTGAGGAGCGGCAGTGCGGTACGGAACATGGTCGGGGCCTTCTCGGAGGGACCGGGCGGGCGATCTTCAGGGTAACCGGGCCGTGAAACCGCGTCCACGGGATCGCACTCGAAGGGCTTCGAAGCCCCGCAGAGTCGATACAACCGGTTCAACCGGTCGCCCGGCCGTCGACGTCCCCCCGGACGCCGGTCTCGGGCGGCAGAAACCGCCGGTCGTCGGCCGATGAACGGGAGGTACCCCAACCCGGGGGCAGGCTCGGCCTCGGCCGCGCGTACGGAGACGTCTCGTCAACCCAAGGGATTCTGGGCGCTTGCCCCCGACCAGCGACCGCACGGTCGCTCGGCCGCAGCCCCAGAGATCCCATGCACCGAGACACGAAAGTCGGACTGGCGCTCGGCGTGCTCCTCGTGGGAGTCGTCGCGGCCTTCTTCTTCCGGCACGACGACTCCGTGCCCGCCGGCGTCCCCCGACTCGCCGACCCCGCGTCGATCGACTCGTCGATCTCCGAGCGGGACGTGGTCCCCTACCTCGCCGACACCACCGCACCGCCGGTTCCGGCCGAGGAGGCCGACGAGCAGTGGCGGTTGCCGGACTTCCTGCAGGACGACGCCTCGCCGTCACTCGCCGTCGAACCGTTCCCCGCGGTTCCCGTCGGCTCGTCGAACGCGGCATCCGACGTCGCTGCCGTTCTTCCGACCGAAGTCACGGCGAACGCCTCGGGCGGACAGACCTACGTCGTCCAGTCCGGCGACACGCTCTCCGGCATCGCCTCGAAGGTTCTCGGCAGTGCCGCTCGATTCGACGAGTTGTACGAGGCGAACCGCGACGTGCTGGAGAGCCCGGACCGACTGCGGCTCGGGCAGCGGCTCCGCATCCCGAACGGCCGACCGGTCGCACGGATCGCCGCCGAGCCACTCGACGACCGCGTGCCGGCAACTCCCGTGACGACGGGGCGCCGCGTCGAGGAGACGTCGCCGGAGACGACGCCGGAGATTCCGGCCGAGGCCCAACCGAGCCCCGCGGACGCCACGGAGACGATCCAGATCGACGAACTCGGCGAGGAGAACGACGCCCCCTCGCCGCCTCGGCGCTTCGTTCCGGTCCGCCGGTCTCCCTACACTGGAACACGTTGACCACCCCATCGCAGGGCCCAAGGCGATGATGCGCAGCGACCTGATCCGCGAACACCTGACCTGGCTCATCGAAGAAGGGGCGGCTCACTGCTCCTTCGAGTCCGCCGTCGCCGACATGCCCTTCGACAAGCAAGGGCAGGTCCCCGCCGGCATGGACCGCAGCCCGTGGCAGCTTCTCGAGCACCTCCGCCTCTGCCAGTGGGACATCCTCGAGTTCTCCCGCGACGCCTCGCACGTCTCGCCGGAGTGGCCGGACGGATACTGGCCCGACTCGCCCGAACCGCCGACGAGCGAGTCGTGGGACGCGAGCGTCACCGCGTTCCTCAACGACCGCACCGAG
>JANQQW010000208.1 GCA_028284885.1 Planctomycetaceae bacterium
TCAACAACGTCGGCCCGCTGCTGATGTGCGGCCACGGCACGATCGGCCTCGCCGTCACCCTCGCCCACCTCGGCCGGATCGACGTCGGCACCCACCGCCTCGACACCCCCGTCGGCCCCGTCGGCTTCGAGTACCACGGCGACCACCGCGTCACCATCGAGAACGTCCCCAGCCACCGCGCAGCCGCGAAGGTGCCGGTCGAAGTCGAGGGGCACGGCGTCCTGCACGGCGACGTCGCCTGGGGGGGCAACTGGTTCTTCCTCGTCGACGACCACGGCGAGTCGCTCGACCTCGCCAACGAACCGAAGCTGACCGACCTCTCCTGGCGGATTCGGCAAGCCCTCGAACGCGACGGCGTCACGGGCGACGACGGCGGCGAGATCGACCACGTCGAACTCGTCGGCCCGTCCGCCGATCCGGCGAACCACGGACGCAACTTCGTCCTCTGTCCCGGCGGCGCCTACGACCGGAGCCCCTGCGGCACCGGCACCTCGGCGAAACTCGCCTGCCTCGCCGCCGACGGCAAACTCGCCCCAGGCGAGACGTGGCGGCAGGAGAGCATCATCGGCAGCGTGTTCGAGGGAAGCTACCGTGAGTCGGGGCTCGACGACGGACGAATCATTCCCCGCGTGACGGGCACCGCCTACGTCACCGCCGAGGCCACGTTGCTCAGGTACCTCGACGACCCCTTCCGCGACGGAATCCGCCGGTGAACGAACCCGCCCCAGGTCGACGAACGGCCCTCGTGGTCGGCGGCGGCATCGTCGGCATCGCCTGCGCCCACTTCCTCGAACGACGCGGCTTCGACGTGACGGTCGTCGACCGCGACGCGATCGGGGCCGCCTGCTCGCACGCCAACTGCGGCCTCATCACCCCCAGCCACGCCCTGCCGCTCGCCGAGCCGGGCGCGATCGGCATGGCGATCAAGTCGTTCTTCAAGCGGAACTCGCCGCTGATGGTGAAGCCGCGGCTCGACCCGGCCCTGTGGTCGTGGATGTGGCGGTTCGCGATGCGATGCAACGAGAAGGACATGCTCGAGTCCGGGGCCGGAATCCACGCCCTTCTCGTCTCCTCGATGTCCCTGTACGAGGAGCTCGTCGCGAACGAGCCGGTCGACTGCGAGTGGCAGAAGCGCGGCCTGCTCTTCGTCTACCAGACCGCGAAGGCCTTCGACGCGTACGCCGAGCTGAACGACCTGATGGCCGAGCACTTCGACGAGGGGGCCCGCCGCGTGCCGGGGGACGAACTCGTCGAGCTCGAACCGGCCCTCAAGCCCGGCCTCGCCGGGGCGTGGTTCTACGAGCACGACGCCCACCTCCGGCCGGACAAGCTCGTCGACGCGTGGCGGGCCCTGCTGGAGTCCCGCGGCGTGACGTTCCGCGAGCACTGCGACGTCGAGCGGTTCGAGCGAACCGACGGCCGCTGCACCGGAGTCATCGCCGGCGGCGAGACGCTTCGAGCCGACGAGTACGTCGTGGCGACCGGGGCCCTCACGCCGAAGCTCAACGAGTGGCTCGGCTGCCGCATCCCCATTCAGCCCGGCAAGGGCTACTCGCTGACGATGGCCCACCCGGAGGTCGAGCCGAAGTACCCCATGCTGCTGCCCGAACACCGGGTGGCCGTCACGCCGATGAAGTCCGCCTACCGGCTCGGCTCGATCATGGAGTTCGCCGGTTACGACGAGAGCATCCGCGACAGCCGGCTGAAGCTGCTGACCGAGGGGGCCGCCCACTACCTCCGCGAACCGACGGGCAGCCCGGTCGAGGAGAAGTGGTTCGGCTGGCGACCGATGACGCCCGACAGCCGCCCGATCGTCGACCGCACGCCGAGCATGTCGAACGTCACGCTCGCCGCCGGCCACAACATGCTCGGCCTCAGCATGGCCCCCGGCACGGGCCGACTGGTCGCCGAGATCGTGAGCGGTGAGGAACCGCACTTGGCACGAGAACCGTACGCGGTAGCGCGGTTCGCGTGAGTCGCCACGTCGGCACGAGAGGTGCTGAGAAGGCTGGCTGGGGTTTCCGGCGTGCTCGCGGACGGGGTTTGTCAACGCTTCCTAGCGCGCACCGTGACCGTTGTTCGAATTCGCTCGCTTTCAGGCCCGAACCACGTGTTGTGGTCGCGCACCGCGGAGTCTCCAGCGCCGAGTCGCGCAGCTCCGGACGAGGACCGCTTCTACCATCCCGAACTGGATGGTCTGCGGTTCCTCGCCTTCCTCGCGGTGTTCGTGCACCACGCCTTGCCGGTTGCCGGAGGGTCGCCCGGATCCCTCGTGGATCTCTGGGTGCACGGGGTGCTTCGGGGCGGGGCCGCCGGCGTCGATCTCTTCTTCGCGCTGAGCGCCTTCCTGGTCACGGAACTGCTGCTCCGTGAACGGGAACGGCGGGGCCGAATCGACGTCGGGGCATTCTACGTGCGGCGGACCCTACGCATCTGGCCCTTGTACTACGGGTTTCTCGCGTTCTGCGTGTGGTTCGAGCCGCACGTCGTCGGCAACGACGGGTTGAGACCGGAGTATGCGTGGCCGTTCGCGGCGTTCGTCGGCAACTGGGCCATCGCCTGGCACGATGCGTTGCCGAACTCTTCGGCCCTGATCCTGTGGTCGGTGTCGATGGAGGAACAGTTCTACCTGGCGTGGCCGATCCTGCTGCGAGCGTGCAGAACACGAACACGGGTGGTCCTGCTGTCGCTCGTCCTCCTCGTCGTGGCGAACGTCGCCCGCTGCGTCTTGGGCGAGGCGGGTTTGTCGGCGAGTCGACTCTCGGCGATCTCCTTCACTCGGATGGACGCCTTCGCCGCCGGGGCCCTGCTGGCTGGTTGTCTTGGTGGCGGTGCACCGCGGTTCGCCGCTCGGAAGCGTTGGTTGCTGTTCGCGAGCGGTGGCGTGCTGATCGTCGCCGCCAGCGTCTACTTCGAGGTCCAGCCGGTCGTGGCTCGTCCGGAGCGGATGCTCTACCCACTTCGAACCCTCGGGGTCGCCGCCATCCTCGTGGCGACGCTGCAGCCCGTTGGAACGGCTCGCGGGCTCTTGGCGACTCCCGCGGTCGTCTATCTCGGACGCATCTCCTACGGACTCTACGTGTTCCACCTGCTGGTCGTCCTGCTGGTGTTTCAGCTGCCGGAGACGTTCCTGTACCGCTACGGCTTCCTCGGTGCCGCGGCGACGGTCTTGGGCGTTTCGCTCTCGGCCACCATCGCCTTGGCAGCCGTCTCGTACCACTTCCTGGAACGTCCTTTCCTGAGTTGGAAGGAACGCTTCGCCCGTGTCGCCTCACGGCCAGGCGGATGACGTCTCGCGGCGGCGTGCTCAGCCGTCGGAGTCGTACACGGACACGTCGACGTCAGCCGCGCAGAGCGTCTCGGCGACGAGCGGCTCGACCTCGTTCCACTTGCCACCGGCCAGTCCGCACCCGATGCGCGGCACGTGAACGGAAGCCGAGAGTTCTTGGGCCTTCTGGGCGACCGCGGCGAGGCACTTTCTGATCGCCTCGTACCGGACCGGCGGCCCCCTGCTTCCGGTCTTCATGCCGCGCTGGCCGACCATGTTGGCGACCCACACGTACTTCTCGACCTGCACGAACTGTACGGCACCAAGACCGAAGTCGTTGTCGGCGCGGTGCCGGTGCCAGTCGCGGTACGCACGCTCTGGTTTCTCCCAGCGCTTGCTGACGGCGAGCACGAAACCCTTGCCCCAGCCGCCCAGGTCGTTGCACACGTGCGCTACGATCTTCACGCCACTCGCATGCGGCTGCGTGGCGTCCCCCTTCAGGTAGGCGATCTCGGACATCGTGCCCTCCCGTGGACGACTAGTTGAACGGGTACATCACGTCGGTCCGCAGGACGTACTTGCGGCCCTCGATCAGCTGGGCCCCCTCGTGCAGTTGCTGGTGGACGAAGATCAGGGCGCAACCGGCCTTCGGTTCGACGGTGACCATGCCGTCCGTGTCCGTGTCGAACACGGTCTCGCCTCCCTCGAAGCCGTCGTTGAGGTAGACCATGAACGTCAGGCGGCTGCGGTCGCCGTTGTCGCGGAAGTAGGCACCGTCGAAGTGCCAGCGGAAGGCCTGGCCGGGATCGTAGCGGTAGAACCGCAGCCGTTCGTTGAAGCCGATCGCCGTCCCGAGCCCCGCCCGCTGCGGCAGGTGGTCCTCGGCCCGCTCGAAGAGTCGGGCGGCCCGCACCGCGTCGTCGACCATCACGCGCTCGTTGTTCCGAACGTCCTTCGCCATCACCGGCCCGGCCGACGTCGTGATCGGGGCATCGGAGAACCCCTGCTCCTCCGCCCACGCGATCCACTCCACGCACTCCTCGGGCGAGAGGAAGTTCTCGATCGTCCAGATCCGCTGGGTGACGGCGTTCAACTGCAGCATGGGGAGTCCTCGAACGAGTTGCAGAAGCGACGGGAAGAGGACACGGGTCGCGGTTCGTTGTTCGCCCTGCAGACGGAAACCGCATCCTACGACACCCGGCTCCGTGAATCCGCCAGTCCACTGGACTACGATGCCGGTCTCACAGCAATCGGGAGCCGTCAAGTGTCGGGATTCACCTACAAGGACGCAGGGGTCGATCTGGACCTCAACCAGCAGGCGATGGCGAAGTTGCCGCCGCTGATGAAGCGGACGCACACGCCGGGCGTGCTGGACCTGCCGGGCGGGTTCGCCGGGCTGTACCGGCTGCTGGGGGACGGGACCGCTTACGAGGACCCGGTGCTCGTCTCCGGGACGGACGGGGTCGGCACGAAGATCAAGGTGGCGATGCACGCCGACCGGTACGACACGATCGGCATCGACCTCGTCGCCATGTGCGCGAACGACTGCCTCTGCCTCGGGGCGCGGCCGCTGTTCTTCCTCGACTACGTCGCCATGCACCACGACGACCCGCCGCTGCTCGCGGCCCTCGTCGAGGGAATCAGCGAGGGCTGCCTGCAGGCCGGAGCGGCGCTCCTGGGTGGCGAGACGGCCATCATGTCCGACCTCTACACGCGCGGTGAGTTCGATCTCGCCGGTTTCTGCGTCGGCGTCGTCGAACGGTCGCAGCTCGTCGACGGCTCGAAGATCACGGCCGGCGACCGACTCGTCGCGATCGGCTCGTCGGGCCTGCACTCGAACGGCTACAGCCTCGTCCGCAAGGTCGTCTTCGAAGCAGCCGGGCTCTCGGTCGACGACCCGGTCGCGGAGACGGGCCGCACGGTCGGCGAGACGCTGCTGGAGCCGACCCGCATCTACGCGAAGCCGGTGAACGCCCTGCTCGACGAGCACCGCGACGCCGTCCACGCGATGTCGCACGTCACGGGGGGCGGGCTGGCGGAGAACCTCGAACGACTCCTGCCCGAGAACCTCGGCATCCGCATCGAGACCTCGACGTGGACGCCGCCGCCGGTGTTCGGCTGGCTGGAGTCACTCGGCCCGGTCCCCCGCGACGAGATGTTCCGCGTCTTCAACATGGGCCTCGGCTACGTGCTGATCGTCGACGCCGCGGCGGCCGACGCGGTGCGGGAGAGCGTCGCCAAGCACGGGCTCGAGGCGTGGATCGTCGGCGAGGTCGTTCCGGGCGAGCGGGCCGTCGAACTCGTCTGACAGGTCCGTACGACGGGCACTCCTGCCCGTCGCCACGGAAGTCGGATCCCCAAGGACTGCGTGGACGGGCAAGAGTGCCCGTCCTACGGCGACACGCTCCAGATCGCATCTCACGAACGTGTGGCGGGCGTTGATCGAGGACTTCACGACCAAACGTCGTGCGAGTGGCTACACATAGCCCGCATCGGGCCTAGATGCAGATCTCGACCTCGATGAAGCGGTACGGGGTCTTCTCGTACTGCTCGGCCATCTGGTGCAGCGTGCGCCAGCGGACCTCGTGGTTCGGCCGCTCGAACTTCGGTTCCTCGTCTGGCAGGTTCAGCAGAAAGTCCTTGCGGGTCAGCATGGCCCGCACCTTCTGCGTTCGTACGGGGCCCGCCTTCTCGCACGTCAGGCAGAGCAGGTAGCGGCCACGCTCCACCGGCAGCCCCAGGTCTCGCTTGACCTGTCCGGCTGCGAACCGCTCGCTGACCTCGTTGAGGATGGCGTTCAGGTACAGCCAGTTCTCCTCCTCCGGGATGGGGAGGATCGGGTCGTCCTCGGTCGTGTTCTTGGCGAACCCGACCACCTTGTTGGCCGCGGGGGTGTTCAGGAAGATCCGCTCGCCCTCCATCTCGAGGATCGTCCGAATGTGGAGCGTGCCGTCGTCGATCGTGGTCAGCGACACGTTCAGCCGGTCCAGGAACTCGCTCTTCTCCCAGCGGGAGCGGGCCCGCCAAGTGGCGAAGTACGAGCCCAGGAACGCGGCCAGCACGACCCACACCATCTCGAGGAGGTAGCCCACGAGGGACTGCAGAATTGCGATCACGGGACGTGCCCTCTGTGCGACGAGACCGAGCGAACGCTCATTGAACAGTGCGAGAACGGGAATTCCCAACCCGCGGATCACGCCGAGCCGGCCGCCCACGAAACGGGGCCCGCGACGCGTGTCGCAGGCCCCGGAGGTTGCTCGGCGAGTGCGGCGAGAGTCAGTTGACGGCGATCGTGCCGTACGCCTTGAACGTGACCGGTTCGTCGCGGCCGGGGATCGTCACGGTGAACTCCTCGACGAAGTCGCCGGGGCGGTCCGGGGCGGTGAAGGTCAGCGGCAGCACCTGCACGGGGGCGTTGCGGTCCGGCAGCTTGGTCGCGAACGCCTCGAGGTCGGTCTCGCACTCGATCTTCTCGATCCGGAACGGCTGCTTGCCTCGGAGCACCACGCTCTTCCGGACGACCTGCCCGGGCGTCACGCGGCCCATGGCGATCACCGGCGGCGTCACCGTGAAGTCGGGCTCCACGCGAGCCTCGACGAGCAGCGGCACCTGCGGGGCGTTCTCGTCGTCGGTCTGAATCTGCACCAGCTGCCGCACCGCACCGACGGGGGCCGTCTCCTTCAGGCGGAAGTGGACCTCGTAGTTCACGGTGCCCGCCTCGCGCTTCGTCTCCACGACCTTCGCCTCGAGGTGGTCGTTGAGCGTCTTCACGCCCTTGATCCGCCAGTCGTCGCGGCCGGCGTAGGCGACGTCGACCTTCGCCACGTGCGGCTCGCCGACGGCGACGTCCCCGAAGTTCGCGGAGCCGGGCGTGATGACGACGTCGGTCCGGATGTAGACGCTGACCGGGATCCGGACCTCGGCGAACCGCGGCCGGTCGAACGTGACGATGACGGACGACTCCTTCTTCCGCGTGAACCGCTTGGTGTCCATCTCGATGCGGATGGTCGCCTCCTCGCCGGTCTTCAGCGTGGTCTTGCTCGCCTCGGCCGCCGTGCAGCCGCAGGCGGTCTTCACGTTGGAGATGTGCACCTCCTCCTCGTACAGGTTCTTCACGCGAACACGGTGGACGACCTCCGCTCCGCGGGCCACCACGCCGAAGTCGTGCTTCTCCTCCGCGAACATCTTGTGCGCCCAGCTCCGCTGCTGTGCGGCGGCGGGCGAGGCGGCGAGGACGGTCAGCAGCAGAAAGAAGACGTTGCGGAACACGACGAAACCTCCACGGAAGGGCGACCCACACGAGTCCGTGCAGCAAGATGGCCAACGTCCTTGGGCGCGAGTGCCGAGGCAGGCGAGCTCTCCACGGCACAGTTCGCGACGATAGGCCGCCCGTGAAAATGTGTCAATTCGCGGATCGCGGGATTGGCGGTCTGTCAAGCACACCGCGGACGTCGCGTGGGAGTTTCGCGAGATTCGTTGGAAGTCCATTCACCGTCTCGGTTTCGTCAGGCCGCAGACTTCCCCGAAACGGACGCGTGCGTGACCCGTCTCACCGACGACTCGCTCGTGGCACGTCAGCATGGAGGATGGTAGCATCGGAAAGGATCGGCCGGTCTCGATGGGATCGCATGCCGAGCCGCCCGCTCGTCCCGCCCCCCGCCTTCGACTCGACACCCGAGGATTGCCGTGTCCACGCCCGAAGCCTCCCCGGCCGCGAAAGGCCCCAGCCCCTACCTCGCCGGCCTGCTCGTCTGCACGCTGCTCGGGGCGACCGTCGCCTGGGGGTTCGTGTTCGCCAACCAGGACGACCCGGCGACGCCCCCCGTGAAGGAC
>JANQQW010000100.1 GCA_028284885.1 Planctomycetaceae bacterium
CGGGACGCCGTTCCGCGAGGACGCCGTGCTCCCGTTGCCGGTCGCCGAGGTCGAGGTGTCGCTCCGACGCCTGGACCGCGGCCTCGTCGACGAGCGTTCGTCCGATCCGACGCACGGCGTCGCCCGCCGCATCGGCCGTTCCCTCCTGTTGGCACCGCTCTCGCAACGTGGTCGGGTCAACGCGTTGCTGGTCGTGACGGCCGACCACGACGGCGACCGGGACTGGACGCCGGGCGACCGGGCGACGGTGCTCGCCGCGGCCGAGCGAGCGACGACGTTGCTCGAGGCCCGCGCCCGGCAGCGGCTCGAGGAGCAGCGACGGGCGATCGAACAGGCGGCGGGCATCTACGTCTGGCGGTGGAGCGCCGACGCCGAGGTCCGGCACGCCTCCGCCGGCGTCGCCAAGGTGCTCGGCCGCCCGCCGGAGCAGGTGGTCGGCCGGTCCGTCTTCGACTTCGTCCCGGACGACGTGCTGCCGACGTTCCTGTCCTGGATGCAGCAGGCGGCCGCGGCGGGAGAGCGGTTCGAGTCGTACGAGCACCGACTCGTCGGACCCGAGGGACGGGTCGTCTGGCAGCGGATTTCCGGGGAACCGGTTCGCGGGCCGGACGGCCGGTTCGACGGCTTCGAGGGAGTCGCCGTCGACGTCACGCCGCAGCGGCTCACGGCCGACCGGCTCCGTGAGAGTCTCCGCGAGACCGAGGCGGCCAGCCGTGCGAAGGACGAGTTCCTCGCGAACACCAGCCACGAGATTCGCACGCCGATGACGGCGATTCTCGGCTACACCGACATGCTGCTCGACGACAAGGAGGAGGAGACCCCGCGACACGAGCGCCGCGAGCAGCTGAAGACGATTCAGCGGCAGGGCCGACACCTGCTCGGCATCGTCAACGACATTCTCGACCTCGCCCGCATCGAGTCCGGCAAGCTGGAGCTGGAGACGCTCGAGGTCGACGTCGGCCAACTCGTCGACGACGTGGTCCAGTTGATGGAGGTCCGGGCGAACGAGAGGAACGTCCAACTCGAGGCGGTCGTGCTCGGCGCGGTGCCGGCGCGCATCCAGAGCGACGAACTGCGGGTCCGGCAAATCCTCGTGAACCTGATCGGCAACGCGATCAAGTTCACCGACGAGGGGACGGTCCGGATCGAGGTCTCCTGCCCCAACGCCCAGTCGTCCCGGCCCGTTCTCCGGTTCGACGTCGTCGACACCGGCATCGGCATGACCGAGGAGCAGGTCGGCCGGCTGTTCCAACGCTTCTCGCAGGCCGACACCGGCACGACTCGCAAGTTCGGCGGCACCGGGCTGGGGCTGACGATCAGCCGGCGTCTCGCGGTGATGCTCGGCGGGGACATCACCGTCGCCAGCGAGTTCGGCGTGGGGAGCCGGTTCACCGCGACCGTCGCCACCGGGCCGCTCGAGGGCGTCCAGATGATCCGCGGCATCGCACGCTCGGAGAAGGGGACCATTCGGACCCGGGCCCCGACCGGGTCGCCGGCCGGTTGTCGGCTGCTGCTCGTCGACGACCAGCCCGACAACCGCGTCATCATCGGCACGTTCCTCCGACGATTCAGCGTCGTCGTCACCGAGGTCGAGAACGGCCGGCAGGCGCTCGACAGCGTCTTCGCGGCCGAGGCGACCGACGAGCCGTTCGACGTCGTCCTGATGGACATGCAGATGCCCGTGATGGACGGCTACACCGCGGTCGGCGAGCTCCGGAAGGCCGGGTGGTCGAAGCCGGTGATCGCGCTGACGGCCCAGGCGATGGCGACGGAGCGGGAGAAGTGTCTGAACGCCGGCTGCACCGACTACGCGACCAAGCCGATCGACCGTGACGCGTTGATTCGCACGGTCGTCGAGCAGTTCTACGCCGCCCGCGGACGGTCGAGTCCCGAGGCGACGTTGTCGGACGCCTTTTCCAATTCTTAACCGCCGCTCGTCGGTGTTCGCGTTCCCGCACCCTGTTAGGATGTCGGCCTCCTGGGTTCGTCAACCGGGCCGGAAGCGGACGTGAGAATCGACCAACTCCCCTCGTTCAACTACCACGTCTCCGCGGAGACGTTGACGAGCGTGGTGCGGGCCGAGTTCCGCAGGCGGCCCGAGCTCCCCGGCGCGTTGGTCCTCCAGGATCGACAGCTCGCGGGTGTCGTCCCCCGGCGACGGGCCGAAGAGCAGTTCCTGCGTCCGTTCGCCGAGGAGGCCGTCGGCGGACGCCCGCTCTCGACGCTCCTGCAGGTGCTCGGCGGACGCCCGTTGCTGCTGGAGGGAGACGTCCCGCTCGCGAAGGCGGCCGACGCGGTGCTGGCGCGACCGGTCGAGTACCAGTACGACCCGTTCGTCGTGCGGCGACCCGACGGCAACGTCGGTCTCGTCGCCGTCCGCGACCTGATCGCGGCGATGTCCGCGGAGCTGTCCTCCTCGCCGCCGACCGCCGTCGCCCCACCCCGGAACGGAGCCGCTGCCGCCGCGCCGGTCGCGTCGATCAATCCGAACGCGAGTCCGAGTCCGAGTCCGAGCGGAACGCCCCCGTCGGAGGCGAAGCCCCGCGACGTCGTCGAGGACGACTCGGCCGACCTCGAAGGAGTCGTCAGCCGGAAGGTCGCGTTCGAGCAGATGGACGGCGACGTCGAGATGGTCAAGCAGATCGGCGGCATGGTGCTCGACATGTGCCCCGGCTGGATCGACGACATGCAGCAGGCGCTCGACAAGCAGGACGCCGGCGGTCTGCGGCTGCTGGCGCACTCGCTGAAGAGCTCGGCCGACAAGTTCGGCGGGGAGGCCACGGTGCAGGCGGCGTTCGCCCTCGAACGGGTGGCCGCGGACGAGGACCTCGAGAAGGCCGCCCCCGCCCTCGAGTCGCTCCGCGCGGAGTTCGACCGGTTCCTGCCCGCGCTCCGCCGACTGCTCGCCGACCTCGACTGACCACGCCCGACGCCACGACGACTTTCACAGAACGACCGACCCGGACGCGAATCCATGACCAAGGTGTTGGTGGTCGACGACTCCCCGATCGACCGCAAGCTCACGACCAACGTCCTCGTGAAGGGGACCGACTGGTCCGTCGTCGAGGCGATCCACGGACTCGACGCTCTCGCCAAGCTCGGCGAGGGCCCGTTCGACGTCGTCGTCACCGACATGCAGATGCCGGAGATGAACGGTCTCGAACTCGTCGCCGCCGTCAAGCGGGACCATCCGCACCTGCCGACCGTTCTGGTCACGGCCCGCGGCAGCGAGGAGATCGCCGTCCAGGCGCTCGAACTCGGCGCCGCCAGCTACGTCCCGAAGAAGCGACTCGCCCGTGACCTCCACGAGACCGTCGAACGCGTGCTCCGCTCCGCCGACGAGATGCGGACGCAGTCCACGCTCGCTACCCGCCTCGTGGAGCAGTCGGCCACGTTCCAGTCCGAGTCCGAGCTGTCGGTGCTGCTCGCCATCGCCTCGGAACTGCAGCGGACGGTCGCCGGCTGCTGGCAGTGCGAGCACACCGTGCAGCTGCAGCTGGGAACCGCGCTGGAGGAGGCGATCGTGAACGCCGTACACCACGGCAACCTCGAACTCGACTCCGAGCTCCGCGACGAGGACTACTCGCAGTACTACAAGCTGGCGGCCCACCGCGCGCAGCAGTCGCCCTACAAGGAGCGTGCCGTCACGCTGACCGCCCGGATCGACAGGGAGCGGGCGGAGTTCGTCGTCGCCGACGAGGGGCCCGGCTTCGACCCGACCTCGCTGCCCGACCCGACCGACGCCGCCAACCTCGACCGGCCCCACGGTCGCGGCATCATGCTGATGCGGACCTTCATGGACGACGTGACCTACAACGAGGCCGGCAACCAGGTCACGCTCGTCAAGAAGCGGCCGTCGGCGAGCTGAACCGTGTCGCGTCGCTCAGCGACGCGGGTAGGAGACCGGGTGCACCGGGTGACGCGCGGTCGTGGGCGTCCAACCGGTCATCTCGTCCCCCTGGGTCGGCGCCGGCGCGGCCGGGGGCGTCGAGTTCTGCTGGTAGGTCGGAGTCGGCGCGGACTCGACCGGGTAGCCGTGGCCGTGGTCGTACGGCACGCCACAGGCGGGCTCGCAGGCGTCGCAGGCGGTGTCGCAACCGCCTTCCGCGCCACAACCGCACCCGCGGTCGAACAACGCGAACCCCCACTCCTTGCAGGCGTAGGACGAGCCGCGGCAGGGGTCGTACGATTGTCGGCAGCAGTAGCAGCCCGTGCCGACGGTGAGCAGCAGCATCAGGCTCGTGACGCTGAGAAGCGATTTCATCGTGTCGGTCCCTGCGCATCGTGTGAGGAGATCGGCCCCCAACCACACGGAGTATCGTCGTGACGGTTGGGCAGACTTGAACGGTCTCGCCGATTTCACCGGCACCGGCGGCCGGGCGCGACCGATCGACCACAGGGACACTCGCACCGAGGACCACCCGTGAACACGCTCGCCCGACTCGTCGCCCCGTCGATCCTGCTCCTCGTCTCGAGCTCCGTCCTCCGTGCGGACGACCCGCCGCTCGACCTCGACGCCGTGAAGAGGGTCGTGAAGGAGACGCTCGCCGGGCAGAAGGGGGACTTCCCGGACCGCCTGCTCACCCGCGGCGACGTGCAGGCCGTCCTCGTGAAGCTCGGCCAGCGCGGCTGGAACGTGCCCGAGCAGAAGCCGCTCGTCGACCGGTTCCTCCCCGACGGCGACACCGTCGCCCGGATCCTGCGGGCGAGGAAGAACGAGCCGTTCGCCAAGAAGATCGCCGGCTACCCGAACGTCTACGCCCGCCTCGACCAGCTCCGCCGCATGCCTTACGGCACCCGCCGCATCCAGGAGTTCGCCAGCACGCCCGGCGGCCACACCATGCTGCAGTACATGACCAGCACCAAGGGGGGCGCGGAACTCTCGCGGCAACTCTCCCGCGGACAGGGAGGCAAGGGTTTCGGCGAGGCGACCGGCCGCCTCTACACCAAGAAGGACCTCGAGGACGAACTCGAACGGCTCCACGAAGAACAGTTCGGGACGGCCGATCCCGCCAAGAAGCCGGCAGTCGGGGGTGAGACGCGCTGAGTGCGTGGACGCGAGGGCCGCGGCGCTGGTCGAATACCGAGCGAACGCAAGCTCTCGACTCCGAACGGAATCCGTGTGACGGCTTTCGGCCTGCTCGACGATCTGGAACCGCGGCTCGGCCTCGGCACGCTGCGGCTCTCGACGGACGGCCGGCCCGAGGACGTCGAGGCTCGCGCCGTGCTGCACGCTGCGATGGAGCAGGGCGTTCGGCTGGTCGACACGGCCGACACCTACTGCCGGGACGACGACGAACGCCACTACGGCGAGCGACTCGTCCGCGACGCCCTTCGCACGTGGAACGGCCCGAGTGAGGACGTTTGTGTCGTCACCAAGGTCGGCCTCGCGAGGCCCGGCGGTCGCTGGGTGCCGAACGGTCGGCCGGGGGCGATACGGGAGTCGGTCGAGGGGAGTCTCGAAGCGCTTGGCGTCGATCGGCTTCCACTCCTGTTGCTGCACGCCCGCGACCCCGGCGTGCCGTTCGAGGAGACGCTCGCCGCCCTCGCCGAACTGCAGACCGACGGCCTCGCCGAACACGTCGGGCTCTGCAACGTCTCCGTCGCCGAGATTCGGCAGGCCCAACGACACTTCGCGGTCGCGGCCGTCCAGAACGAACTGAACGTCCTCGAACGGGCCGCCGCGACGGACGGCGTCGTCGAGTTCACCCGCCGCGAGGGCATCGCGTTCCTCGCCAGCCGACCGCTCGGCGGGAAGAAGAAGCTCCGACAGCTCGCGGCCGAACCCGTGCTGGCTGCTCTCGCCGAACGACACGGCGTCACCCCCGTCGAAGTCGCCCTCGTGGTGGTAAAGGACGTCGGCGAACACGTCGTGCCGCTAGTCGGAGCGACGCGGATCGGCAGCGTGCGGTCGTCCGTTCGGGCAGCCGCGATCGAGTTCGACGTCAGCGACCGGATGGCAGTCGGCACGTGGTTCTCGTTCGAGCCGACGGCCGCGGCCCGGGCGGCCCTCGAACCGTCTGCCGTCCCGACGGGACTCGCCGAACTGCCCGAGAACGTGGGACCGGGTGACTCGCCGGAGGTGGTGCTCGTTATGGGAGTGCAGGGGGCCGGGAAGTCGGAGCTCGTCGCCGACTACGTCGCCGCCGGTTACGCACGGCTGAACCGGGACGAGATCGGCGGCACGCTCGACGGTCTGGTCCCGCGACTGGAACAGCTTCTCGCGGCCGGCCACGACCGTGTGGTGCTCGACAACACGTACCCGTCGCGGCTGTCGCGGGCGCCCGTCGTCGCGGCCGCCCACCGGCACGGTGTCCCGGTCCGCTGCCGGTTCCTCGACACGCCGCTCGCCGAGGCCCGCATCAACGTGGTGCTGCGGATGGTCGGCAAGTACGGCCTGCCGCTGGGGCCGGACGAGATGAAGATGTTCCGCAAGATGGACTCCACGCTGCCCCCGCCGATCGCGCTGGAGAAGTGGTTCGCCGCGTTCGAGCCGCCGGCCGCCGACGAGGGCTTCTCGGCCGTCGACGTGATCCCGTTCGTGCGGCGGGTCGATCCCACGCACGTCAACACGGGGCTGCTGCTGGACGTCGACGGCACGCTTCGCACGACCCGCAGCGGGGCCGTGGTGCCGAAGGACGTGGACGACGTGGTGCTGCTGCCGAACCGCCGCGAACGGCTGGCCGAGTGGGTCGACGACGGATACGAGTTGTTCTTCGTCTCGAACCAGGGGGGCATCGCCCTCGGCTACTCGACGCACGAGGAGACGCAGGCGGCTTTGTTCCGCACGCGGGATCTGCTGGGCCTGCCGGTGAAGGAGATCGTCTACTGCCCGCACCCGCCGAAACCGGTCGGCTGCTTCTGCCGCAAGCCGATGCCGGGCCTCGGCGTCTACCTGATGCAACGCCACGCCCTCGACCCGAAGTCGCTGGTGATGGTCGGCGACCGCGACGCCGACGTCGGCTTCGCCGCGGCGATCGGTGCGACGTACTACGACGAGGGCGAGTTCTTCGGCGGGTGAGCTACTTGGGGGCGAGAACTTCGAAGTCGTCGCCGGTGGCTCCTGGGAGGTCCCGGTCGTGCCGGATGCCAGTCAGTGACTCGAACAGATCCACTGGCACATCGAACGTGTGGTCGACCTCGTCACCGTCCTCGGCCTGGGCAAGTGCCTTTGCGTCGCGAATCCGCTCGAACTGCTCCGGAAGCGTGCCGTTCGTGACGAGGTGCGTAAGCGACTGCTGCGAGTCGTGGAACACGAGCCACTCTTCTTCGCCATCGGCCCAACCGGTCGCGAAACTGGCCATGCTGGTCTCGTTGACGTCGCAGAACACCAGCTCGGCGCCTGCTGACAGCCCGGCAAGGATCGCGTCGTGCGGCCGCGGGTATTGGTTCAGGTAGAGCAGATTCCAACCATTCGACACCTCGGCACCACAGATCGGCGCTTCTGCAATCTCCTGCCGCTCGCCCGTGCCGCTGACGCCGTACCTCGCGTAGAGCGTGTCGATGTCGATTCCTCGGACGGCGATCAGTGCGACTCTGTAGCCCATGGGTTCCTCCTCAGTCAGCCGAGGTCGGAGTTCCACACCGTCAGAAATCGCTGTCAGGAACAGGTGGAACAGTGGCCCATATTGTAGCATCGGGCAGTTCGCTTCTCCGACCGCAGGGAGCCGTCCATGCCCCGTCTCGCCGCGTTTGCTCTCGCACTGTTCGTTCTGCTGCCGTCCGCTCGTGCGGACGACGAGAAATCCGAGCAGGACGTTATCAAGATCGGGCCCAAGACGACGGCCATCACGGAGCCGCTCGACGAGGACGGGTTCGTCGACTACGTCGCGGCCGTCAACCAGCGGGCGTCGAAGGGGGTGACGGCCGAGAACAACTGGGAAGTGGTCGTCCGGCGGGTGATGGGGCCGCAGGAGATCGGGGAGTTCCTGCGGGAGGAGTACCACGAGGCGCTCGGCATCGCGGTGCCGCCGGCCGACGGCGACTACCTGCGGACGTTCTACGACCACGCGATGGAGCACTACGCGGGAACCGACGAAGAACGTCAGGAGAAGTGGAACGCGACCGAGGAGGAACTCGGCAGCCGGCCGTGGAAGGCGAGAGAGTTCCCCGTGGCGGCGGCCTGGCTGAAGGCCGAGAAGACGCACGTCGACGCGCTCGTCGAGGGCTCGAAGCGGTCGCGGTACTACACGCCGTACCTCGTTGGCGACGAAGAAGAGGGAGAGGAGTACCCGAAGCTGATCGCGCTGCTGCTGCCGTCGGTCCAGCAGCAGCGCTCGATCGCCCGCGTGCTGCAGAAGCGGGCGTTCCTCCACCTCGGCCAAGGACGGCTCGACGACGCGTGGGCCGACGTGCAGGCCCTCCACCGGATCGCCCAGCACAGTGCCCGCGGCTTCACGATGATCGAAGGACTCGTCGGCATCGCGATCGACAGCCTGGCCTTCGAGGTCGAGGCCGAGATTCTGCAGTCCGACAAGCTGACCGACGCCCAGCTTCGCCGGTTCGCCGCGGAGCACGCCCGGTTGCCGAAGCTCGCCGGGATGGCCGAGAAGATCGACACGGGCGAGCGGTGGATGGCGCTCGACGCGGTCTCCTGGCTGGCCCGGGATGCCGGCGGGCTGCCGGCGCTCATGAAGAACCTCACGCTGATCAACGCCCTCAGCCAGGCAATGCCGGCGGAGCAGCGGGCCGCGTTCTTCGTCTCCGTGGACGACAAGCCCCAGCCGCGGCCGAAGGAGTACACGATCGACTGGAACGTCACGCTCGTGCTGTTGAACGGCTGGTACGACCGGTTGACCGCCGCGGCGCGCGTCGCCGATCCGCTGAAGCGACGTGCGGCGTTCGACGAGATCGACCAGGACCTCGAGCAGTTGCGGGCCGAAGCGACCGACGCGAAGGCGATCCTGATTCGACTGGCGTCCGGCAAGCCGCGGCAGGAGGTGGGGAGAGTGGTGGGCAACCTGCTCGCGTCGCTGCTGCTCCCAGCCGTTCGGGCCGTCCGCGGTGCCGAGGACCGGGCCCTGGAGAAGCGGGGTCTGCTCGACGTGGCGTTCGCCGCCGAGGCGTACCGGCGACGGACGGGATCGTTCCCGAAGACGCTCGCCGATCTGCAGCCGACCGAGTTGAAGACGTTGCCGGTCGATCCGTCGAGTGGGGCGTCGTACGTCTACCGCCGCAGCGAGGGCGGCTTCGTGGTGTACGCGTTCGGCCGCAACAACGAGGACGACGGCGGCCGCGACCGGGACGACGCCCGCGCGGCCGGCTCGGACGAGGACTGGGACGACGTCGTGCTGAAGGTCGAGCGACGGTAGCCCCGGTTCAGCTGGCTCCCTGGTGGGACGTCGGGAGCGTGTGGCCCATCTTGTCGCGCTTGGCGGCCATGTACGCCGCACGCTCCTTCTTCGGCGGGGCGACGATCGGGACCTGTTCGACGACGTTGATGTCGAGCCCGTAGTAGGCGCTGGCCGAGGTCTTCTTCGGGTTGTTGGTCAGAAGGCGGATGTCCTTCAGCCCGAGGTCGTGCAGGATCTGCAGGCCGACCATGTAGTCCCGGTGGTCCGCCTTGAAGCCGAGGCGGAGGTTCGCCTCGACGGTGTCGAGCCCCTCGTCCTGCAGCTCGTACGCCTTGAGCTTGTTGATCAGCCCGATGCCGCGTCCCTCCTGCGGGAGGTAGACGACCACGCCGGTCCCGTCCTGGTGGATCATCTCCATCGCCATGTGCAGCTGGTCGCCGCAGTCGCAGCGGAGGGAGTCGAGCAGGTCGCCGGTCAGGCAGGAGGAGTGCATCCGCACGAGAGGGGGCTTTTCGGCGTTCGCCACGTCGCCCCACACGAGGGCGATGGGGGTCTGGCCGTCGTAGTCCACCGTGTAGCCCATCACCGTGGGCGAGCCGAACCTCGTCGTGGGGAGCAGGACCTCGGCCTTGCGGTGCACGAACTGCTCGCGGGCCCGGCGGTACCGGATGAGGTCCTCGATGGCGACGATCGGCAGGTCGAACTTCTCGGCGAGAGCGTGCAGCTCGACCGACTCGGCCATGCCGGAGCCCTGCTCGCTGAGAATCTCGATGAGGACGCCCACCGGCTTGCAGCCGGCGAGTTCGAGGAGATCGACGGTCGCCTCGGTGTGGCCGGCCCGACGGAGCACGCCCCCCTTCTTGGCCAACAGCGGGTTCACGTGGCCGGGGCGGACGAAGTCGGACGGAATGGCGGCCTCGTCGGCGAGCGCCCGGATCGTCATCGTCCGGGCGGCCGCACTCACGCCGGTGCCGCTCTCGCGGTGGTCGACCGGGGTGAGGAAGTGCGTGCGGAACGGGGCGGAGTTCGTCATGCCGGAGACGACCGGGTCGAGCCGGAGGCGGTCGGCGTAGTCGTCCGTCAGCGGCACGCACAGCACGCCGCGGCCCTGCTTCAGCAGGAAGTCCACGATCTCCGGCGTGATCGACTCGGCGGCGGTGACAAGATCCCCCTCGTTCTCGCGGTCCGAGGCGTCCACGACGATGATCGTCCCGCCGTTGGCGAGCGTCTCGACGGCACGTTCGATCGAGTCGTACTGAGTGTCGGCAGGGTCGGACATGTTGGAGCCGCGGTGGGGGGAGAGGGCCGGAACGTCGAGGACCAGCTGCACGATCATAGGGCAACGCGGGGCGGTTGGCACCGCTGCAGCGGGCGCGGCTGGGCGTCGACGGGCTCGTTGTCAGCCGAGGCGGCAACGTATACATTGACGGAAATCGCAGCCGTCGTGGCAGTTCCGTTCGACCCTCGCGTCGAGGTCTCGACTCCCAGGCCGACGGCCACGCCCCGCCAGACACTCTCGCGATCTCGCTCGGTCGCGTTCGACTTCATCTCGCACCGCCCGTTCTCCGACATGCCGACCGTCCACGACCTCCGCCTCAGCGACGATCCGCGTGACGTCGTCCACCAGGTGGTGGAGTGCGCGGCGCGGGGCGGGGTGGCCGTGGTGCCGACCTCGACGGAGTACGTCGCGGTCGCCTCGGTCGAGCAGCCTGAGGCCGTGGCCCGGCTGGTCGCGAACGGGAGCGAGCCGGGGCTGCTGACCGCGAGTGCCGACCGACTGTGGGACTACGTGGTGGCCGCGAGTGCGACCGCCCGCCGGTTCGTCGAACGGGTCGTCCCCCGGCCGGTGCTGTTCGAGTGGCCCGTACGGTGCCTCGACCAGGGGGCGTTCTCGGCGTTGTCGGACGGAGTCGTCGCGGCGTTGACCGTCGAGGAACACGTTCGCTGCGGTGTCCCGGCCGACCAGTTCGTCACGGAGATTTTGAACCTCGCTCCCGCACCGTTGGCCTATGCACGGCTTGCCGGCGCTCCGACGGAGTGTCCGGCCGAGGACGCCGGTTCGTCGTTCGACGTGCTCGTGGACGCCGGCCCGACCGTGCTCGGGGCTCCGGCGACGGTCGTCCGGATGCCAGTCGAGGGCGAGGACTGGACCGTCGGTCGCGAGGGGGTGGTCGCGGAGGCGGACCTGCTGCGGCTGGGGGCGACCGTCGTCTTGTTCGTCTGCACGGGGAACACCTGTCGCAGCCCGATGGCGGAGGCCCTGTTTCGCCGCATGCTCGCGGAGCGGCTGGAGTGCACGGTCGAGGACCTGCCGCGTGCCGGGTACGTCGTGGAGTCGGCCGGCATCTCGGCGGCACGGGGTTCGACGGCCAGCGTCGAGTCCGTTCGGCTGCTCGGCCAGCGGGGCATCGACCTGCAGGACCACCGCAGCCAGCCGCTGACCGACGAGTTGTTGGACACGACGGACCATTTGTGGACGATGACGAGGTCGCATCGGGACGCCATCGTGACGGTTCGGCCGGACGTGGCCTCGCGAACCGACACGCTGGCGGCGGACGGAGTCGACGTGGCCGACCCGTTCGGCGGCGGCCCGGACGAGTACGCGGAGTGCCTGGAACAGATCGAGTCGTTGTTGCTCGCACGGCTCGACGAGTTGGTGGCCGGAGGGCCTCGGCCGTGATTCACCCGATCGAGAACGCCGAGCCGTTCGGTCGGTTGGAGGGAACGTCATGAAGATCGCCGTTGCGAGTGACCACCGCGGCTACGGGACGAAGAGCAAGATCCTCGCGACGCTCTCCGAGCTGGGGCACGACGGGATCGACTTCGGCCCGGAGACCGAGGACATCGTCGACTACCCGGACTTCGCCGCCAGCGTCGCCAAGGCCGTCTCCGAAGGCGAGATCGAACGGGGGATCCTCGTCTGCGGGACCGGCGTCGGCATGTGCATCGTGGCGAACAAGTTCCACGGTGTGCGGGCGGCCCCCTGCCACGACGACATCACGGCCGAGATGAGCCGGCTGCACAACGACGCCAACGTCCTCTGCCTCTCCGCCGACCTGCTGGGCGACCGGCTCGTCAGCCGGATGATCGACATCTGGCTGCGGACGCAGTTCGAGGGAGGCCGGCACGCCCGGCGACTCGAGAAGATCAGCGAGTTCGAACGCAACGGGGGCTCCGCCCCCGCCGAGTCGGCCGTGCCTCCTGCCGAGTAGACCGACGCCGGGACGGCGTGTCCCGACGTTCCACGAAGGAACCGGCCGAGCGCCGGACAGACCTGCCTGAGGAGTCGTCCCATGGACGCCAGCAACACGAGGTTCGCGAAGACGCACGAGTGGGTCCGGGTCGAGGACGGAGTCGCAACCGTCGGCATCTCGGACTTCGCCGTGAAACAGCTGACGGACCTCGTCTACGTCGAGTTGCCCGCGGCCGGGGGCGAGTTCAAGGCGGGCGAGACGTTCGGCGTCGTCGAGAGCGTCAAGGCGGCCAGCGACCTGTACGCCCCGGTCTCCGGCAAGGTGGTCGAGGTGAACGAGCCCCTCGCCGACGACCTCGCGCTCCTGTCCGACGACGCCTTCGGGGCCGGCTGGATGGTCAAGCTCGAACTCGCCGACGCTGCGGAACTCGACGCGCTCCTCGACGAGTCCGCCTACGCCGCCCACTGCGAGGCCGAGGCCCACTGACGCCCGTCGAGTCGCTCGATCTCGTCGATTCCCGGCGGAACCGACCACGTCCTCGTTCGTGGACGTTGAAGTCCCCTCGTGGCCTGCCACAATTCCCCGTGGGCCCCGAGACCTCCCGCGAAGGTGTTTCCGTTGACCTACCTGTTCACGACGGCGGACGAACGCCGTGAGATGCTCGACACGATCGGCGTCGAGTCGGTCGATGCGTTGTTCGAGACCGTGCCGGCCGAACTCCGGCTCGACCGGCCGCTCGACGTGCCCCCCGCGCTCACCGAGATGGAGCTCGAGTCGCTCGTCACCGAGCGGGCCGGGCGGACGAAGGGTGTCTCCTCGCAGACCTGCTTCCTCGGCGGCGGGGCGTACGACCACTTCGTCCCGGCCGTCGTCGACGAGATCGCCGGCCGCGGCGAGTTCTACACCGCCTACACGCCGTACCAGGCGGAGGCGAGCCAGGGCAGCCTGCAGGTCTTCTTCGAGTTCCAGTCGTTGATCTGCGAACTGACCGGCATGGAGGTCGCCAACGCCAGCCTGTACGAAGGGGGCACGGCGGTGAGCGAGGCCGTCTTCCTCGCCGTGCGGGCGACGCGGCGGCACGGGAAGATCGTCCTGCTCGGTTCCGTCCACCCGGAGTACCGGCAGGTCGTCGACGCGTACGCCGGTCACCTCGAGACCGAGATCGTCACGGTCGACTGCCCCGACGGCGTCGCCGACCCGGAGGCCGTCCGCGCCGTCGTCGACGACACGACCGCCTGCGTCGTCGTGCAGCACCCGAACTTCCTCGGCTGCCTGGAGGACGTGGAGTCGATCTGCCAGATCGCCCGCGACGCCGGGGCCGTCTCGATCGTCTCGGTCGATCCGATCAGCCTCGGCGTGCTGCGGCGGCCGGGGGACTACGGGGCGGACGTCGTCGTCGCGGAGGGGCAACCGCTCGGCGTGCCGCTGCAGTACGGCGGCCCGTACCTCGGCCTGATGGCCTGCCGCACGGAGTTCATGCGGAAGATGCCGGGCCGGTTGATCGGCGAGACCGTCGACCGCGAGGGCCGGCACTGCTACGTCCTCAACCTGCAGGCCCGCGAGCAGCACATTCGCCGCGACAAGGCGACCAGCAACATCTGCACGAATCAGGGGCTGATCGCGCTGCGGGCGACCGTCTACCTGACCTCGCTCGGCCCGCACGGCATCCGCGAGGCGGCCGAACTCTGCACCCGCAAGGCTCACTACGCCGCCGACAAACTGGGGGCAGTCGACGGGCTCTCGGTCGCGTACGACAAGCCGTTCTTCAAGGAGTTCACGGTCCGCAGCGAACGGCCGGTCGGCGAAGTCGTGGCCGCGGCCCGCGCGGCCGGCTTCGGCATCGGCCCGGAACTCGCCCCCCTCGGCGGTCCGGAGAACACGTTCCTCGTCGCGGTCACCGAGAAGCGGACGAAGGACGAGATCGACCGCCTCGCCACCGCCCTCGCCTGAACCCGCCGAACCACACACCCCGTACGCAGGACGCGTCCATGTCCGTGCCTCCCGCCACGATCACCGCCGACTCCGTCACACGGATCGACGCCGTCGAGCCGAGCGTTCCGCCAGAGAGGACGCCCAGCATGCGGAACCCGGTCGCAACGCAGTCGATCTTCGACCTCGCCGTCCCCGGCCGTCGGTCGATGTTGTTCCCGCCGAGCGACGTTCCGGACTCGCCGCTCGACGAACTGCTCCCGGCCGACCAACTCGCCGGGTCGCCGCCCGCGTTGCCCGAGGTCGCGGAGCCGGACATCGTGCGGCACTTCGTGAACCTCTCGACGCTGAACATGTCAGTCGACACGCACTTCTACCCGCTGGGCAGTTGTACGATGAAGTACAACCCCAAGCGGCACGAGCGGCTCGCAAAGCTGCCGGGCCTCGTGGACGTGCACCCGTACCAGACGCCCGAGGACTCGCAGGGGCTGCTTTCCGTTCTGTACGAGATGCAGGAGATGCTGGGCGAGATCGCCGGGCTGCCGGCCGTCTCGCTGCAGCCGGCCGCCGGGGCCCAGGGGGAGTTCACGGCCCTTCTCGTCGCCGCCGCGTACTTCCGGGACCGGGGCGAGAACCGGACGAAGGTGCTGTTCCCCAGCAGCGCCCACGGCACGAATCCCGCGAGCGCCGCCCTCGCCGGCTTCGAGACCGTGCAGCTCGGGGCCTCCGCGGACGGCCTCGTCGATCTCGACGAACTCGCGTCGCACCTCGACGACCAGACCGCCGTCTTCATGATCACCAACCCGAACACGCTCGGCCTGTTCGAGAAGGACGTCGCCCGCATCTCCCAGCTGCTGCACGACGTCGGCGGACTCGTCTACATCGACGGCGCCAACATGAACGCCGTCCTCGGCATCACCCGGCCGGGCGACTTCGGCGGCGACATGATGCACTACAACGTGCACAAGACCTTCACCGGCCCCCACGGCGGCGGCGGTCCCGGCTCCGGGCCCATCGCCGTCCGCGACTTCCTCGGCGACTACCTCCCCGGCCCGGTCATCACCAGGAACGGCGACACGTTCGAACTTGCCACGCCGCCCAAGTCGGTCGGTCGCATGCGGACCTTCTTCGGCAACGTCGGCATCCTGCTCCGCGGCTACTTCTACCTGCGGACGCTCGGGCCGGACGGGCTGAAGGCGGTTTCCGAGAACGCCGTCCTCAACGCGAACTACCTCCGCGTGCTGCTGAACGACGTGTTGCCGGTCAAGCACGGCGACCTCTGCATGCACGAGTTCGTCTCGTCGGCCGCCCCGGTGAAGAAGGAGCGGGGCGTGACCGCGATGGACGTCGCCAAGCGACTGCTCGACCACGGGTTCCACGCCCCGACCGTCTACTTCCCGCTCGTCGTCCCCGAGGCGATGATGATGGAGCCGACCGAGACGGAGTCGAAGGCGACGCTCGACGCGTTCGCCGCGGCGATCCGGTCGATTCTCGAGGAGGACCCCGAGGTGCTGCACACCGCCCCGCACGGCACGCCGGTCAGCCGGCCGGACGAGGTGGCCGCGGCCCGCAAGCCCTCCCTGCGGTTCTGCCGCCCGGACCGATGAACGGCGAGACGTCGCCGGGCGAGTGCCGGCTCCGCGTCGAGCCGTCTCCGGGGGACGGTGCGTGGAA
>JANQQW010000111.1 GCA_028284885.1 Planctomycetaceae bacterium
GGACTTGTCGAGAACGTAGCGCCGGCCGACGCCAACGGCCGGAACCGACCGTCGCCCGTGTCGACACTGGCCACCTGCCCGAGCGACGCTGGCGGCCGACTTGGAACATCCGGTGTCCACGGCTTGGGACCACGACCGCAAAGGCTTCGAGCTGGTTGTCGGTCACGACTACTCGCCCGAACCGTGGTGGCGGCTTTTCGGGGGACCGATTGCCGTCGAACTCGGGATTCTCCTGCGTTCGCGACCCATGACGTCGCGGAGCCGCCGTCCGGTCGCAGAATCGCGGCTTGGTGCGTCGGTCGACTTCGTGCGCGAAACCCCGACGAAGAACTCCACGGACTACACGGCTCACGGCTTCCGCCTCGACGCCGCCCATCGTGGTGTCGAGCAGTGTCGCGAGCCACGGATCTTCGTCTGCGCTACCCCGGAAGGGAGTAGAAACCCCTTCCTCAGTCGGGTGTCGACGTGGAGAAGACCCCGACCCGCCGCATGCTCACCGCCCGAGAGCTGAGCCAGGCGAACGGCCTCTCCGAGTCCACGATCTGGCGCTACAAGAGGAAGGGCCCGATTCCCTTCGTGCAGCGCGATTTCTTCCTCTGCAAGCCGTTCCAGAGGGCAGGCGTGGGGTACGCCGACGGCCGGGGGAACAAGCCGAATCCAGGCAAGCGCTCACTCGGCACCCGCGACTGGGACGAGGCGCAGCAGAACCTCAAGCGGCTCGATCGGCACGTGGCCGTCGAACTTGGTCTTGCCGAGCCGGAGATCGCCGTCGACGGCGACGGGCCGACGATTTCCGAAGGTTGGGCCCTCGTCATCGAGAACCGATCGGCATCGATCGGATTGGGAGGCTCCGCCGTAGGAACGATCCGACGCCGTCACAGCGTCCGAAAGAGCGTGGAGGTACTCTGCGAGCAGCGTCACGGCACCTGGTGCAACTCGCGTGGCTCGCCGCCCGCGGGGGTCGAAAGAGCGTTGAGCACGGCGGGATCGACGTCGTTGTCGAGCGACCGTACGGACCCGTCGCCCAGCAACATCTGCGTCCGCTCGCCGACGGGCGTTTCGTGCCACGGGCCGCCGAAGCCGTGCGGCACCTTGTTGAGCCCGAGGCGGGGGTCGCGAAACGAGTACGGGTGCCCCCATGCGCGGAACTCGTCATTCACCTCGCCGACGAACAGCGTGTTGCCGAGCCCGTCGGTGACGTCGCGGAAGACCATCGGCTCGCGGCCGGACACCACGAGGACGTTCGCAGCGTAGTGCGAGTCAGCACGACCCTCGTCGTCGAACTCCTGCTCGATCTGCCCGTTCCGAAACTGTGGCACGATCGTCCGGAACGCCTTCGCGTTGGCGGCGTTGTCCCACGGCTTCTCGAGGTCGATTTGCTCGTGGAGAACCTCGTGTCCGAGATACGGGAGCAGTGTGACGTGCCAGCCGTGGAGCGGCTCAAGGTCGGAACCGTCGGTGATCCCGCGCGGCAGCGTCCCGCGGTCGTCGTCGTGGTCGTAGACCGCGTCGCCGATGTCCTTGAGGTTGTACTTCGACGCGCTGTGACGAGCCACGTGTCGCGGCGTGATCAGCGCGCGGCCAGAGCAACCAGCCGACCGCCAGAAGTCCAACCCCTGCGACGAACCACTCGACCCGCTCGTGCATGAAGTTCCGCCTCGCCGATCACGGCACCTGGTGCAACTCGATCGGCTCGCCGCCCGCGGGGGTCGCGAGGGCGGCGAGGACGGCCGGGTCGATGTCGTCGTCGAAGAACCGGACGGCTCCGTCGGCCATCATGAGGTTGGTGCCCGGGTGGCTGGTCCACGGGCCGCCGAAGCCGCGGGGATCGGTGTTCATCCCGAGGGCCGGGTTGCGGTAGTTGAAGGGCGAGCCCCAGGCGACCAGGTTCGTCTTCACCTCGCCGCCGAGGATCGTGTTGGTCAGACCGTCGGTGACGTCGCGGAACCGGATCGGGTCGCGGGCGGAGACGACGTGGACGTTGGCCGCGTAGTGGGCGAGGGCGTAGCCGTTCTCGTCCGTCTCGTCGCGAACCATCGGGTTGCGGTAGACCTCCAGCGGTTGCCGGAAGGGGGCCGCGTTGGGCAGGGCGTCCCATGGTTGCTCGAGGTCGATCTGGTCGAGCAGAGCCGCCTGCTCGACCTGCGGGAGGACCGCCGTCATCCACCCGTGGAGCGCCCGGCCGTCCTCGTCGTAGACCGTGCCCCGCGGCAGGTGGCCGTGCGTGTCGTGGAAGTTGTAGACCGAAACCGCCTGCTGCTTGAGGTTGGCCTTGGAGTACGACCGCATCGACGGTCGGTGGCCCGTGGTGGTCGGGAGGAAGGCCGGCAACAGCAATGCGACGAGCACCACGATCAGCAGTACGGCGACGAAGGCCTTCACGACGAGTCTCCCGAGCGGGACGCGAACGCCGTGGAGTGTACCGTGGTCAGTCGGCGAACGACTGGCGAATCCGTTCGACGCGTTTCGCGTTCGCCCCGAGGTCCGAGTAGCCCTCGCGGGAGGCGGAGCGGACGTGGACCACGCCTTCGTCCGCGTCGAGCAGGAACTCGACGTCGTCGACGAATCCGAAGAACGGGGTGACGTAGCGGGCGCGAAGGTAGGGAGGCTCGTCCGCGTCGATCGTTCCACCGGTCGCCGCGACGGCTTCACGGAGACTCGCGAGGGCCGCGTCCGGCTCGCCGTCGAACGCGAGCGGCTCGATCTTCGCGTCGCCGTCGTCCTGCGAGCAGACGCAGTTCGGCGAGGCCGGGCAGGGGGTCAGCCGACCTTCGGCGAGGCCGAGCTTCGGCCGGCTCGACGGGAGCCGCGAGACGTACCCTCGCCAGGCGAACGAGGCGGAGACCACGATCGGAACCGCCACGACGGCGATGATCAGCCAACGAATCCACATGGAGTCCCGCCTGGAAGGAACAAGGTGCCGAGCTTGCCGAGCCGTCGCCGAATGATTGCGGCCTCGGTTCGCGATTCGACGTCACCAACGCGAGCAAGAAGCGGGAGTCGTCGTCGCGTGCAGTCAAATCGCGCGGACGACGGCGGCCGCACTCTGACCCATCGAGGTGCGGTTGACGGTGAGGGCCGAGCGGGTGGCGAGCGGGCGGGGGCCGTCGTGGACGACGTTCAGCCGGCACCGCGGGTCGGGCGTCTCGTAGTTGAGCGTCGCCGGGATCTCGCCGTGCCGGAGGGCGAGCAGCGAGCCGGCGAGTTCGACGGCCCCGGACCCGGCGTCGAAGTGGCCGAAGTAGCTCTTCAGCGCGGTGACCGGGATGCGGTGGGCGGCGTCGCCGAGGGCGCGGTCGTACGCACGGGCCTCTACGAGGTCGTCCCGTTGCGTGCTCTTGCCGTGGGCGTTCACGTGGCCGATCTCGGTCGGCTCGATGTGGGCGCGGGAGACGGCCATCTCGATGGCCCGGACGAGTCCCGTGCCGCCGGCCCCGTTCTCGTAGCCACGGCCGTCGCAGCCCGAGCCGACGCCCAGCACCTCGGCGTAGACGTCCGCCCCGCGGGCGACGGCGTGCTCGTAGGTCTCCACGACGAACACCCCAGCCCCCTCGCCGACGATGGTCCCGTCCCGCTCGAAGTCGAACGGTCGGCAGGCCCGCTCGGGGTCCTCGTCCCGGCGGGAGAGTCCGTCGAAGAGGCTGAGCTTCGCGATGTCGAGCGGGTGGATGTTCGAGCTGGTCGAGCCGACGATCATGCAGTCGGCCGCGCCCCGCTGAATCGTGCAGACCGCCTCGGAGAGGGCGAGCAGGGCGGAGGCGTCGCGGCTGGTGATGGTGTTGTTCGGCCCGCGGGCGTCGAACTCCATGGAGACGTGGCAGGCCGGCATGTTGGGGAGCTGCCGCAGCATCCACAACGGGGCGATCTCGCCCATCGCCCCTTCGCCCCAGCGGGTGGGGATGAACTCGGACTCGCCGGTGGAGCGGATGGCGGCACAGGCATTGACGGCCTCGACCAGTTCCTGCGGCGTGGTGGAGATGCGACCGCACCCGAAGACGACGCCCAGCCGTTCGGGATCGACGGTTCCCTTCTTCAGCCCGGCGTCCGCTCCGGCGAGCATGGCGGCCGCCACGCCGAGCTGGATGTCGCGGGACATCACCTTCAGGAACTTGCGTTCGCGGATGTACTGGCCGGGGTCGAAGTCGGGAATCTCGGCGGCGAGCTTGGTGGGGAGGTGCTCGGAGGGGATCGCCTCGAGGTAGCCGATGCCGCTGCGACCGGCCGTCAGGTTGGACCAGAACGCGTCCTTCCCGATGCCGACCGGGCTGACGACGCCCAGTCCCGTGATGACGGTGCGTGGCGGATTGGCGTGTGGCATGGTTCGTTCCCGTCCCTTGGCCTGCCAAGGCTCCACGTTCGTACTCGGGACCAGTGCGAGGTGGTCGGTCGAGTTCGACGAGGACGGAAGTGGTCCCCGTGTGGAGTCCACCGCGTTCACACGACGCGAGGCGCCGGCGTCCACGATGGTGGATCGGACTTCCAAACGAACGACTCCGGGTGGAGCCGGCCGGGGTTGGATTGTGCCAGGGACGAGGCGGAAAGGAGGGTGTGAGAGATCCCCATCTCTCACGCGGAACCGCGTCTTCCCCTGAATTTGCAGCTGACCAAGCGTGAAATTACACCCCAAGCGAAATGGGGTGTCAAGGAAATCCCTGCCCGAACGGCGGATCCTGCCCAATCGTTCGGACCCGTTCCGGACTCGGGTTTTTCGGGTTCTGGCGGCTTCGCGGCCTCTGGGCGGTTTGCGGCGGCGGCTTTTCCAGCGGTAGGATCGACCCACGCCAGAGGTCGCGCCGCTTCCCCGAGTCCCACGGTTGGCATGTCCGCAGACGACGAGGTCGAACTCGATCCCGTGCGGCCGAACGCCGTCTGGTCCGCGATCCGGGGATTCGGGCGAATCGCCTCGTCCACCATGCTGCAGTACCGCATTCGCGGGCTGGAGCACGTCCCGCGGCGGGGCGGGGCCCTCGTGCTGCTGAACCACCAGAGCTTCCTCGACCCGGTCCTGTTCGGCCTCGCCCTCCCCCGGCCGATCAGCTTCGTCGCGCGGAGGACGCTGTTCGACCACGCGTTCGTCGGCTGGGTCCTGCGGAACACCTACGTCATCCCGCTCGACCGCGAGGCGGTCAGCCCCTCCAGCATCAAGGAGACGGTTCGGCGGCTGCGGAGCGGGTTCCTGTGCGGTCTGTTCCCCGAGGGGACGCGAACGGAGGACGGAGCCGTCGCCGAGTTCCAGACCGGCTTCGTCACGCTGGTCCGCCGGGGGAAGGTGCCCGTGATCCCGGCCGGGATCGCCGGAGCCTTCGAGGCGTACCCGCGGGGGGCGAAGTTCCCGAAGCCGGCCCGGGTGCGAGCCGTGATCGGGCCGCCGCTCGACGCCGACGTGATGCAACTGCTCGACGACCGCAAGACCGACGACTTCGTCCGCGTGGCCCGCGAGCACGTCGTCGAGTGCTTCGAGGACGCAGAACGATGGCGGCTGCAGGGGTGACTCAGCTCACGATCATCTCGCGGAGCCCGGTCAGCACCCGCTTCGCCCCGCTCACGACCAGCATCACGTCCACACCGACCACGATCAGCCCGAAGCCGTTCTCGACGTACGTCCGGACGGACTCGGTCGTCACGCCGAACATGCCGAGCGGGACTCCGGCGGCCTGACAGGTCTCCGTGACGTGGTCGATCGCCTCGACGACGGCGGGGGCCTCGACGTCTCCCATGTGCCCCAAGCTGGCGGCGAGGTCGTACGGGCCGATCAGCACGCAGTCGACGCCGGGCACGGCGACGATCGACTCGATGTTCTCCACCGCCTCCGCCTGCTCGGCTTGGACGACGACCGTGATCCGCTCGTTGGCGCGGGTGACGTAGTCCTCGAACGACTGCCCGTAGCCGTGGGCGCGGGCGATGCCGACGCCGCGGGCCCCGTCTGGCGCGTACCGCGAGAACCGGACGGCCGCGGCCGCCTGCTCGGCCGTGTTGACCTGCGGCACGATGACGCCGTCCGCCCCGACGTCCAGCACGTGCTTGAC
>JANQQW010000135.1 GCA_028284885.1 Planctomycetaceae bacterium
ATGCACGACTGGTTCGGCACACCGGACTGGGCCGTCGAGCGTCCGTGACGTCGGCCGTCATTCGGACGGAGCCGTGAACGTCCCCGGCGTCCGCACCGGGTCGAGGCTGGGGACGTAGTCTCGTTGCCGGCGTTCCTTGTCGGCGAGGCGGCCGACGAACGGACGGCCGGGCTGCTTGGCGGGGTCGTCCGGGAGCGGGCCTTCGAGGAGTTCGCCGTCGGTCAGTCGAACGCGGACGACGCGGGGAGCGGGTGGTTCGACGCCGCGTTGGCGAGCGTGGTGCGTCGCCTCGGCGTTCGCACCGACCGTGAACTCGAGCACAGTGTAGTCCGGGCTGACGCGGTAGAGGGCGTAGAAGGGGCGCGGGGCGCTGCGGGTGTGAAGGCCCTCGTACTCGATCAGCCAGTAGGTCTGTCGGCCGTGGAGGTGCATCCACCGCCAGTCGTCGTCGGTGAGGAAGTCGTCGAGGTCGAGCCGTCGGACGACCGCGCCGGTCTTCGTGTAGACGACGAGCCGTCGCGAGAAGCCGTCGAACTTCCGGAACGACTCCTCGTCCCGCTCGCCGTCGGGCTTCTTGGCGTCGGCCTGCATCATCACCTGCGGCGTCCACAGGGCGAACGTCTCGCCGTCGGGGGCGACGAAGAGGTGCGAGCCGACGGGGTCGAAGACGTTGCTGTCGCCGCTGCGGAGGCCGTCGAGCTTTCCCGTGTGCGACTCGCCGGTCGTCTTGTCTCGCCAGGTGAACTCCCAGTGGTAGGGCGTCGGGCCCTTCTTCGGCTTCTCGCCGTCGACGCGTCGAGGCAGGACGACGAACCGGCCGTCCCGGGACTGGCCGCCGTCGACGTACGAGTGACGCGAGTGACCGGCCAGCGCCGCGGTCGAGACGCTCGTGAGGAGCAGCAGTGTGGGCAGGAGTCGGTTCACGCGAAGATCCCCTCGACGACGCGGCCGTGGACGTCGGCGATGGTCTGGTCCCGGCCGCCGTAGCGGAACGTCAGCCGACGGTGGTCGAGGCCCATCAGCCAGAGCAGCGTGGCGTGCAGGTCGTGGACGTGGACCTTGTCCTCGACGATCGCCGCGCCGAGTTCGTCGGTCTTCCCGTAGGTGAAGCCGGGCTTCACGCCACCGCCGGCGAGCCAGGTGGTGAAGCCGCGGGGGTGGTGGGCCCGGCCGTCGCCGTTCTCGGCCGTGGGCGTGCGGCCGAACTCGCCGCCCCAGAGGACGAGCGTGCTGTCGAGCAGCCCGCGTTGCCGAAGGTCCTTCAGCAGCGCGGCCATCGCCCGGTCGACGACGGCGGCGTTCCGGGAGATGCCCTCCCGCAGCTTGCCGTGCTGGTCCCAGCCGCGGCGGCCGCCGACCGAGATGCTGACGACGCGAACGCCCCGTTCGACGAGTCGGCGGGCGGTCAGGCACATCGCCCCGAAGTCGGCCGGGCTCTCGGTGAGGGTGCGGGACTGGCGCGGCGGGTTCTTCGTGCCGATCACGCCATACGCCGCGAGCGTGTGCTTCGACTCCCGGTTCAGGTCGACCGCCTCTGGGGCGGACGTCTGCATGCGGAAGGCGAGTTCGGCGGCCTCGATGCGGGCGTCGAGGTCGTTCGTCTCGGCGTGCCGTTCGAGGTGCATGCGGTTCAGCCGGCCGGCGAGGTCGAGTTGGGCCCGCTGTTCTTCGCGGGGAACCCAGTTCCGGAGGTTGGGCATCTTCGAGCCGACCGGCATGCCCTGGTGGCGGGCCGGCAGGAACCCGGCCCCGTGGTGCTGGCCGTTCGCGAGGTAGACGAAGCCCGGCAGGTCGCGGTTCTCCGAGCCGAGCCCGTAGGTGATCCACGAGCCGAAGCAGGGCATGGGGCGGCGGTTGAAGCCGGTGAGGATCTCCCGCTGGGCGCCGGGGTGGTTGTTGTCCTCGGCGTAGGTCGACTCGATCAGGCAGAGTTCGTCCATCACGCCCGCCATGTGCGGGAAGCGGTCGGAGACCCAGTGCCCCGCCTCGCCGTGCTGTGCCATCGGAAAGGCGTGCGGCATGATCTTCGTCGCCGCGTTCCGCGCACCGGCGACCGTGACGTTCTGACCGGCCCGAGTGTTGAGTTCGGGCTTGTACGTGAAGGTCTCGAACTGCGACGGGCCCCCCTGCATGTTCAGGAAGATCAGGCTCTTCGCCCGCGGCTCGTGATGCGGTCGGCCGGCGGGGACGTCGGTGGCGAGGCCCTCGTCGGCGAGCAGCGTGGCGAGCCCGAGCCCTCCCACGCCACAGGCGAGTCGACGGACCGCGTCGCGACGCGAGGTGTGCTGAAGGAAGTCGTTCACGGCGGACTCCGAGCGCATGGTCGTCAGTGGAGGTAGAGGAACTCGTTCGTCAGCAGCAGCGTGTGCACGTACCGGTCGAGGCCGTGTTCCGCGACGAACGCGAGGCCGAGTTCGACCTCCTCGCTCGCGGCCGGCCGGGCGAACAGCAGCCGGTACGCGGCGTCGATCCGCCCGTCCGGCGACGTGGCCGTCGACTCGACGCGCTTCGCGATCTTCGGAGCAAGGTTGCGAACCATCTCGCCGTTCAACAGGTACATCATCTGCGGCGCGGTGACGGAGCGGGCCCGTTCCACGACGATCAGCTCGGTGCTCGGGCCGTCGAACGTGCTCGACTCGCGGCCCTGGTCGCGAACGAAGAGCGCCCGCGGGCCGCCGAAGCTCTTGTCCTTCCGCTTGCGGGTCGGCCAGTGCTTGATCTGGTCGACCGGCTCGGGGATCGCGAGGTCGAGCTCGCCGGCGTGTGCGAGCAGCGAGTCCATGACCGGCTCGAAGGAGAGCCGCCGTGTGTGTGCCCGGGCGAGCCAGTCGTTCTCGAGATCCTGCTGGACCGTGGCGGCGTCCGCCCGGACCGACAGTCGGTAGGTGCGGCTGAGGGCGATCTTGCGGACGACCGCCTTCGTCGAGCCGCCCGACTCGACGAACCGCGTGGCGAGGTGGTCGAGCAGTCGGGGATGCGTGGGCGGGTCGCCGTTGGTCCCGAAGTCGTTCGGCGTGGGGACGATGCCCCGGCCAACGAGTCGCTGCCAGACGCGGTTCACGGCGACGCGGGCGAGCAGCGGTTGGTCGAGGTCGCCGAGCCAACGGGCGAGTTCCAGCCGGCCGCTCGTCGTCTCGCTGCCGATGCGAGGCGGCTCGTCCTCGAAGAAGACTTGGGGAAGTCGGCGGGGAACGAGGTCGCCCCGGCGGTCCCGGTCGCCGCCGAGCAGCAGGTACGTGTCGCCGATCTTCTTCGGCTCGTCGTCGAACAGCCCGAGCAGCTTCGTCTCGGTGCCGGGGATCACGACGCCGTCGCGAGCGTTCTTCGGCACGGTCGAACTCGTCAACGTGCCCGCCAGCGCGTAGTAGTCCTCTTGGGACACGGCGTCGAACTCGTGGTCGTGGCACTTCGCGCAGTTGAGGCTGAGGCCGAGGAACTGCTGGCCGAGCACCTCGAGGCTGCTCTCGACGAAGTCCGCCTCGCGACCGTTGTAGGCGAGCATCTGGGCGGCGACGAGGTTGCCGGCCGCCTCGTCGACGTCGGCCGCCTCCAGCAGGTCGCCGGCGACCTGTCGTTGTACGAACGGCTCGTACCGCATGTCCTCGTTGAAGGCCCGCACCAGCCAGTTGCGGTAGTACGCACTCGTCTCCAGTTGCGGGTTGAAGCGGACGCCGTCGAGCCAGTGCCGGGCCCAGTGCACGCCGAACTGCGGCGAGGCGAGCAGTTCGTCGACGAGCGACTCGTATGCGGCCGGCAGGTCGGGCGGGGCGACCTTCTCGACACGGGCGACCTGCTCCGGTGTCGGCGGCAGGCCGGTCAGGTCGAAGCAGAGGCGGCGGACGACGGCGAATCGGTCCGCATCGACTGCGGGTGCGAGACCGTGTTCCTCCATCCGGGCCAGAACGTACCGGTCGATCTCGCCAGCCGGCCAGTCACCCTTCTGGACCTTCGGCGGCTCGCCGGGATCGAGCGGCTGGTAGGCCCAGTGCTTCCGGCCCTCGTCGTAGTCGACGCCCTTCCGACGCACGGCGACCGGCTCGCCCTCGCGCGGGTCCGGGACGCCCAGCTCGATCCACCTCTCGAAGTCCGCGATCACCGCCTTCGGCAACGGCTTCTCCGGCGGCATCTCCGCGTCGAGGTACTTGAGCGCCCGCACGAGCGCGCTCTCCGCCGGCTTGCCCGGCACCACGACGGGGCCACTCTCCCCGCCTTGCAGCACGCCGGCACGGGTGTCGAGCTGCAGGCCGCCCCCCAGTTCGTCGTTCCGAGCCGCTTCCGCGGAGTGGCACTCGTAGCAGTGGGCGACGAGGACCGGACGGATCCGCTTCTCGAAGAAGGCGACGCCGGGCTCGTCCGCCACCGCCGTCGTTACCGAAACGACCCCCACCAGCAGTCCGAGCACGAGGGCTTGGCGTTTCACTGCGAGACTCCGAGAACGAGCACGTCCTCTGGAGAATGGCATTCGATCCGCGGAGGTTACGATTCTGCGTGCAGAAAGTACGGGGCGACAAAGGTTCGAGCGGTCTCGTCACTCGGCGGACGTCGGACGGGGCCGCTCGTCCGCGAGGCACTTCACGTACGACGCCCAGAAGAACAGCAGCAGCGACACGTAGTAGATCCACAGCAGGATCACGAGGAACGAACCGATCACGCCGTACAGGTTGCTGTGGTTTCGGACGACGAACGCGGCGACCACGACCCGGCCCACCTCCCACGACAGAGCCAGCAACGCCGCCCCGTGAAAGGCGTCCCACCACCACAGCGGCTTGCGAGCGAACCACTTCATCAGCAGGCCGAAGAAGACGGTGTTCAGCAGGAAGTGCGTGCCGAAGTAGACGCCCCCGACGACCGGAGCGAGATCCCGGACCGACTCCAGCGACTCGAAGATCAGCGTCGTCACGAACATGACGGACAGGACGAAGCCGAGCGCCAGCAGCATCAGCACGGCCCGGGCCCGGTTCGTCACGGTGTTCCACACGGCTCGCAGGAGTCCGCGATCGTCACGGTCGTCGCCGTCGCGCCAGATGCGGGCGATGCCGCGGTCGATCTGGGCGAACACGAGGATCGACGTCGCCGCCAACCAGCCGAGCACGAGCGGCCCGCTGACGGAGTTGTCGGCCCGCGTCGCCGAGAGGGTCGTCTCGATCGCCGCCCGCAGTTGTGGTGAGGTCTCGTCCTCGACGGCCTGCAGGACCACGTCGTGGAGGTTTACGTTCTCGGCGATGCCGACGTGCTGCGAGATCGCCTCGATGGTCAGGAACGCGAGCAGGATCAGCGGGAGTGCCGAGAGGGCCGCGTAGTAGGCGACGGCGGCCGAAAGCACGCCGCCGTCGTGCCGCGACCAGAGCGCAGCCGTCCGCCGGAACCGGTCGAAGAGCCGCGACAGGGGCGAACGGACAGGTGAGGCGGGTTCGGTCGTCATGCGGACCGCATTGTCCCGCGAACCGGACCGGCGGCCAAGCGTGGCGGTCAGCGTTGCACGAGATGCAGGGCCGCGACGACCAGGGCGAACAGCGTGACGAACAGGCCCGCTCCGAGCGCGCCCGCGGCGATCAGCGGCAGCTGCCACTCGCCCGAGACCTCGATCGTGAGGAACGTGACCAGCGGGGCGAGCACGGACAACGCCGCCGCCAGCACGCAGACGACCGAGGCGAACGTCAGCAGCCCCTTCGGCGGATCCCGCTGGTCGGACGAGACGACCTTCAACCCCTTCGCCTCGGCCTTCTCGCAGGCCTCCTCGAGTGAGTCGGCGGTGACGGTCGCCGTCTTCAACAGGCCGCTCGCATCGACCAGCAGGTGGAACTTCTCGGGCACGTCGTTCCTCACAGCGTTGAACTCGAACACACTCAGTCTGGCGAACGTGGATTCGTCGAGGGCGAACATCCGGAGAGATCGGCGTGAAGAACCGGCGCGCACGTTCGGTCTCCGCCTGTCGATTCGCCCGCCTCCACGGACTAGACTGAATCTGATGCCCTCCACGCAGAGAACTGCTCGATGCGCCTGACCCGCCTGCTTTCAATCGCTCTCGCCCTTGCCCTCGTCTGTTCTGCTGTCGCCTCGGCGGCCGAGGACGAGGTTTCGTTCTCTCGCGACGTGAAGCCGATTCTGGCCTCGTGCTTCCGTTGTCACGGGCCGGACGAGGAGACGGTGGAGGCGGGGTTGCGGCTGGACGGACGGGACCGGGCGGTCGCGAAGCTGGAGAGTGGTGAGCGGGCGATCGTGCCGGGCAAGCCGGGCGAGAGTGCGTTGATCGCTCGGGTCTCTTCGACGGACGAGTTCGACCGCATGCCGCCGTTGGGGGCCGGTGATTCGTTGAAGCCGGCCGAGATCGAGACGCTGCGGAAGTGGATCGCCCAAGGGGCCGAGTACGAACGGCACTGGGCGTGGGTGAAGCCGGACCGGGTGTTGCCGCCGTCGATCGACGGAGCCGAGAGCCCGGTCGACGCCTTCGTGCAGGACCGGCTTCGCAGCGAGGGCCTTCAGCCACAACCGGAGGCGGACCGTTGGGTACTCGCCCGGCGGGTGTCGCTCGACCTGACCGGTCTGCCGCCGACGCCCGAACGGGCGGCCGCCTTCGTGCACGACACTCGGCCGGACGCCTACGAGCGGTACGTCGACGAACTGCTCGCCTCGCCCGCCTACGGGGAGCGGTGGGGCCGGGTCTGGCTGGACCTCGCCCGCTACGCCGACTCCGCTGGCTACGCCCAGGACCCGCCGCGGACGATCTGGATGTACCGGGACTGGGTGATCGCCGCGCTCAACGCGAACCAGTCGTTCGACGAGTTCACCCGCGACCAGCTCGCCGGCGACCTGCTGCCCGAGCCGTCGCACGACCAGCGGATCGCGACCGCCTTCCATCGCAACACGATGACGAACAGCGAGGGGGGCACGAACGACGAGGAGTTCCGGAACGCTGCCGTCGTCGACCGGGTGAACACGACGATGCAGGTCTGGATGGGGCTCACCATGGGCTGTGCCCAGTGCCACACGCACAAGTACGACCCGATCACCCAGAAGGAGTACTTCCAGGTCTTCGCGGTCCTGAACAACACCGAGGACGCCGACCGCGGGAACGAGGAGCCGAACCTCTACACGCTGACCGACGCCGACCGCCGTCGACGGCAGCAGCTCGAACGCGAGATCGCCCGGCTCAAGGAGGTTGTCCGGAAGAAGGCCTCGGCGGCGAACCCGTCCGGAGAGAAGTCGAAGCTGCCGAAGGGTGAACTCCTCACCCGCTACGTCCGCGTACAGCAACCGGGCAACGGCGTCTTCCTGCACCTCGCCGAGGTGCAGGTCTTCCGCGGCGAACAGAACGTCGCCCTGAAGAAGAAGGCGACCCAGATCAGTACCGACTACGGCGGCGCGCCGCAGCGAGCGAACGACGGCAACACCGACGGGACCTACGAGGCGAACTCCGTCTCCCACACCGCCAAGGCGAACGACCCGTGGTGGGAGGTCGATCTCGGCCAGCCGACCGCCGTCTCGAAGATCGTCCTCTGGAACCGCACCGACGGCGACGTCGGCGGCCGGCTGAAGAACTTCCGCGTGATCGCCCTCGATGCGGAACGGCAGCCGGTCTGGGTCCGGAACGTCGGCCCGTCTCCGACGCCGACCGTCTCGTTCGACCTGCCGAAGACGGCCGACGGCTTGAGCGACGCCGACACGAAGT
>JANQQW010000161.1 GCA_028284885.1 Planctomycetaceae bacterium
GAGGACGGCGTCGATCGCGGCGAGGTCGTCCGCGGGGTGAATCTCGATCGTCGGCAGCAGGACCGGTTCGGCCCCGAGTTCGACGCAGCGGTCGACGACGGCGTCCGTCTGCCCCTCCGGTCGGGTGATGCCGATGCGGAGGCCGAACAGGGGACGGTTCTCGAACCAGCGGACCCGTTCGGCCTCCGTACTGCATTCGCCGACGACGAACAGGGACGGGGCGTGCAGTCCGGCCGCGGCGGCGCGGTCGGCGATCTCGTCGAGCGACCCGGACGTCTCCCGCTGGGCGGGCAGGGTGCCTCGGCTGACGACGGTGCAGGGCGTGCCGGCGTCCTTCCCCGCGGCCAGCAGGGCGGCCGTGATCTGCGGGAGGCGGTGCAGACCCATGTAGAAGACGAGCGTGCCGGCGAAGCGGGCGAGGTTCTCGTAGTCGATTGCGGTGCCCGGCTTGGTCGGGTCTTCGTGTCCGGTGACGAAGGCGACGGACGAGGCGTGGCGGCGGTGCGTGAGCGAGATGCCGGCGTAGGCGGAGGCGGCGGTGGCGGCCGTGATGCCGGGGACGACCTCGAACGGGATACCGGCTTCGCGAAGGGCGGCTGCCTCCTCGGCCCCGCGACCGAAGACGAACGGGTCGCCCCCCTTCAGCCGGACGACCGTCTGCCCCTTCAACGCCTCCTCGACGATGTGGGCGTTGATCTCGGACTGGTCGAGCCGACGTCCGTTCGGGCCCTGCATGCGGCTGGTTCGCACCGCGTGGGCGGCCGTGTGCCGCAGCAGCAGCGGGTTGACGAGCCCGTCGTACAGCACGACGTCGGCCCGCTTCAGGCACTCGAGCCCGCGAAGCGTCAGCAGCCCCGGATCCCCCGGACCGCCGCCGACGAGATAGACTGGGCCAGGACTGGGAGAGGACACGCGGGACGGGCCGTGGACGGACGAACTCGACGTCCATCATAGGTCCGCCGGCCGGTGGTCGGGAGTCCGCGGCAGCTCAACTCTCGGCGTCGCCCGAATCGACCTTGATCCAGTCCACCTCCAGCTTGAACGGGCCGGCCTTCTTGTCCCCCAACACGATGCCGAGGCCGGAGACCTTGGCGGGGTCGAGCGGGTCACGGACGCGACGGCCGAACCAGGTCGCCTGGAAGTCGCTGAGCGGGACGCGGACCTCGGTCCACTCGTCCTTCTCGGTCTGGAACTTCGCTCGGTGGGCGAAGGCGATACGGCGGGCGGGGGTGTAGAGGTTGACCGAGTACTCGCGGCCGTCGCCCCGGACGCGAGCCACGATCACGTCCCCCGCCCGCAGGCCGAGCGACTGGCCGCGCGAGCGGACGGAGGCGAACCCGCCGTTGTTCTCCAGCGACAGCACGCCGGTGAAGGCGAGCGTCCCGTCGTCGCCGACGGCGAACTCGCCCCGCGACCGCCCGCCCATCACGCCGTCGTTCACCGCCCGCCACGCCTTCGCGGCCCCGCTCTCGTCGAAGTCGTACAGCGTACGTTCGGCCGCGTAGACGGTGGGCACGACGAGCATCGACAACCCCAGCACGAACCAGCGAGTCATGGGAACACCCTATTCGGAAGCGGACGCGATATGCTTGCGAGTCGGTCAAGTCGTCCGCTGCTTGCCAGGTCCTCTGGCCGGAGGGGGACGGCGACCTCTCGTCCTTCATGCAGCGACTGACGATCACGCACGTCCGCCGCTGGAAGGAGCACCGCCGCCAAGTCGGGTACAGCCCGCTCTACCAGGAGCGGTACAAGGCGTTCCCGGTGGAGACCGACGGCCACTTCCTGAACGTCGTCCTCTACGTGGAGAGAAACGCCCTCCGCGCGAACCTCGTGCGTTCGGCGGACGAGTGGCGGTGGGGCAGTGCGTGGCGACGCCGACACGGGGACGCCACGCAGCGGGCGATCCTCTCGAAGTGGCCCGTGCCCCGTCCGCGAGGTTGGAGCCGCCTCGTCGACACCCCCCAGAGCGAGGCGGAACTCGCGTCGTTGCGAAGGGCCGTCAACGGTGGCTGCCCGTACGGCCGCGAGGCGTGGATCCGCACGACCGCCGCCGACCTGGGGCTGGAGTCCACCCTCCGCGGCCGCGGACGACCATGCAAGCCGGACCCGACCGGGGACGAGTAATTGGACCTGTCCTTTTCCTGTCCTTTTTCTGTCCGATCAGGGAGACGGCACCGTGGAGTCGAGACACAGGACCGGGTTGCCCAACTCGGACCGAACGGACTCGAGGACGTTCTCCGCGAAACTGCAGTAAGCCTGTGCACCGTCCCCGCCGATCAACATTCCGTTCCAACTCACACACGAACCGACGACGGACACGGTCCATGCCCCGGAGTCACCGGGCCGTGCCAGCGACGTATTGACGTAGTAGGGCTTCCGGTGCGTGATCTCGAAAACGTCACCGAAGCAATGAGGCTGTCCGAACACGTCGATCTCGTGCCAGATGCACAAGGCGCCGATTTCGGCTTCGCGATACTTCGTCGACTTTCCTGCGAAGACAACCGGGGTGCGCGGACACATGACGTCCACGAGGTCGATGTCGTTCACAACGCCGACCCGCGGATTCGCTTGGGGAACGATCTGGTTGTCCATCTCCACGCATGCCAGATCGACGCGGCCGGCGGAAGACATGGACCTGTTGTTGCAGCTGTAGCCGGGAGGTGTCGGATCGGGCATCTCCGAGTGCCTGACGACCCCGACCTGCCGCGCGGAAACGGAGTCGGCCTGGGCTGGATGGAAGACGGGAGCCTCCTCACCTTGGACGACGTGTGCGCATGTCGTCCCGTAGAGCCTCTCGTTGTCGCGCAAGTACCCGCCGAGCGTTCCCGATTCGATCGTGTTGTCGCCACCGACACTGCATCCGGCCGCGAGGGTCGTGGAGTAGCTTCGGCAGCGTGGGCGGTACTCGTAGACGATCGGGTAGTTCTCGAACTGGGCCGGGACGTCACGAAGCTGCTCTTTGTGAATCAGGGACTCGTTCTTGAGGATCACCCTGATCCAGACCGGCTCGGCCTTCTCCGGAAACCCGGACACTCGACAGTGATCCGACCAGTTCGGCGGACGGTCGTCCCAAGGAATCTCCCAACCCGTGAACTTCCGAAACGCCCAAGGGTGCTGCGTCGTGTCCCACGGAAACCCCCTGCTAAAGAAGTCCCAGTAGAGACCCTCGAACCACACCGGATCGACGACGAGGTGCAACCCCTGCATCCGGTCGTCGATCGGGGCGAGGAAGTCCGAGAGTCCGCGTTCCTGCAACTCGTTGCCGATTCGTCGGAGATGGTCGAACACCGGTCAACCTCCCGCGGCCTTCTTGGCAGCCTCGAACAGCGACTCCCAGCCCATGCCTGCCGTGAAGATGGGAGCCACCTGAACGACGACCGGCTTCTCGGGATCGAAGGCGTTCTTGTAGACGCTCGGAAAGACCATGAACGCGACGATCAGCGCGAAGAAGCACCAACCCGAGAAGCCGTCGAGACTCCATTCACCGGTCTGGCGATAGTTGTCGAAGAAGGGCTGCACGAGAATGCCGGCGAACAGCGCAATCCACTGCGGAATCCAGTGCAGCGTCGTGCCGGAAGCGGACATGGCCCGGGCTCCCGCCGAGCGGTGATTCGAAACCAGATCGAAGTACTCGATGATCTTGTTCACGGAAACCCCCGGTGCGAATCGTGCTGTGTCGAGTCCGCGTCGTGCACGGCGTGCCGTTGTGTAGGTGCACACTAACCACTCGAACAGACGTTCACAAGAGAATGCGCCGTGGAGCCAAGACCCACCTCGAATTGGGTGGCGAGAACACGCGCGGACGACGACGAGGTCGGCCGACCTCAGTAGGCAGAAAAGGGGACAGCGGGCAGAAAAGGAGAAAAGGGGGAAGGAGAAAACGGGAAGGAGAAAAGGGGACAGGTCCATCGTTGTCTAGGAGCACTGGCCGGAGACCAGTGGCACACAGCGGTTCCCGTGGATCGACTGCGAGAACGTCGGCCGCGAGGACGGCCGAGGCCCGGTGACTCAGTAGTCGTACCAGAGGCCGAAGCCGATGAGTTGTTCGCTGTCGTCGAAGAACGAGTACTGGCTGCTCTCGCCGTTGTAGTAGCGGACGCCGAGGCGGAGGAGGTGGTCGTACTCGCTGGGCCGCCACTGCCAGCCGGCGTGGACGTTGAGGCCGCCGCCGTAGTTCACCTCTTCGCGGAGCAGGGCGTTGACGGCGAGGAACGGGGCCCCGCCGCCGCCGCAGACGACCGGGCTGTAGTCGAAGCCGAACTGGAAGTGCCAGGCGTCCGCTCCCGCTCGTTCGTGGAAGGCCCCGTCGATCTCGCCGTAGATCCGGAGGTCCGGCGTGACGAAGTAGCCCAAGCTGAACAGCAGCGAGTCGCGGATGTAGTTCTCGCGGACGAGCGTGTTGTTCCGAACGAGGAACTCGTCGCCGGTGTGGCTGCTGAGGTGGTAGAAGCCGAACCGCCACTCCCAGCGTCCCTTCTGGTAGGTGAGCGGGACGCCGAAGCGGAAGTCGGTCCCGTCCATGTCGAGTTCCTGCGTCCAGTTCATGCGGAGCAGGGCGGCGGACTCGAAGTCGAGCTGGAAGCCCTCGACGTCCTTACTGCCGCGGGTGCCGTACCGCCACAGGCCGATCTTGCCGCCGATCGTGCCGTCCATCAGCCACTCGTTGGTGTCGTTCCGGTAGACCCAGGAGACGCCGAGGCGGGACTCCTTCGGGCCGGCGAGGAAGCTGCGGAAGATCACGCCGCGGGGAAGGAACTGCCACGTCCAGGGTTCGCAGCCGCAGCCTTGGAACATGCCGGTTTCACAGTTGCCGGAGGTGCAGGCAAGGCCGTCGTCGCAGTCGCGGCCGGGGCTGGGGCGTCGGTGGCCTTCGTCCAAGTACGGCGTCCGGGGACGGGCGTGCGGCGGCGACCACGAGGGGCGCGACGGCGGGATCCTCGGGTTCCCGTACCGCGGAGCCGGGTAGGCATCGACGGCGGGCGGGGTGTCGTACGCGGGAGGAACGTCGTAGGCGGGTGGTTGCGAGTAGACGGGCGAGACCGCGGGGGCCGGGGAGTACGGACGGGCGGCCGTGCGGGTGACCGGGGGAGGCGCGTCGTTGCGGGGCCAGTCGACCGAGGGCGGGGCGCCGAAGCGGTCCGCGAGCGACGGCCGGGGAGCGGGAGGCTGACGCGACCACCCGGTCGCTCCGCCGACCTGCGCATCAGCCGTGGAGGCGAGCGCCAGGTGCAGCAGGATCAGCACCGTGAGAGTTCGGTGTGACGACACGTCGGACTCGGGGGGATGTCGTGGTGAGCCGGCGGGGGCGAAGAGAATCTGGGGCCGGCGGGAGGTGTGAGAGGCGGGAGGGTACCAGTTGGCCGAAGATGGTCCTAGACCGGTTTCACCGTGGGAAAACACGGGGATTCGGTCTGCTTCCTCGAACTCTGGGCGTCGGTTCGTTTCCAGAACCACTAAGATCGGGCGGTCCCGTTCGGGGCGTCTTCCACCCAGACGGAGTCACGAATGCGAATCCGCCTCGCCGCGTCGCTCGCCCTCGCCCTCGCCCCGCTGACCGCCTCCGCACAGCGATACCAGGTGCTTCCGTTGAAGGGAACGAAGCCGCCGGTCGCCCAACCGGCTCCGACGGCTCCGGCGGCCTCCTCGAAGACGACCGTCCGGGTCGAGTTGCTGACGGGCCGACTGGGGGCCGGGCTGAAGGCCCAGGAGTGGGGGCGGGTGTTTCGGGACATCGGGTTCGACGGCCGCGTGCGACCGGGACTGACGACGGACAAGCTGGGCGTGAAGGAAACGAAGCGGGGCCGCCTGCGGGAGATCGTGGTGGTCGGTCGTCTCGAACGGGACGGGACGGCCCGTTTCGCGGACCGCAAGATTCGCCCGGCGGACGCCGCCCGCCTGAAGGAGTGGCTCGTCGAACTGCAGACGTTCGGGGCGCAGGGGACGCCCGAGGGGAAGCCGTTGTGGGGGCTGAGTCGGGCCCAGTTCGACCTGGCCCACAACGCCCTCGCGACGAAGACCGCGGACGACCTCGTCGGCATGCCGTTCGTGGAGGTGCTGCCCCGTCTGGCCACCCCGCGGTCGCTGCCGCTGCGGATCTCCGAGGACGCCCGGGCCTGGCTGCAGCGCGTCCCCCGCGAGGCGAAGGTCCGGACGTCGACGAAGGGGTTCACGAAGGGGACCGCACTCGCGCTGCTGCTCCGCGAACACGGGTTCGGCATGCGGCCGACGCGGACCCCCGCCGGCAGCACGGAACTCGTCGTCGAACCGTTGCCGAAAACGGAGGACGTCTGGCCGGCCGGCTGGCCGTTCCAGGGCTCTCGGCAGGAGAAGATGCCGAAGATGTTCGCCTTCACACCCGTCTCGCTGCAGGACTCGGCCCTGTCCGATGTGCTCGACGGGATCGCCACGCGGGCGGAGGTGCCGATCGTCGTCGACCGGCACGGCATCGCCGAGGCGGGAATCGCGTTCGACGAGCTCCGCGTGACCTACCCGCCCAAACGAACGACTTGGAGCCTGCTGCTCCGCAACGTCCTCGGGCCCCACAAGCTGATCCGCGAGTTCCGCCGCGACGAAGCCGGTCGGGTGTTCTGCTGGGTGACGGTGTTTCGCCCCCGCCGAGTCGGCGAGGACTGATCGGGAAGGATAGTCGTCCACGACCGAAACCGCTGCCGGAGAAAGGGGTTGAAGGATGTTGACAGTCGTTCCACGGGAGCGTTACGTTCGTGGAACGTGAAGGTCTCGGCCCGCGAGAGTCGGCCGAGTGCGTCGTCGTGAGTCTCGAGTCGCCCGGGAGAGGAAACGTCATGGCTCTTGGTAGTCAACGCAACTGGTTCAGCATCTCGCTGTTCGCCTCGGCCGTGCTGGTGGCCTCCACCGCCGGTCTGTGGAACCTCGCCGCCGCGGACGACACGGACGAGCCGACGAGCGACTCGCAACCGGTTCCGGCCGTCGACGGCACCGACGACGCCTCCGAGGCGGAGAAGCCTGCGAAGACCGACGGTCTTCCGTTCGCCGTCCCGCAGCCGAAGCCACAACCGGCCGTTCCCGCGAAGAAGCCCGCCGAGGATCTCGAGGAGAAGCTCGAGGTCGTCTTCGAGAAGCCGTTCCGGCCGGTCCGCGGCAAGGAAGGGCGTTTCGACGTGGTGGTCCGCGTCAAGAACAAGACGGACGAGCCGGTCGAGGGGCCGGTCAACCTGCAGATCATCGGCTCGACGTTCGAGAACCTCGTCGTCCTCGACGTTCCGATGGTGGCCGACAACGGCGACCCGATGTTCGCCGTCATCGACGAGGACAAGTCCCTCAGCCACCGGTCGCGGCGCGGCAAGGTGCTGAAGCTCACCTTCGAGCAGCGCACGGAGGAGAAGGTCGAGGCGGAGGAGCCGCCCAAGACGCGTTCCACGGCCCTCGCCCCGGCCGAGGTCGAGGACGAGATCGACTGGCGGCTCACGCGGGACGGGATGAAGCTCGCCGAGCCGATGGAGTTCGCCGAGGTCCGCGACGGGCGAGGCCGCGGCATCAAGAACCGTGGCCTGCCGATTCCCGCCGACGATCCGATTCTCGCCGAGGCCTCCGAGGCGATGAAGGAAGCCGCGCCGGACATCCTGAAGATCAAGGGGGTCGAGGGAACGGCGACCGGCATCGACGTGCACGGGAACATGGTGCAGTACGTGTTCGCCAAGCGGCTCAGCGTGAAGGACAAGCTCCCGGATGAGATCGGCGGGCTCCCGGTCAAGATGGAGCTGATCTGGGGCTTCAAGGCGTACCAGACCGACGACACCGACGACCCGAACAACCGCGGTCAGGGAGGTGTTCCCACGTTCGTCCCGCCGCCCGGCACCTGCCCGGACCTCCCCTTCTGCACGTCGGCCAGCCTCCGCAGCCGGTTTCCGGCGATCTACCCGATCGGTGCCCAGATCAACAACGCGAACGAACTCTCCGTCGGCACCTACGGCTTCCTCGCCACCGACGGTGCGACGACCTTCATCGGGTCGAACAACCACGTCATCGCCCGTAACAACGCCGGTGTGCCCGGCGAGGTGATCAACCAGAACCTGCCGGGGGCCGCCAACCAGGTCGCGACCCTCACCCGGTTCGTCCAGATCGACTTCCGCTCGCTGGCCGCGGGTGGGGCCAACACGGTCGACGGAGCCATCGCCGCCATCACCGGGGCCCGCCAGCCGACCTTCATCACCCCCTGCCAAGGCTACGGGGCGATGACCGAGCGGGTGCTCACGCCGCTCGTCGGCGACACCGTTCGCAAGTGCGGCCGCACGACCGACTGCACGACCGGCCGAATCCTGAGCGTCAACTCGCAGACGAACGTCAGCTTCAACGCGGCGGGAACACAGGTCGCCGGATTCGTCGACCAGATCAACATCATCGGCGTCGGTGGCTCGAACTTCTCCGCCGCGGGCGATTCGGGCTCGGGCATCGTCAACGCGACGAGCAACGACCCGACCGGGCTGCTCTTCGCCGGAGCCGGAGCCTTCACCTCCGCCAACAAGATGAGCAACGTCGTCAGCGCCCTCGGCGTGACGATCGTCGGCAGCCCCGCCGGTTGCCCGACGACCCCGGTTCCCGGACCGTAGGTTCGGTCGTCCGTCCTGAGCGGCGCACGGTTTACGGACCGTGCGCACAACGGCTAACCTACGCCCGCCTCCGACGACTCGCAGGTGGCGGCCGCGGACGGCTCGCCCCTCGGAGGTTCGAGCCAACCTCCGTGGAAACCGTCCATGGCATCGCAACCGCCGGGTGAGCACGGCCAGGACCGTCCCAACCCCGACGAGCCCGGCGGACCCGACGGCGAGACCCCACAGCGGCCGAGGAACGCCGGCCCGCTCTTCGTCGGACTGCTGCTGCTCGCCGGCCTGGCCCTGTTCCTCTTCAGCGGCTCCGGAACGGGAACCGAGGTCGAGTACGGCTACTTCCTCGACCAACTCGAGAGCGGCGACAACGGGAACGTCGCCTATGTCCTGTTCGAGCGAGACGTGCTGACCGGCGAGTGGCGGGAGGAGCCGTCCGAGAAGCCCGAGGGGGTGACGGGCGAGATGGGACTGAAGTTCCGGACCGTCCTGCCCGACGTCGTCAACCACCCGGACCTACTGCCCACCCTCCGCGAGAAGGGCGTCCGCATCCGGGCGAAGTCGGTCACGCTCGGCTTCGGAATGCAGCTGCTGGCCTGGATGCTCGGCCCGCTCATCCTGCTCGGCTTCCTGTTCTACATGATGCGGCGGAACTCCGACCCGCTCGGCGGCGGGATGATGGGGGGCTTCGTCCGCAGCCCGGCCCGCCGCTTCTTCGCCAGCGAACAACGGACCACGTTCGACGACGTCGCCGGCATGAGCCAGGCGAAGCGGGAACTGCAGGAGGTCGTCGAGTTCCTGAAGTCGCCGGAGAAGTTCCTCAAGCTCGGGGCCCACATCCCGAAAGGCGTGCTGCTGATGGGGCCGCCCGGAACCGGCAAGACGTTGCTCGCCCGGGCGACGGCCGGCGAGGCGGGCGTGCCGTTCTACTCCATCAACGGCAGCGAGTTCATCCAGATGTTCGTCGGCGTCGGGGCGAGCCGCGTCCGCGACCTGTTCAAGACGGCCAAGGACAACGCCCCCTGCCTCGTCTTCGTGGACGAGATCGACGCCGTCGGCCGCGTCCGCGGGGCGGGTGTCGGCGGAGGCCACGACGAACGCGAGCAGACGCTGAACCAGATCCTCAGCGAGATGGACGGCTTCTCCCCGGCCGAGACCGTGATCGTGCTCGCCGCGACGAACCGGCCCGACGTCCTCGACCCGGCCCTGCTGCGGCCCGGGCGGTTCGACCGGCACGTCACCGTCGACCGGCCGACACGCGAGGGTCGGTTGGCAATCCTGAAGATCCACTGCCGTCGCGTGCCCCTCGCCGACGACGTCGACCTCTCGGAGATCGCGGCCGGGTCGATCGGGTTCTCCGGGGCGGACATCCGCAACCTCGTCAACGAGGCGGCGCTCAACGCGAGCCGGCACGACCAGTCGGTCGTCACGATGGAGGACTTCGACTCCGCCCGCGACCGCGTGATGATGGGCCCGCCACGCGAGGAGGTCCTACAGGAACACGAGAAGCGGATGACGGCCTACCACGAGGTGGGGCACGCGTTGCTGGCGTGGATGCTGCCGCACGCCGACCCGGTCCACAAGGTGACCATCGTCCCGCGCGGCCGGGCACTCGGCGTGACCCAGTTCGTCCCGGAGGAGGAGACGTACCACGTCGGGCAGCGGCGGCTGGAGGAACGGATCATGGTCCTGATGGGGGGCCGCGCCGCCGAGAAGCTCGTGTTCGACGAGTTCTCCGCCGGGGCCGAGGACGACATCAAGCGGGCGACCGACATCGCCCGCCGCATGGTGGCCCACTGGGGCATGAGCGAGGTCGTCGGACCGGTCGCCTTCCCGCAGGGGGAGCAGCACCCGTTCCTGGGGAAGGAAATCCACGAGGCCCGACAGTTCAGCGAGGAGACGGCCCACGTCATCGACCGCGAGGTCCAACGGATCGTCACGGAGTGCCACGCCCGGGCGACGGCACTGCTGGCCGAGCACCGCGAACTGCTCGACCGCACGAGCGAGGAACTGCTCGCGAAGGAGAGCCTCGACAAGGACGAACTCGAGGCGATCGTCGGGACCGCGAAGGCCAAGATCGAACGGAACGGCCGACCGCTGCCCGGACAACCGGGCGACTGACCGGGTCGATCCCCGCATTCCGACGCCGAAATCGACCGAGATTGACGAGTCGTCGAGCGGCGAACTACACTCGGACTGCACCAATGTGTGGTTGCAGCGAGTTGACGCGGCCTCGTGGAGGCCCCACTCGCAACCGCTTCTCGCCGAAGCTCCTGGCACCGAAACGTTCGGGGTGCCTGGGCGGTCTGACGTTGACCGCCGTCGTCGATCGGCCCGGGGAGCGCCAGAACTTCGAAGCACTCACCGGAAACATTCGTGACACAGGACACTCAAGAGGTCGCCCCCCGTTTCGACGAACTTGGTCTCGACGAACTCTCGCTCGCCTCGGTGGCGGACGTGGGCTACGAGACCCCCAGTCCCATCCAGGCCGAGTTCATCCCGGTCGCCCTGACCGGCGAGGACGTCATCGGCCAGGCCCGCACGGGCACCGGCAAGACGGCCGCCTTCACGCTCCCTACGCTCGAGAAGATCGACGAGAACGCGGAGTACGTGCAGACCATCGTGCTCGCCCCCACGCGGGAACTCAGCGAGCAGGTCGCCAAGGAGGTCGAGAAGCTCGCGCTGAAGCGGCCGGTCCGCGTCGTCACCGTCGTGGGCGGCCGGCCGATGGGGCCGCAGATTCAGGGCCTGCAGAAGGGGGCCCAGATCGTCGTCGGCACCCCGGGCCGCGTGATCGACATGATCAACCGCCGCCACCTCGACCTCTCCCGCGTCTCCACCGTCATCCTCGACGAGGCGGACCGCATGCTCGACATCGGGTTCCGCCCCGACATCGAGAAGATCCTGCGTCGCTGCCCGACCGAACGCCAGACGCTGCTGCTCTCCGCCACGCTCCCCCCGCCGGTCGAGAAGCTCGCCCAGCGGTACATGCGGTCGCCCAAGATGGTCGATCTCTCGGACGACAACGTCGTCACCGAGTCGGTCGAGCAGTTCTTCACCACCGTGGACGGCGACCGCAAGCTGCGGTTGCTCGTGCACCTCTTGCAGGACCAGCGACCCCAGCAGTGCATCGTCTTCGTCCGTACGAAACGGGGCGCGGAGAAGCTGTTCAACCAGTTCAAGCGACGGCTGACCAACGTCGAGCTCATCCACGGCGACCTGCCGCAGCGGAAGCGCGACCGCGTGATGAAGAAGTTCCGCAGCGGCGAGGTCCGGCTGCTGTTCGCGACCGACGTCGTCGGCCGCGGCATCGACATCAGCAGCATCTCGCACATCGTCAACTTCGACATCCCGGAGTACCAGGACGACTACGTCCACCGTGTCGGCCGGACCGGGCGGCTGTCGTCCGACGAGAAGGGGCGGGCCTACACGTTCGTCACACGCGAGCAGGGCGACCAGTTGACCAGCATCGAGATGCGGATCAACAAGATGCTCCACGAGTACCTGGTGCCCGGCTTCGAGGCGGCCCGACCGGTCGCCGCCGCCAAGCACGTCGACCAGGCGAACGAGGAGAAGTCGTGGACGGTTGACGACTTCGACGACTCGCTCGAGGTGGCGACCGCCTGATTCGACGCCAAAATGGGCGACCATTCACGCCGGAGGTGGAACGAACGGCGTGAAATCGTAGAATTTCTCGGGAAGACTGACGCCACCGATCCGGCGTCTTGTTAGTCTGACCAGCCCCGATCGGCTGGTCGCGGTCCGGTTCCGTCTGCACGCTCGCGGACGACCCACCTCTCCGGGCCGCCCGGCGACCACCCCCGTCGGCCCGTCTGCGCCGACTGACAACGGTGCGGCAGGAACGTCCCGCACCCCTGACGACCATCGACTGTTGGAGGCCCCACCCTTGGAAACCGACGCCCCGCAACTGCGGCTGCTCCCGTCCGCCGAACTCCCCGCGTACACCTTCGTCCCGGGCAGCGACACGCCGCACCCGTACCGCGACCCGCGCGGCCACAGCCACGGTCGCCGGCCTTCCAAGACAACCAAGCCGCTCGAGCCGGAGAACTGGGCCGAGAACCGCTCCTACCTGATGGCCATCGATCTCTTCAACTGCGGCTACTACTGGGAGTCGCACGAGGAGTGGGAGCGACTCTGGCGGTCGTCCGGAGCGGACACCACGGTCGGCCGGTTCCTCAAGGGGCTCGTCAAGCTCTCCGCCGCCGGCATGAAGGTCCGGGAGAAGAGCATCCACGGCGTCCGCCGTCACGCGGCCTCGGCCGGCGAGGTCTTCGCGGACTCGGCCGCCGAGGTGAACGAGGA
>JANQQW010000167.1 GCA_028284885.1 Planctomycetaceae bacterium
GACCGACTCCATGCCGGCGGCGGTTGCCAGCTCGGACAGCAGGTCGGCCGCGTCCCGGACGAGTGGCTCGTCCTCTCCGTCGGCGTCGGCCGCGGCCCGCAGCCGCCGCTCCAGCCGCTCGGCCTCCTCCGCCCGCGCTCGCTGCCCCGCGGCGATCTTCTCGAGCTCGGCACGGTCCTGTTCGGACAACTCGCCGAACCGTCGCGCGAACGTTCGTTCGACGAGGTCGGCGGTGCGGTTCCGCAACTCCCGCTGCCCGGCGACGAGGGCGTCCAGGTCGAGTTCGAGTTCCCGACGACCACGTCCACGCGCGAGCGTCCCGGTCAGCTCGTCGAGCGACGACAGCACGCGTCGCTGCCCGGCGGCCGCCTGCTCGACACCCTCGCGACCCGCCTCGGCCTGCTCGGCGTTCTCGTCGAGGTTCGCCAGCTTGCGGGCCGTCGTCAGTCCGGCCTCCGCGTCCGGGAGGTCGTGTTGTTCGAGCTGTGCGAGCTCGTCGACGATCGACTCGAGCCCGCGGCGGATCTCCGGGTCGTCGACGCCGTTCTCCTCCAACGCCGACAGCAGCGTCCGCGCCCGCGGCAGCACGCCGTCCCGCGGATCGACCAGCCGCCGCGTCACGCGCCGCTGTTCGAGTTCCGCGCTCTCCAGCTGGCCGACGTCCTCGGCCCGCAGTCGCCCGACCGACTCCCACTGCAGTCCGAGCTCGAGCGTCCGCTCGTGGATACGCCGTTGGGTCTCGGCCGCGGTCTCCAGCTCGCCTTCGAGCACGGCCTGGTCGCCGACGACCTCGCGGATCTTCTCCTCGATCGACACCACGGAGAGCGACCGCGGCACGCTGCGGCCGAACCGGTCCGGGCCCTCCGTCGTCACCGGCTCGGCGGAGTCGAACGCCTCGACGTGGACGACGACGCGGTCGCCCGGGTTCAACTCGAGTTCGGACAGGTCGAGAACGTCCCGCCGCTCGACGCGGTCGCGAGACTCCGACTCGTCGTCCGGCCGGGTCCACAGAACCGTGCGGACGGGCGCTTCTCGGACGCCTGCAGCCCGGTCGACGCGGACGACGCGCTCGACACGGCGGAGCCCGAAGTCGTCGCGGGCGACCGTCTCGAGCGGTACGCGGGCCGACCGGGTGACGCGGAGGTCGGTCTCCGGCCGCGTGATCGCGACCTCGGGCAGACGGTCGGCGGCGGCGCGGATCTCGTACCGGTTGGCCGCCCGGTTCTCGAGCCCCTCGGCGTCCACGAGCTGCAGCCAGTACGACCCGGTGCCCGGCTCGTCGAGCGTGAAGGAGGTCTCGAACGACCGGCCGTCGTCGTCGAGCGCGACTTCGACGGGCGGGCGGTCTCGCACGTGCAACCGGACCACGGCGACCCGGGCCTTCGTTCGGGCGACGACGTCGATCCGCGTGCCGACGACGGCCGAGACGTGCCCGACCCCCTCGGGCAGTGGCTTCGCCTCGCGTCCGAGATACGCAGGGGGGTGCAGCGTGACCCGCAGTGACTCGATCTCCGGCGGGGGCAGCACCTCGACGGGCTGGAACGGTCGGTCGAGGTCGTCCCCGCCGACGACCCGGAACGCGAGCCCCGTCCGGTCGACCGGCAGCACGACCTTACACGCCTCGCGAAAGTCGTCGCCGTCCGCGAGCTTCACCCGTCGCAGCGGTTTCGACGTCACCGCCTCGTCGCCGACGCGCGTCTCGAGCACGACGGTCTCCGGCAACGGGCCGATCCGGTTGACGACGAACAGCTCGAGCGTCTCGCCGCGGGCGCGGCGGAGCGGCCGGGACGGGTCGAGTTCGACGGTGGCGAGGTCCTCGTCGACGTAGGCGAGCTCCGTCTGACGGGGCCACTCGGGAGCACCGAACGGCAGCAGCAGCCGGTGGAGGGCCGTGCCGGTCTCGGCGGGACGGAGGACCCCGAGTGCGGCGACCACGAGGCAAACGCCGATCGCGGCCAGGGTTGCGGACCGCGCCGGACCCGACGGCACTATCGACTCGAGCGGCAGCCCCCGGACGCGTCGTTCGGCCTCGGCGATCGTGCGTCGCTGCAGTGCGGGCGAGCCGACTCGCGGATCGACCTCCGCGCTGACGAAAGCCGCGCCGCTGGCGAACAGGTCGCGAAGCTGGGGGAAGCGGCGCTCGGCTTCCAAAGCGAGCCCCGTCTCACTCCGCGTTCCGAGGAGCGGGGCGGCGACGTGACGCGTCGCGATCCAGACGAGGGCCGCGAGGATGCCGATCGAGACGAGGCAGCGGACGCCGGCGTCGTCCACGTGGACCAGCCAGTCGAACAGTCCGAACAGGCACGCCGACCCGAGCCCGACCGCGACGACGAGACTGACGCCCCGCAGCACGTTCGTCCGTGCCACGCGGTGCTCGAGTCGTTGAAGTTGTTCTCGGACGCCTTGGCTCACTGGGTGGCTGTTCGCTGGAACGAGAGTCGGGACGTCAGACGGCGGTTCTCAGGACGCGGCACGGAGTCGCGGAGTTCCCACGGGGCCCACGAATCACTGTATCACACCAGCTGCTCCCGTTTGCGGAGCAGCCACTCGGCGAGCAGCAGGGCGGCGAAGAGGGCGAGCAGTTCCCACCGGCTCCAGAGGGGGATCGGCGCTCGCGACTCCAGGCGGACCGGGTTGCCGTCGGGAACGGCCTTCGCCAGTCCGGCGGCGTCGCGGAAGGTGAAGTAGCGTCCGTCGGTCCGATCGGCAGCACGCTTGAGATCGCGCCAGGCGAGTGCCGTCTCCTGCATCTCCCGGTCGGGCGTCTCCACGCGGTACTCCCACGTCGGCGGGGAACCGGGCACGGCCGGACGGACCAGCCAGACCCGGTGCACGCCCGCCCGCGCCCCCGGCAAACGACCCTCGTAGACGTTCGGGAACCGGGCCGACCGCGACAGCTCCAGCGGCGTCCGCTGGTCGCCCGACCGCTCGACCATCACCGACACCATCGCGTCGCCCAAGGGGGCGAGGCTCTCGTCGCGAAAGCGAACGCGGACCTGCACGGTCTCTCCCTGCTGGAAGGTCCGCCGCTGCGTGGTGATCTCCACGCCGGCGTCGGCGTCGAGCAGGCGGGCCCGGCTGAGGTGCCGAATCGCCTGCACCCAGTACCTGCCGTAGACGGCGTCGCCGCTCCACTGCCGCCACAGCCAGAGGTCGTCCGTCGCCTGGTACAGCACCTTCCCCGCCCCGACCTGCTGCGTGACGATCACCGGCAGGGCCCGCCCGACGCCCCCGGGCCCCGGTCGTTCGGCCAGCACGATCGCCCCGGGTCGTGTGTCCGGCGTGGAGACCATCCAGTACAGCTCCGGGAGCGTCTGCCAGATGGCCTCGCTCGTCTCCTCGTCCTCGTCGAAGCGGAACACGTCGATGCCGTTCCGTCCGGCGGGCGTCAGTCGCGGGCGGAACCCGGTCTCGATCGCGGCCCCGGGCTCCGGGGCGACGGCTGTCTCGAGGTCGAACGGCAGGAGCTCCACGAGCGGCGTCCCGCGGTAGCCCAGCGGGTTGAACTCGCGGCCGGCGACGAACAGCAGCCCGCCCCCGTCCTCCACCACGAAGTCCACGAGGTTCTCGAAGACGGCCGGCCCGAGGAAGCCGGGATCGACGTCGCCGAACAGCACGACGTCGTACTCCGCGAGATCCTCCCGTCGGACGGGGAAGTGCTCGAGGGCCGTCCGGTCGTCGACGACGTACTCCGGGTCCGCCTCCTGCAGTACGGTGTGCAGTTCGATCGTCCGTTCTCGTTCGAGGACGTGCTTCACGAAGCGGAATTCGTACCGCGGCCCGCCGTCGACGAGCAGCACGCGGAGTCGCTCCTCGCGGACGACGACCGTCCGCTTCTCGACGTTGTTCTCCCGGTTCCGTTCGCCTTCAAGCGGGTTCGCCTCCAGCACGTACTCGAACCGCCCCTCGGTCGTGGGCGTGTAGGTCAGCTCGACGGGCGTCACCGGTTCGTCCTCGGAGAGCGGCACGGTGGACCGCTTGAGTTCCCGGCCGGTCGCGGCGTCGCGGAGGACGAGTTCCGCCGTCTCGGCGTCGGCACCGGAGGCCTTCAGCTTCGCCGAGAACGTGACGGCGTCGTTCACGAAGGCGACCTCATCGACGAGCAGGTCGTACAGCTGCAGGTCGCGGACCGGTTCGTCGCGACCGAGCCCGACCGCGAGCAGCGGGACGACCGCGTCGCGAGCCGCCGCACTCGCCTCGGACAGTCGGTCCTCCGGCCCCGTCGTGCTGATGCCGTCCGAGAGCACGACGATCGCCGAGGGGGGCGTGCCGCGGAGGTCCTCGAGCACCCGCCGGACGGCCGTCGCCGGTCGCGTGGCGAGCCCCTGCGGTTCGAGAGCCCGGACGGCTGCGAGCAACTCGTCCACGGAGTCCTCGCCGACGTACTCCGCCCGGCCGACCGGGGCGACGCCGTCGGAGAACCGGTAGACGCGGAGCTTGTGGTCGCGAAGCAGCCGGCGGGGAAACGCACCGTCGTCGCGGAGCAGGATCGACTGGGCGAGCCGCAGGCGGGTCGGCTGTTCGAGACTCGCCTCGCTGAGGGCCTTCGCCACCGCCTCGGCCGTCTTCTCCGGGTAGCGGTCCTCGATCTGCATGCTGGCGGAGTCGTCGACCAGGACGACCACGGTCGGCAGACCGGTCCGCTCGACGGAGAGCCGCGGCCGCGTGAGGAACACGGCGACAAGCAGGAGTGCCAGTAGCCGGAGGACGACGAGGCCGACCCTCCGACGCACGGGCGTCCGTCCCGCGTCCCGCGTGTAGACCCAGACGACCCCCGCGACGAGAGCAACGGCGACGAGGCAGGCCAGCCAGTTCGGCACCCAGGCCGGCCACGGGAGATCCCACTCGAACCGCCACGCCGTCCCCTGCCCGGCCTCCGCCGGAGGCACGCCGAGATATCGCTCGAAGAAGCGTTTCAACGGGACACGCGGTGTGCAGAGGAGGAAAAGGGAGACGCCCGAGGGAGAGGACGACTCACCGGGCGAGAGCCCACGCGGATTCTACCCCGCCGGGAGGGGCGGACACAGCGGCATTCGGCCCCACGGGCGAACTCGGCAACCAGACCGCGGCGGTCAACCGGCCGACGCGAACGCCTCGTCCGGCAGCTCCTTGCCGGTGATCGACTTGAACTGCTGGGCCACGTGCGTGCGGAAGATCTCGACCGGCTCGACGACTCGGCAGCCCCGTTCGCGGGCCTCGGTGAGGAACGGCGTGTCGTCCGGCATGCGGCAGAGGTCCATCACGGTCATCGACGGGCGGAAGAAGCCGGGGTTCACCTCGTCCCGCTTGTGCCCCATCCGCAGGTCGGGGTCGGCGAGGATCACGACGTCGGCGAGCGTGTCGTACAGGCTGCCGAACGGGACGTGCCGGCCGCCGAACATCTGCGTCATCTGTCGTGACTCGTCGTCGTCGGGGGCGGCCACGCTGAGCACGCCGCCCCGCTTGGCGACGGCGAAGCCCATCGACTGGGCCATGCCTCCCGCCCCCACCACGAGCACGTTTCGCTTCTCCAGCCCCTTCGCCCCGGACGCCGTCTCGGGCAGGGCCGCCTCGAGCGACTTGGTCGCCGTCCGCCACAGCAGGTTGTACGCCGTCCAACCAGCCTTCTGCTTGAACACGAGGTCCGCACACTGCCCCTTTCGGGCCGGTTCGTCGAGGTGCTCGGCCACGCCCATCACCCGCACCCCCGCCTCCGGGTGCACGACGAGCGCGTTCAGCTTCAGTCGCTCGAACATCTCACGGCTGCGGTCGGTGCGACGCAGGTGGACCGGCAGGCAGCGGTGCACGATACCGTGCGCCCCGAACCCCGCGTTGAAGACCCGGACCGTCTTCGCCTCGACCGGTGCCGGGAAGCCGATCAGGCCGACGAACCGGGTCGAGGACGTGATCGACTCCGCGTCGTAGACCTCGTTCAGCTCGAACAGCGTCGCGTCGTTCGGGTGGACGGCCATCTCCGGTTCGAGCGCCGCGTAGACCCACGGGGCCCCGTACCGCATGCCGAGAATCTGCAGCATGCGGCTCGCCTGCCCGATGCCCACGCCGACGACCGGCTTGTCCCGCTTCTTGCTGACCGCCGCCAGCAGCGACCACGCCTCCTCCAGGTAGTCGGTCTTCCACGAGAACTTGACCACGTCCGGCTTGCACTCGTCGGTCAGCTTCTCGAACAGCGAGTCGACGTTGCCGAGCGGCTTGTCCGTCGAGGTGTAGGAGACGATCCGCTTCACGTCGCCGAACGGCGGGATTTTCCTGGCCGCGTCCGGTTCGAGCTCCACGTAGGCCGGCCCGGCGACGATCGCCTGCCGCAGCAGGGCGAGCCGCTGCTCCTCGTCGTGCCGGTAGTTCCCGCCCTCCTTCGGCCGTCGGCACGAGACGATCACCGGCGTGTCGATCCCCTCCAGCATCTCGGAGACGTTCGGCTCCTTCGCCAGGCTGTCGAGGCAGAGCTCGATCATGTCCGCGTGGGCCGCGGCGTTCAGCAGGTCCACCTTCGCGAGCTGCCGCGACGTGGGCGTGACGGTGAGACAGATCATGAACGGCACTCGAACGGGAAGAGAAGGACGAGGAGCGAAGACGAGATCGCCGAATGAAGACCGGTGACGCGAGCGCGTCGCCCGAGCATTCTGGATCCGCGGAAAGCGGGCCGCAAGAAGGGGGGAGGGGCTCGGGCCGGTTGCCCCCTCTCTCCCGAGGCAACGGATTGCACGTGGGTTGCCGCGAGCGGAGCATCTCTCTCTCGGGCAACATGTTGAGGGACTGACCAGCCGCGACCGTCAGGGAGCGTTTGCGACATCGCTCCGAGAAGCCCGTCGGAGCGCTCCCTGACGGTCGCGGCTGGTCCGGTCTCCTCCAGAGAACTCAGACACAATCCGTTGCCCCGAGGGGGCGAGAGGTTCGTCGGCTGGTTGCATCCCCGGGTAGGACCGCGGCCAGACGGCAGCCCCCTCTCCCTAACCCTCTGGGGGCGAGGGGACCGGACGCCAAGACTGCGCGAACCGCTTGGCCCACCCACCCCGTCCGGGATTGAACGACACACCCCACCGGTTACCTTGGAGACGGAGCGGGCCACCCCACCCAGACAGGAAGCGGACGTGAGCGACGGACACCCAGCCGGCGAGACCTCGACCCTCCGGCCGCCCACCGACTTCACCCTGCAGAGCTTCCGCATCGACCTCGCGAAGCCGCACGTCGTCCACGACGTCGTCCAGTGCGAGGACCACGAGGACGCCTTCGGCGGAATCGCCCGGGGGTTCAAGCTGCTCGCCGACTACCCGGTCGACGACGCCTACGACCCGGCCGCCACGCTCGTCATGAACCTCGGCATCCTCTCCGGGACCGACTACATGACCGGCCTGCGGACCTACTTCCACGGCTACTCGCCGCTCAAGCGGTCTTCGACCGGGAAGCCCTCGGCCATGTGGTCGGCCGGCAGCGGGAAGTTCGGCACGAAGCTCCGCACGCTCGGCATCGACGAGGTCTTCTTCACCGGACGCTTCACGAAGCCGACCATCCTCCGCATCCACCGGGCCGAGGAGGGCGCCCCGCCCGAGTTCGAGATGCTCGACGGCAGCGCCCTCGTGGGGCTGCACACGAACGCCAAGATCCAGACCCTCTACGGCTGGTTCCCCGAGGCCCACTTCGCCGTCATCGGGCCGGCCGGCGAGAACTACCTCCACAACCGCATGGCGGCCATCGCCCTCTCGACCGTCAACCAGCTGAAGAGCGGCGACCCCAAGCCCCGCTTCTGCGGCCGCGGCGGGTTCGGCGGCGTGATGGGCTCCAAGAACCTGCTCGCCGTCGTCGCCGACACGCCCGACGGAAAGGCGACCAAGGCCCCGGCGGAACTCAAGCCGATCAACCTCGAGGTCGCCCGCGGCAAGGGGAGCGCCCGCTTCCGCGACCGCAAGAAGAACAACGGCGGCGGCGGAACCTGGGCCAACTACGAGGCCCTCGCCCCCGTCCACGCCCTCCCCGAGATGAACTTCCAGCCGGCCGGCGACGACCGCTCCTTCCACCTCACCCGGCCCGCCGTCGAGGAGACCGGGCAGTTCGTCATCAAGGACGAGTCCTGCTTCCGCTGCGGGATCAGCTGCCACAAGAACGTCTACGACCCGGACGAGAACGGGAAGGCCGGCAAGTTCCGAGCGAAGCTCGACTTCGAGCCGCTCGACCTGCTCGCCTCCAACATCGGCGTCTTCGACATCGACAAGAGCTGCACCCTCGTCGAGCTGGTCGACGAGATGTGCATGGACTCCATCAGCTGCGGCGTCACGCTCGCCTACGCCATGGAGTACAACAAGCGGCACCCGGACACGCCGATCGCCGAGGGACTCTCCTACGGCGACGCCGAGAAGGCGATGGAGATCGTCGAGAAGATGGGGACGGGACAGCTCGCCGAACTCGGCCAGGGAACGCTCCGCTGCTCCGAGCAGACCGGCGACACCGGCTACGCCATGCACGTCAAGGGGGTCGAACTCCCCGCCTACCTGCCGCAGACGAACCCCGGCTACGCCTGGGCCCTCGCCGGCGGCCACATGTCCATGCGGACCTACCTCCTCTGTCTCTACGAGAAGGAGACCGGCATGGACTACTGGGTCGACGCGATCACCAACCGCGGCCTCAGCATCCTCCGCGACGACTTCCTCGGCGGCTGCAAGTTCGCCGGCATCCCAAACGACATGATCACCGAGGCCGTCCAGGCCCTCAGCGGCCTCGACGTGTCGGTCGAGGTCGTCGAACGGACCATCCGCCGCACCTTCCTCCGCGGCTACCTCCTCGAACGGAAGCAGGGCTTCACCGAGTCCGACTACTCGATCCCCGACGAGGCCCACGACGAGAACCCGCACATCCAGCTGCCGTACTTCAACACCCGCGAGTTCTTCGCCGAACTCCGCGAGAAGGTGACGGCCCGCTTCGAGAAGATGCTCGTCGAGGAAGGCCTCGTGGCCTGAACGCAGAAGCCCGGCATCTCGATCCCATCGCGACGTTCCCCCAGAAGACGACCGGCCCTCCAGTCTGGATGACCGACAACCCGGACGACGCCGCACCGTCGTCGCAGCCGCGCTGGAGCGGCTTCGCGAGACCGGGCCGTAACCCGTCGGTCAGCGGTCGCCGAAGCCGGTGACGCGGTACGCGCGGATCGCGTCTCGTTTGCCCTTCAGCTGCACCGGTTCGAGTTCGAGGCACTCGACGGCGCCGGCGAGCCGGTCGTAGGTCTCGGGTCCGACGACGATCTCGCCCGGCTGGGCGACGGCGGACTCGAGCCGGCTGGCGACGTTGACGGTGTCGCCGATGACGGTGTGGTTGCGGCGGGTGGGGCTGCCGACGTCGCCGACGATGACCGGCCCGGTGTTGATGCCGATGCGGATCGCGATCTGGCGAGGCAGCGCGCCGGCGGCGTTCAACTCGTCGACCGCGCTCTGCATTTCGACGGCGGCCCGCACCGCGGCGAGCGCGTGGTTCTCGACGGCGACCGGCGCACCGAAGTAGGCCAGCATGCCGTCCCCCATGAACTTGTCGAGCGTGCCGTCCTGCCGGAAGACCGCGTCGACGAGCTGGGCGAACACGAGGTTCAGCAGTTCCACGACCTCGCCGGCCGGCATCGTCTCGGAGAAGGCGGTGAACCCCTTGATGTCGGCGAACAGCACGGAGACGTCGGCCTTCTTCGCCAGCATCTCGGCGTCCGCCACGTCCCCCTCGAGGATCTGGTCGACGACGGCGGGCGTGTGGTAACGGGCCAGCTTGTCCCGCTTCAGCCGCTCGTTGATGGCGTTCTCACGGAGCTCGAACTGGCTGATGGCGATGGCCGAGAACAGACCCAGCCCGACGAGCAGCTCGAGGTGCGACTCGCGGAACGCCTCGTACCGGTTCGCCGTGTCGAGGTAGACCACGCCCGCCGTCTTGCCGGCGTGGTACAGCGGCACGCAGATGGCCGAGCGGACGGAGCGTTGCAGGATGCTCATCGCCTCGTTGAAGCGGTCGTCGTCGACGGCGTCCTTGACGAGCACGGCGGTCTCCGTCGCGACCGCCTCGTTGACGATGCTCTGGCTGAACGTCACCTCCGACTCGCCCGGCTTGTCCGACCGGATGACGTGCGGCTGCAGTGCGCCGTCGCCGTCCACGATGCAGATGACGCCCCGCTCCGCCGGCACGTGCGAGAACGCGAGCACCATGATGGTGTCGAGCATCTCGTCGAGGTCCTCGGCGACGAGGAGCGCCTCGCCGACCTCCTTGAAGAGCGTGACGGCCCAGGCCTGGTCGCGGTTCAGCGTGCCGGACGGCGTCTCGTCGGCGGCCCCCTCCAGGTTCTTCTGGACGGCCCGCCAGTCGACGGAGTCCTCCACCGCCTTCAGGCTGATCGACGCGCTCGCCGCGCCGGAGGCGTGGGGCGAGAAGACGGCGGCCGGGGAGGGTCGGAGCACCTCGCCGGGGACGGTCTCGCGGTGCACGCCGACGGTCGCCCGCGGGACGTGGAAGCGGAGCAGGAACGGCCCGAGGTCGATCCGGTCGCCGTCCTTCAGCGGGCTCTTGTCGATCTTCTCGCCGTTGACGTAGGTGCCGTTGCGGCTGCCGGCGTCCTCGACGAACCAGTTCCCCTCCTCGTGGAGAATGGTGGCGTGGTGGCGGGAGACTCCGGACTCGGACTCCGAGAAGACGACCTCGAGCTCGGGCGACCGTCCGAGACGGACGTGCGCTCCCTCCACCGGTCGCTCGACGCGCCGGCCCGCGGAGACGTATCGGAGGATGGCCTTGGGAGTCTCGGCCGACACGATTGTGGCCTTGTCGTTCCGGATGTACCGTCACCTTCGCACGCCCCAACTGTAGCGTGGCGGGCGAACCCTTGCGACGGCGACGCTTCCGGAGGACGAGGCGAATGACCGCGGAACAGCGGCGGCTGGCGGACTCCGAGGCTCGACGAGCCGACTGGAAGAACTGGGGCCCCTACGTGGCCGACCGGGCCTGGGGAACCGTCCGCGAGGACTACTCCGCCGACGGCGAGGCCTGGAACCACTTCCCCTTCGAGCAGGCCCGCAGCCGGGTGTTCCGCTGGAACGAGGACGGCATCGCCGGCTTCTGCAACCGCTTCCAGAACGTCTGCCTGACCCTCGCCCTGTGGAACGAACGGGACCCGTTCCTGAAGGAGCGGTTCTTCGGCCTCTCCGGCCCCGAGGGGAACCACGGCGAGGACGCGAAGGAGTACTGGTTCCACGAGGACATGACGCCCACCCACTCCTACGGCCGGCTGCTGTACCGGTACCCGCAGGTCGAGTTCCCGTACGAACGGCTGGTCGAGGAGAACGCCAACCGGGGCTACCACGACCGCGAGTTCGAGCTGAAGGACGCGCTCGCCGACGAGTTCCGTGAGGGCCGGTACTTCGACGTCTCCGTCGAGTACGCGAAGGCGGACGAGGAGGACGTGCTCTGCCGCATCACGGCGGTGAACCGCGGACCGGACGAGGCGCCGCTGCACCTGCTGCCGCACGTCGTCTTCCGGAACGTCTGGTCGTGGCGTCCGGCCGCCGACCGCCCCAGCCTGTGGGCCGAGGACGACGACACGATCGCGCTGCAGCACAAGCACCTCGGCCGACGCTGGTGGACCTGCCGGGGCTTCGCCGCGGACGGATCGACGCTCGAGCCGCAGCTGCTGTTCACGGAGAACGAGACGAACAACGAGGCGTTGTTCGGCAGCGAGAACGAGGCCCCGTACGTGAAGGACGGGATCGACAACGCGGTCGTCGGCTGGCGGAACGAGCACGTGAACCCGGACCGCCGGGGAACGAAGGCGGCCGGGTGGTTCCGGGGCGTCGTGCCGCCGGGCGGGTCGATGGTCGTCGAGGTCCGCTTCGGCCCGACCCGTCTCCCGCAGCCGTTCGCCGACTTCGACGAGGTCGTCTCGCGACGACGAGCCGAGGCGGACGAGTACTTCGCCGTGATCCAGCCGGACGACCTCTCGGACGACGAACGGCTGATCCACCGCCGGGCGATCGCCGGGCTGATGTGGACCAAGCAGTTCTACCACTACAGCGTGGACCTCTGGTTGCGGGGCGACCCGCTGCCCCCCAAGCCGCCGAAGGACCGGGGCCGCGTCCGCAACGGCGACTGGCGACACGTCTACAACCTGGACGTGATCTCCATGCCGGACAAGTGGGAGTACCCGTGGTTCGCCGCCTGGGACCTCGCCTTCCACTGCGTGACGATCGCCCTGGTGGACCCGGAGTGGGCCAAGCGGCAGATGGTGCTGATCCTCCGCGAGTGGTACATGCACCCCAACGGCCAGCTGCCGGCGTACGAGTGGGACTTCGGCGACGTGAACCCGCCCGTGCACGCGTGGGCGGCGTGGCGGGTCTTCGAGATCACCCGCGACGTCACCGGCGAGGCGGACCACGCCTTCCTCGAGGAGGTGTTCCACAAGCTGCTGCTCAACTTCACCTGGTGGGTGAACCGCAAGGACTCCGACGGCCAGAACGTCTTCGAGGGGGGCTTCCTCGGGCTCGACAACATCGGCGTCTTCGACCGCAGCGAGTCCCTGCACGGCGGCCGGCTGGAGCAGGCGGACGGCACCGGCTGGATGGCGATGTACTGCCTCAACATGCTCGTCATCGCCCTCGAGCTCTCCTCCCGCAACCGGGCCTACGAACCGATCGCCACGAAGTTCTTCGAGCACTTCGTCTACATCGCCCACGCCATGAACAAGCCGGGCGACTACGGGCTGTGGGACGAGGCGGACGGCTTCTACTACGACCGAATCCACTGCGACCACGGCCCGGGCGAGACGATGCGGGTGCGGTCGTTCGTCGGACTGATCCCGCTGTTCGCCGCCGCGACGATCGAGCAGCGGCACCTCGACGAGAACCCGCACTTCGCCCGCCGCGCCGGCTGGTTCCTCAAGTACCGCCGAGACCTCATCCGCCACGTCCACCCGCTCGACGAGCGCGGCGACAGCGGACGGTTCCTGCTGTCGGTCGTCGACCGGGACAAGCTCGAACGCATCCTGCCGAGGCTGTTCGACGAGTCACAGTTCCTCGCCGACCACGGGCTGCGGTCGCTCTCCCGACAGCACGGCAGGAATCCGTTCGAGCTGCACCTCAACGGCGAGACGTTCCGCGTCGGCTACGACCCCGGCGAGTCCACGAGCGGCCTGTTCGGCGGCAACAGCAACTGGCGGGGGCCCATCTGGTTCCCGCTCAACTTCCTGATGATCGAGTCGCTGCGGGAGTACGACCGGTACTTCGGCGACACGCTGCGGCCCGAGTTCCCCCGCTTCACGGGACGGCCGATGCGGCTGGCCGAGGCGGCCGACGAGATCGGCGACCGGCTGATCGGCCTGTTCCGCCGCTCGGAGGAGGGCGGCCGCCCGGTCGTCGGCGACGAGGAACTGTTCCGGACCGACCCGCTCTGGCAGGACCAGATCCCGTTCTACGAGTACTTCCACGGCGAGACCGGCGAAGGGCTCGGCGCGGCCCACCAGACCGGCTGGACGGCACTCGTCGCGAACCTGCTCGTCGACTGTGCCCGCAAGGGCCGGAAGTGCTGAGCGCGCTCAGGGGGCCGTGAAGTCCTCGGCCTTCACGTCCACGCCCGGCGGCTTCGGCGGCACGTCCGGCAGTGGCGGACGGGTCAGGTCCGGGGTCTCCGGATAGGCCGGATCGACCTCCGGCTCGACGGCGTCCAGCGGCTGCTCTCCTTGGAACGGCTGGGCCCCGGACAACCGGGCCGGCCGATGCCACGGCTTCGGACTCGGTGTGCAGTCGTGCTGACAACCGACCGCCGCGAACACGGCACCGACGACAACGAGCGCGCGAAGCATCCTGCCCCCTCCTACGAACGAGCGTTGGGCACCGGCCGCACGTGCGGCCGGTCGCAACGGTTTCCCCGTTCGCAGGGATCGGCAGGAGAACGCGGGAAGTTGAGCCGCGGTCGCCAAACGCTCAGTGGGCCGGCGGGGGGCTCGTCTGGAACGCCCGGTTCCGGTAGAGGAAGTCGATGATGTTCCCCTCGTGCGGCTGCAGCCAGTTCAGCTGCAGCGTCTTCACCTCGCCGATGTTCAGCCGGTCGATGTTCCGCGACTCCAACAGGTCGCGTTTGAACTTCTCGTCGTTCGTCAGCGCCGTGCCGACGAGCGTGTAGCCGGACTTGCGGATGAACTGGTCCTGCGGGCAGTCGACGACCGAGACGAACGGGAACATGTACTCGGTGTCGGCCAGCGGGTCGGCGACGTCCTTCACGTGGACGACCGTGGGCCGCAGGAACGAGCACCGCTCCTTCTCCACGAGCCGGTCGCCGTCGCGGTACTTCTCGGTCACCTCGGTGACGGCGGACGACTTGACGAGTTCGTCGATCTGGGCGTTCATCGCCTGGGCGGCCCCCTCGATGGTGAAGGCCGCGAGGCCTGACTCCGGGTCGTTCATCGGCTTCGGTGCGACCGGCCCGATCCGCTGGGCGATCGCGTCGGCGATCTCTGCCCCGTGCCGTGGAGCCCAGACGCCGGAGCAGCTGATGCAGCTGCGGCCGCTGTTGAGGTAGACGCTGTCGACGATCAGGTCGAGGTACTTCTCCCAGTCGTCGACGACGTCCTCGCCGAGCACGATCTTCGAGTAGCCCGGCCCGTGGGCGGAGACCTTCGGGTTGCCGGCGTACATGTCGACGGTCGCCTGCCCGCCGAAGATGACCGACCGCTCGCAGCTCTCGAGCACGGCCCCGCCCAGTTCGGCCCCGCTCGCCCCGCCGCCCGGGTACAGGCAGAACGCCTCACGCGGCACGCCCGCCTTGGCGAACGCCTCGTACATGCGGTACGGCGTCCACGGCTCGGACCGGCCGGGCTTCAGGATCAGGCCGATCTGCAGCGGGATGACGGGCAGCCAGAGCGTGTGCACGCCGGGGCTGTTCGAGGGGAGCACCCAGCCGGCGGCGTCACAGGTCGGCTGGTAGCTGACCATCACGCCGCGGTCCTCCATGCCGTACCCGTTCGTGAGGATGTCGTACGGCAGCCCGCGGGTGAGGGCGTCGAGGATTTTGTCCATGTTCTCCAGGACGAAGGCGTTCTTCGTCATGTTGAACCGGCACATGTGCTCCGGCATGCCGGTCGTCGCGGACTGCAGCCGGCAGAAGTCGTCGGGCGACTGCACACCGTCGCCGAGCGGGAGGTCCTCCTCGACGAAGGCCTTGGCGGCGACCTTGCACTTCGCGACGAGGTCCTCGATGGAGAACTCGCGAAGCACCTCGCGGGCCTTCCGGGCCTTCTTGGCATCCATCTTGATCATGCCGCCGTTCGCCTCGCCGACCTTGGCGAGCGCCTCGCCGGTCTCGAAGTGAACGACCTCGGTGTGACTCATCGAGGCATACGGCTTGCCCCAGCGGATGACGGGGATTTCGTACATGGTGGGTGCGTCTGTTGGAGTGGGGTTGTGAGGGAGTAGCGAACAGGGAGTAGGGAGTAGCCCCGCGGGCTTACCGGAAGCGGCGGCAGCGGATGGCGCGGCTCGTGTCCAGTCGCATTGTGGTCCCTACTTCGTCTGATCCAAGGAGCGGCGAAGGCCGACGAGCATTCGGCCGATCTCTTCGGTGGTTGCGAGCAACTCTTTCACTACCTCGCGTGAAAGGAAACCCAGTTCCCCCGCGAGCATCAGGTGCGTCTCCAACTCGACCCGCGATCCGTTCGCGATCCAGAGAAACCTGACGAAGTCGTTCGTCGAACCACGATCATGTCCTTCGGCGATGTTCGCCGCGATCGAACTCGACGCCCGACGCATCTGCGACGTCAGCCCGAAACGCTCGTCGGAGGGGAGGCCGCTGGTCGCGCGATAGACGTCGACGCTGAGCCGCATCGCCTTCTTCCACACGACGAGATCACGATAGGTGTCGACCACCTTCCGATCTCCCATCAGAGGCTGCTCCCTACTCGCTACTCCCCACTCGCTGCAATCAGTAAACCCCGACCGTCGTCGCCTTCGCGATCTCGTGGAACGGGCGGGTGCCGCTGACACCGTCCCAAGGGTACTTCTCGTGGGGTTCCTCGCGTTCGCCCTCGTCGCGTTCCATGAAGCCCGGGATGAAGAGTTCGTGGGTGAGGGTGTAGAGCTTCACGCGGCCGGTCTCGCCGTAGCCGACGAGTTCGTCGTAGTTGTCGAAGTCGACCACCTCGACGGCGGCGCGGGGCTGCGGGGCGTAGTACGTGATCTTGTACTCGTCGGCCGGGTCGAACGGCTTGCCGCAGGCGAGGCCCATCAGCGTGTTGCCGTAGGTGGGGGTGATGTAGACGTCCGGGCCGAGGAGTTCCTCCTTGCAGAAGCGGTACCACTGCGGGGTGAACTCGGTGCCGCCGGCGAAGATGCCGGTGATGCCGATCTCCTCGATGCTGGACCCCTCGTCGATGAGCCGCATGGCGAGCGCCTCGAGCAGCTTGGGCGTGGCGAACATGCCCTTGATGTCGTGCCCGCTGGTGAGGATGGTCATCGCCTGGTCGATGACGTGGGCGGAGTACTCCTTGGCCTCGTCGATCTTGCCCTTCTTGAGGAGCTTGACGACCCAGCGGGGGTCGAGGTCGACGCAGAAGCAGATGCCGCCGCGGTACTGGCAGAGGTGTTCGACGGCGAGCCGCAGCCGCCGCGGACCGGACGGGCCGAGCATGAGCCAGTTGCTGCCGCGGGGGAAGGCCTCGTCGGGCAGGGTGGCGGAGAACTCCTCGTAGTCGATGCGAAAGTCGTCGACGACGCAGCGGGACTTCGGGGTGCCGGTGGTGCCGCCCGTTTCGAAGACGTACCGCCCCTTGTTCCAGTGGGCCTGCGGCAGGAAGCGTTGCACGGGGCCGCCGCGGAGGTCGTCGTCTTCGAAGAGCGGGAACTTCTTCAAGTCGTCGAAGCAGTTCACGTCCTTCAGCGGGTCGAAGTCGAGGCCGGAGGCCTTCTCGAGCCAGTACGGGGCGCCCTTCTCCGGGTGGAAGTGGAGTTGGACGCACTCGACGGTCTGTTCGTCGAGCTTCTTCTTGGCTTCGGCCACGAGGGCGTCGAGGTTGCTCACGGGAGCGGCTCCGGTCGGAAGTGGTCGGTCTGTGCGGAGGTGGGACGGCGTGGCAGGAGAGGCGGTCGCGTCGTCGTGGCCCGATTATTGACCCGCTGGAACCGGTTTTCAACGACCGTGTGGCCGCACGGCAACGTGCCCGCACGACCCGCAGGCGCGTCGCGGACGACGGGCGCCTGCCGGGACTTCCGCGCGTCGGCGGCAACCGCGCTCCTCCGTGGTCGCGCCCCCTGCAACGATGGAAGAACGCTCGCGACTTCGGTTCCCGTCCCCACGTCGACCTGAACGATGTCCTCGACCTCCGACACCCCGATCGTCCGCAACGTGGCCCCGCCGGAGACGCCGGTGCCTCGACCCGACCGCGTCGCCTACCGGGCCCCGACGTCGGTCATCGTGCCGAGCGGTAAGCCGGTGACGAGCCTCAGCGACTCGGACGCGTTCGAGATCGTCTTCGGCGAGTCGATCGACCTCGACGCCCGGGCGGTCCGGTTCTGGACGGCGGACCCGCTGCCGAGCAGCCACGTGATCGTGCAGTTCGACTGGCCGGACCGTGGCCCGGTGACGCTGGAGGTGCTCGCCGTTCCGGAGCCGTCGACGCCGAGCCGTTACGTCTACGACGCCGAGATCCGCGACGTGCTGTGAATCGTGGATCGGTCGTGGACCTTGCGGTTGCGGCGGGCTAGGCTTGCGGCGAGAGCTCGCGTAGGAGCCCCCCGGTGACCCAACTCGCAACTCGACTTTCGGTCCTTGGCCTGACACTCCTCGTCCCGCTCGCTGCCGTCGCGGAGGAGACGGGCATCGGGGAACCGAAGTGGTTGCCCGTTCGAGACGTGGTGGGCACGCCGGGGCGTGCGACGTTTTCGTTGAACACGCCGACGGGCAGGCCCCGGAGCCGGGCCCTGACGTTCGTTGCGGTCCGCGGGCTCGTTCCCGTTGCGGAGCAGGAGGTGGAGCTCGGCAAACTCGTTGGGAAGGGAGCCGAGGTGCAGGCCAAGCTGTTCGTTCAAGACTTCGAGTGCGAACGGCAGCGTGTGACGGGAACGGCGGCGAAGCCCCGGTACGGGAAGTGGACCCCGGTCGACGTCGAGTTGGCGATTCGGATTCTGGACGCGAGCCCCAAGTTCGCGAAGGAGCCGGCTGCGGAGTGGTTGATCGACCCCACCGTCACCATGCCGCTGCCGCCAGCCCTGCAGGGATCGTGGAAGGTGCTCGGCACGCATCCCAAGACGACCGAAAAGAGCGGCACGCCACCCGCGACTGGAGTGCGCCTGTTTCGCTACGTCGACTTCGACGTCGAGCCGGGTCAGCAGTGGCGGTACCGCGTCCGCTTGGAGGTCGTCAATCCGCTCTTCGGTGTTCCTGCCGAACGCCTCGCCGACCCGGAGTCATCGAAGGGGCGGACCCGGCGGACCCCGTGGAGCGAGCCCTCCGATCCGGCATCGGTTCCGCGGGCCACGCGGAGGCAGTAGTGGCTATCACTTGGACTCGGAGTCGCTGACCTCTGGGTCGGGCTCGGGGTCCAGTCGGCCGGGGGTGCGGCCGCGGCGGCGGCGGCCGTCGTCGTAGCGGACGCGGCAGCCGATCGGGGGCTTCTCGGTCACCTCCGGCAGCTTCCCGGCGAGGGCGGCCTGCATGGCCCGCTCGACGTAGTCGACCTTCACGTTCTCCGCGTCGCTGGCGTCGTCCATCGGCCCCATGTAGACGACCTGCCGCTTCTTGTTGAGCACGAAGAACGTCGGCGTGTAGACCGCGCCGTAGTCCTTGGCGATCGTCTGCGACTCGTCGAACAGGTAGTCGAACCGGAAGCCCTGCTTCTCGGCTCGGGCCTTCATCGCCGGCAGCAAGTCCTCTTCGACCTTGTTGACGTTGATCGCGACGACGGCTGCTTTGGCACTCTCGCCCTCGGCGTACTTCTCGGTGAACGCGTTCACGCGATCCTCGTAGTCCCGCGAGTAGCCACAGCTGTTGCAGGTGAAGAGCACCACGACGACGTCCCGGTCGGCGAGGTCGGCCAGCGAGTGCGTCTTGCCGTCGACGCCGGGCAGGTCCTTCCACGCCGGGGCCGGGTCGCCGACGTCGAGTTTCGCGTTGTACTTCCCGGCCAGCGCGGGCGAGACGCAGGAGAACAGAACGAGCAGGGCAAGCAGGCGGGGCATGGCGGGACTCGTAGTGCTTGGACGACTCGGAAGTTCGACTCAGGGCTCGGCGAGGTAGCCGTGGCGGACGAGGAAGGCGTCCACCTTCTCGATCGTGTCGACGTAGTCCTCTTTGCTACGGCTGTAGTTGAAGAAGCCGTGCGGGCGGCCCGCGTAGGCGGCGACCGTGCAGTCGTTGCCGGCCTCCTTCATCCGTTCACAGAACCGTTCGACGGTCGCGAACGGCACGGCCGTGTCCTTCGTGCCGTGCAGGATCAGTGTTGGCGGCAGGTTCTCGCGCACGTGGTGGATCGGCGAGATCTCGACCGGCTTCCCGCCGGTGCGGTCGGCGATGCTCTTCAGCTTCTCCTCGTCGAGCAGGTTCTCACCGTCCAGCGGGGCCAGCATGACGGCCGGGTTGAAGAGGATCATCGCATTGGGAACGGAGGAGACCTTGGCGTCCTTCGGTTCGAACCCGGGCACGACACCGGTGCATGCCGCAAGATGTCCGCCGGCCGAGCCGCCCGAGGCGATGATGCGGTCGGGATCGACGCCGAGCCGCTTCGCATTCGTGCGGACGTACCGAATGGCGGCCTTCGCATCGGCGACGGCGTCCTGCGGCGTCGACTCGTGCCGCGACGACACCCGGTAGTCGGCCGTGACGGCGACGAGGCCGCTGCGCTCCGAGAGATAGCGGCAGTGGGCGTAGAATTGTCCGGGGTTCCCGGCACGCCAGCCACCGCCGAAGAAGAAGACGATCGCCGGCCGGCGATCCAGGTATCGGGCCTCGGCGACCTTCCTCTCGGTTGGCTGGAACACGTACAGCTTCAACTCCGTGTCGCCGCATTTCGCGTACGTCTCGACCGTCGCCTCCGGCATGACGGGCGGGTACTTGGAGACGCTCTTCGGCACGCTGGGGGGATATGGTTCCGCGGCGGCGAGCGGGGTCGCGGAGATCGCCAAGAGGAACGCGAGGCGATGTGACCACGAGTTGGTTCGAGCGAGCAGCGTCATCGGGAACCCCGTTCGAGTGACGTTCGGCAGCCCGTCGATCGTAACCAGCAGCCGCGCCCGCGCCTTCCTTGCGGTCGGGGTGCCCTGCGGGCTTCACCCGACGACTTGTCGGGATCTGGCTTTGGATTCTGGATTGCGACGAAGGGTCGCCGTACAATCGAGGTCTGGTTTCGACCACACCTCCCGGGCCATCGGACCGAGTCCGATCGACCGACGTACCGCGCCGGCACGGAAGCCGCGGTTCCCCAGACCACGTCCACTCGCACCATTCGCGCACGAGGCCGCGGGTCGGACACCTCGACCACAGCGCCGCTCCCGGAGCCGTCAAGATGCTGAACCGACTCACCCGCTCGCGTTCCCCGTTCGCGTGGCTGGTCCTCGCGGCCGTCGTCACAGGTACCTTCGCCGTGGGCACGGGGGTCGTCGGGCCGACGACGAACGTCGCCTTCGCCCAGGGGGAGGACGCCGCGGACGGCGGTGAGGCGAAGAAGGACGAGGCGGCCGCTCCCGAGGAGAAGAGCTTCCTCGGCTGGCTGATCGAGGCGTCGGGCTTCTTCGGCCTGATCCTGCTCATCCTCTCGTTCGTGATGGTGGCCCTCATCATGATGAACGTGCTGCAGGTCCGGCGGGACAACATGCTGCCCGCCGCGTTCATCGAGACGTTCGAGCAGAAGCTCGCGGCCAAGGACTACCAGGGTGCCTACGACACGGCGAAGAACGACGACAGCTTCGTCGCCCGCGTGCTGGCGGCCGGGTTGTCCAAGCTGAACCGCGGCTACGAAGAGGCGATCGAGGGGATGCAGGAGGTCGGCGAGGAGGAGAACATGACCCTCGACCACCGGCTCAGCTACCTCGCCCTCATCGGCTCCATCGCTCCCATGTTCGGGCTGATGGGAACGGTCTACGGCATGATCCAGTCGTTCGAGACGATCGCCAACTCGGCGACCTCGCCCAAGCCGAACGAACTCGCCGGCGGTATCTCGACCGCCCTGTTCACCACGCTCGAAGGCCTCGCGGTCGCCATCCCGGCCATGATCGCCTACAGCGTGCTGCGGAACCGTGTCGCCCGGCTCGTGCTCGAGGTCGGCATGGTCAGCGAAGGCCTGATGGCCCGCTTCAGCACCGTGGGCAAGAAGGCCGGTGGCGGTGGTGCCCCGGCTCCCGCACCCGCCCAGAAGCAGGACTGACGGGAACGAGTCGGCTGGTGGTCTGGTCGCCAGACGTCTGCTGAGGACGTCGCGACGAGGCCACCAGGCACCAGACGACCAGACACCAGGCCACTCCGACCATGCGATTCAAGAAGCCGACCTCCAATGTGCCCGAAGTCGACATGACTCCCATGATCGACATCGTGTTCCAGCTGATCGCCTTCTTCATGGTGATCACGAACTTCGAACAGGCGAAAGCGGACGAGCGGGTGAAGCTCCCCCGCGACCCGCTCGTAGAACCCCCCAAGTCGAAGGCCGAGAAGGAACTCGTCGTCAACATCGGGTTCCTCCGCGACAAGGACGGCAACAAGACCGACCCCACGCCGTACGTCTTCGACGGCAACGGCGACAACTACACGGTCGACCTGTACGCCCCGCGGCTCCGGTCCGAGGCCCAGTTCTTCCAGGGTGAGCCGGACACGGAGCTGAAGGACGTGCTCGTCTCGATCCGGGCCGATGCCGACGTGCCACACGGAGACGTCACCCGGACGGTTCAGTACGCCCAGGACGCCGGGTTCGAACGGTTCGCCTTCAAGGCCACACAGGAGAGCCGACCATGAAGATTCGCGGCTCCGACAAGGCTGGCGAGAAGATCGAACCGCAGATGGCGCCGATGATCGACGTCGTCTTCCAACTGCTCATCTTCTTCATGCTCACGCTGAAGATCATCGAGCCGGAAGGGGCGGTGAACGTCAACATGCCCTCGGGCGAGCCGACCTCGTCCGCCAACGACCCACTGCTGACGCCGATCAAGGTCCGGCTGATCTCGAACGAGTCCGGGCAGCTGGTCGAACTCCTGTTCGGCGGGGCCCCCAAGGGGAACGGCGAGGCCGCCTACGTCGCCCTGAACAAGGAGATCCGCGACTATGTGGACAACCTGCAGGCGTCCGGCGCGCCGATGGACGACGTCGAGGCCGAGATCGACGCCGACCCGGAACTCCACTGGAACCACACGATGAAGGCGATCTCCGCCGTCCGCGGACACCTCGACACGTCGCAGAACCCGGCCCGTGTCGTGCCGCTGATCGAGAAGATCAAGTTCGCGCCGCCGCGCGAAGAGGGGGGCGGAACGGCCGGGTAGCGACACAGCAGCAAGGCGGGCCTCCAACTCGAACGTTCACGGAGCCCCGCCATGAGACCGCGCAGACGCCCGGCCACCGACTCGCCCGACCGCCCGGCGATGGCGCCGATGA
>JANQQW010000171.1 GCA_028284885.1 Planctomycetaceae bacterium
CTTGTCCAGCAGGGTCGTGTCGGACCCCAGCAGGACGACGACCTGTTTGCCGACGGCGGCGAGACGGATCGTGTTCCACGAGTCGCCGAACAACGTTCGCAGCTGCGGCGTGACCTGCTCGTCCTCGTCGCTCAATCGGATGCGGACGAAGTCGACGGGCGTTCCCACCCGCGTCTCCTGCTTCGGGAGGTGGACGAGTTGCGGTTCGACTCGGGACAGCAGGTCCTCGTCTGCGATCTCATCGCGTGCGACGGTCACCGCTGAGCGAACTCGCTTGGCAACCCGTGCGGCCCGTTGGCGGACCTCGAAGTCGCCCGACTCGGCGGCTTCGTCGAGCGCCGCGAGCCCGGCCGTACCGAGCAGTTTGAGCTTCGTCGTCGCCAGTTCGCGCACTTGGAACTCGGGGTGTCCGAGGTCGGCAACGAGTTGGCGAATCGTCTGCTCGTCGATCTGCTTCCGCACCTCGTCTTCGGGGAGCGTCGAGGCGTTCACGAAGCGGGCGAGGCCGGTCATGTCCGCGACGAACTGCTCGGCGTCCTCGGTGTCCAGCACGGCCACCACGCTGTAGTGCCCGCGTCGTCGGTCGTCGTTCTCGTAGACGGCCGAACGCATGCCGTTCAGCCGGCCGATCCCCTCGCCGAAGACGGCCAGGACGTTGGAGAGGTTGCGGTGCGAGACCAGCTTCTTCGGGAGACCGGAGCCCGCCTTTGTGTCGTCGATGAGTGCCGCAAACCCCAGTCTTGCCAGCTCCGCGGTCAACTGACGGTCGACGTTGGAACTCTGGGCGGCGACGACCTTCCCCGCAGGGAGTCCGCTCAGGGAGGCCGGGGACTCTCCTCTGACCAGGGCAGTGAGGAGTTGCTTCGACGTCGGACCGTCGAACTCGAGCACGGCCGTGGCTCCGAGCCCGTCCTTCACGCCGATTCCGAGCATCGCGCGGCTCACTTCCTCGTTGTTGGTGAGTTTGACGACTCCCATCAAGGCCTCGACGTCTCTCTTCATGGCACGGCCGGCCAGCCGAACGTTGGCGTAGAGGAAGACGTTGTCCGTCGTGAGTGTGTCGCGGTCCGCCTTGCGAGTCACCGTGCTCAGTGGCTCGGCCTTCGCCGCCGCGGTGAGGAGTTTCTCGTCTCGGCCGACGAGCAAGTGCTTGCCACGCAGCGTGACGAACAGCGGGTCCGCACGCTTGGCCTTCGGCACTTGCACGACGACCCCGTCGGCAATCTGGCGGGCCTTCAGCTCGAAGTTCGCTGCCATGACGTCAGCGTCGGCGACGGGGATCGCGAGGACGCCGTTCTGCGGTTCACCGGCCTCGAGGAAGACGAGGGCGAACGTCCCAGAGTCGTCCACGCCTTTCTGAATGCCCATCTCCCGACTCAGCCAGTCTCGCCCCGCGTTGACGAGGATCGGGACGTACTGGAACACGCCTCCGATCTCGGCGCCTTCCCGCACGATGCCGGGCACGTCGCGTAGGGCGACCGCTCCGACGGCCGAGGCCGGGACGACGTCGAAGACGCCCGGCCGGTCGGTGACCGTCGACTCGTCGGCCCCCTCGGCCCGAACGGCCATCGTGAGGGTGAAGAGCATGGTGGGGAGCAGCGAAACAGCGGTCCGGTATCGCATCGCGTTCTCTCGGCGACTGAGGGGGTGACTCGACGGACGTGTCGGCTGGCCGGTTGCAACGCGGAAAGCGGCTGGGACGCGGATTCCGTCGAGAAGGGCGGGCCTGAAGCCCGTCGGTCGTGGTGGTGAGGTGTCGCGACGTTCGCGGCGGACCACTCCGAGACCGACTCGGCCGCGGGACGGTGGGGGCCGGCTTCTCCGCCGGCGGCGAACGCGTGCCGCCGGCAAGTTGGCGGCATGCTTTGACCGCGTGGCGGGACAACACTGTAATGGCGGTCCCGCCGCCGTTCCGCCTTCGACTTCGAGACAGGGCTTCCGAGTGCGACGCGGCACGAATCTGAAAGGAGCAGTCGATGAGCAACGCCACGGTCCAAGGCAAGGTCCACTTGGTCGAGGAGACGAAGACGTTCGGCAAGAACGGCTTCCGCAAGCGGACGGTCGTCCTCGAGAACGACGAGGGACGGTTCACGTCGTACATTCCGATCGACTTCGTCCAGGACGCGTGCGACACCGTCGACGACCTCGCGGTCGGCCAGGAGGTCGAGATCACCTACCGACTCGGTGGTCGCAAGTGGCAGCGGGATCCGCAGAGCGAGGTGAAGTACTTCCTGAGTGCCGAGGCCCAGAGCTTCCGCGTCCTGGGAGGCGGGGCCTCCACGGCGGCCGACGACGTGGACGACGTGAACGCGCAGTTCAACGCGGCGGCCATCGAAGACGAGGACGTGCCGTTCTGAGTCGAGCGGAAGCAACCCGGGGAGCGTTCGCGTGAGCAAGAAGGTTCTGCTGGTCGGACTGCGTTCGGCTTCGGTCGACTTCGCGAAGTGGCCCCAACTCTCCGTCGAGAAGCTCGAAGCAGCGTTCCAAGAGGTACTGGCCGACCTGAGAGCAGCCGGATTCGAGGCCGAGTGGTGCCTGACGGACACCGGCGAGACGGCCGAACGCCAACTCGTCGAGGCCCTTACGGAGAACACGCCGGACGTCGTGCTCATCGGTGCCGGCGTTCGGACGGACCCGGACCTGTTCCTGCTGTTCGAGCGGATGGTCAACGTGGTCCACCGCGAAGCCCCGTCGAGCAGGATCGCCTTCAACACCCTGCCGTTCGACTCCGTCGAGGCCGTTCGCCGATGGGTGTGAACCGCGTCGCGGTCGTCCGGTCAGTCGCTCGCGAGCGGTGGCTCGCCGAGCCGTTCCCGCAGCCGCTCGCAGACGGTCCTCAGCACCTTGATCCGGGCGTACCGTTTGTCGTTCCCCTCGACGAGGGTCCACGGGGCGAGGCGGGTGCTCGTGTACTGCACGACGTCGTCGAAGGCCTCTTCGTACTCGGGCCACTTCTCGCGGTTCCGCCAGTCGTCCTCGGTCAGCTTCCAGTGCTTGTGCGGCGTGGCCTCACGGTCCTCGAACCGTTCGAGCTGCTCCTCCCGGGTGATGTGGATCCAGAACTTGACGAGCACCGAGCCGTGCTCGACGAGTTGGTTCTCGAAGTCGGTGATCTCGGCGTAGGCACGTCGCCACTCCTCCTCGGTGGCGAACTCCTCCACGCGTTCGACGAGCACGCGGCCGTACCACGAACGGTCGAAGATGGCGACGTGCCCGTCCCGGGGAACGTTCCGCCAGAACCGCCACAGGTAGTGCTGGGCGAGTTCCTCGTCGGTGGGAACGGCGACGCCGTGGACCTGGCAGTTCTTCGGCTCGAGGGCGGCAGCGACGCGGCGGATCGCTCCCCCTTTCCCGGCGGCGTCCCAGCCCTCGAACACGAGGATCGTGGCGACTTCCTCCTCGCGAGCGCGGAGGTGCAGCAGGTGGAGTTCGGCCTGCAGCTGGTTCAATTGCTCGGCGTACTCGTCCTTGGGAATCGACTTCGAGCAGTCGAGTTGGGAGAGGACGGTCGGCAGCCGCGGCCGGTTGTCGTCCTCGTCGGCCTTGGCCTTCTTTCCGGCCTTCTTCTCAGCCTGCTTCTCGGCCTGCTTCACGCGTCGCCGTTCCGACTCCTCGTGGAGCCGGACCTCTTCGACCGTCTTCCGGAGCGTGTCGCGGACGAACTCGCCCACTGTGAGGCTGCGGTAGTTGGGATCGACCCCCTCGACGATCGTCCAGGGCGTCTGGCCGGTGTTGGTCCGCGAGATGACCCGCTCGGCCGCGGCGACGAAGCGGTCGTAACGTTCGAGGTTGTGCCAGTCCTGTTCGCGCACCCGGGCCTGTGTGAGCGGGTCGTTCTTCAGGTTCATCAGCCGCGTCTCCTGGGCCTCACGACTGAGGTGCATCCAGAACTTCACGACCGCGGCACCGTCGTCGGCGAGGGCCGTCTCGAAGGCGAGGATCTGGTCCAGCTTGGCGTCGAACTCCGCGGGCGTGATCCGGTCGTAGGCGTGGTCGATGACCGGCTGCGAGTACCACGCACTGAGGAACAGTCCGATGCGACCCCGCGGCGGGAGGCTCCGCCAGTACCGCCAGTACTCGGGAAACCGGCGTTCCTCGTCGGTCGTCTCGAACGCCCGGGTCACCATCCAGCGGGCGTCCATCCAGCTGTTGAGCAGGCCGACGGTCTCCCGCTTGCCGGCCCCGTCCACGCCGGCGAAGACGACGACGAGCCGCGACCGGCCGACCTGCCGCAGGTCGTTCTGGAGTGTGAGCAGGTCCTGCCGCAACGAGTCGACCCGCTCGGAGTACTCGCGCTTCGGGATGCGGCGACCGAGTTCGGCGGTTTCGAACATGACGGGACGGGCGAAGTGAGGTGGACGGGCAGAGAGAAACTCATCGTACCGCCCGAGTCGGCCGTCCGTCTCGTCGGTGACGGCGAGACTTGCGGGGACGCGTCGAAATCTGGAACGTGCCAACCACTCGCGGAGCCCGGTGTCGGTCTCCGCACAGGACCGGACAACGGATGGGGTAGGAGGGCAGCGATGACTCGACTCACGACCGCCTTGTTGTGCACCGTTCTCTACGTCGGCTGTAGCGGGGGAGTGGAGCCGTCACCCGAGTCGTCCGACACGGGCGGCACCGCCGAGACGACGACCGACACGGGCGGCGAGTCCACGCCAGACGGTTGGAACGGCGACGGGCCGGACCAGTCGGACCCGTTGAAGGTGCTGGAACGGTTCGTCGAGGCGATCCGAGCGAAGGACAAAGCGTCCTGCGTGGCACTCGTCCACCCGGACGACCGCGAGGAACTCGGCCGCGACATGGAACGGGGGTTCCCGCCCGTGCCGGACGAACCAGAGCTCGCCGTCGAGGTCTCCGAGCAGGGGGACTCGGCCACGTTCACCGGCGTTCCGTCGCTCGACAAGCTCGAGTTGCGCAAGTCCGACGGCAAGTGGTGGATCGCCGACTGACGCGGCCGAGTATCGACCTTTGTTTCGTCGAGTCCCACGACCACCGAACGGATCGTGGCCTCACACGCTCGGTCGGACCACTCAGTACAACGGGGTCGGCGTGGTCGGGGCATACTCGACGGCGTTCCCCGCGGCACCCGGCGGGAGTGACGGCGGAAGCGGGCAGCCGCCAGGAGGGCAGGCGCTCGGCGAACTCGTCTCAACGAGCCCGTCGGTCAGGGCATGTTCCAACTGTCGGCGATAGGTGGCACGCACGTCCGGCCGCGTCATTCGGATCACGAGGAACAGCAACTCGCCGTAGCCCTCGTCCGGATGGGCCGCCTTCAGCTTCAGGAGTTCGCGAACGATCTTCGACCGCGGGGCGTCCTCGTGGGCACACGTGTAGCAGAGCACGTTGGCCGCAGCGGCCCGGACCTCTTCGTTCTCGTTGTCGAGTTCGGCGATCAGCGGTTCGACGGCCGGGGTTCCGAGCGCGACGATGGAGAGCAGCCCCGCTTCTTGCTGCTCCGTGCCGACCGTGAGCAGTTCGCGAACGAGCGTCGGGTTCTCGGCGACGAGCTTCTTCACCTCGTCGTCGGACGGGGCCGGGGCGACGGCGTCGACTGGTTCCACCAACCGGGCCTCGCGGACGACGAACGGCCACTGCGCCGAAGCGCTGGAGACGGCAAAGAGCAGCAGGCCGGCAGCGACGAGCGAGCGGAGCATCGGAACCCTCCTGGAACGGTGTACGGCCACTTCGACGAGGACGCTAGCAGAACGGACGAAACGGATGAAGTCGCGTTCGCCGTCCGGGCTTCCCGAGAGTCTGCGAACAGCGGTCGAGACTGCCTACGACTCGTCACCCTTACGGTGACGCGTCATGCAAATCTCGCCCAGCCGCTCGGCAAGCTTCATCAGGTTGGCCCGGGTGGGCGTGACGAGCAGCGTGAGGTTCAGCGTCTCGGTCGTCTCCGTCCCGTCGCCTTCATGCGGAGGGCGTGTGTCCGTGGCGAAGACCTCCACGTTCTGCGCGAAGGTCTTCGTGCGTTCCGTCAGACCGCCCTCGGGCGATCGCGTCTCGTAGGTGACCGCGAGGTCGATCACGTCCCCTGGCCGAATTCGTCCCTGCTGGGCGTTCGTCAGTGTCACCGCAACGGTACGAACTCGCATGCCCTTCGGGATGAAGACTCCAATCGCGGTCCTGAGCTTGGACGTGGTGACCACGTCGCCGGGGAACAGCCGCGATTCTGCGAAACGACCCTCGATCTGACTGGGCGAAGTGAGGACTCCGTCTGGCAAGTCCGTTGTCTGCCTCTCGGTCAAGATGCAGTTGTCGGGACCGAGCGGTTGCCCCGCGGGAATCTCGCACGCCGCGACGAGAACCGTCACGGTCGGCGAGGGCGTCTCCGGTTGCGAGGCGTCGAGCTGGTCGCCACGCCCGAAGTCCGTTGTCGATTCGAAACCGGCGAACAGCAGGCATCTTGCCTCGGGCCGGTCCAGCTGGATTGCCAGCACGACGAAGCACACGGTCAGAACGGCGACTGCAAGCGGGCGACGCAACGGAAACTCCTTCCGAGTGGCGGACGTCGAGTCCTGCGGAACCGTAGCACACGACATCGCATTAGGGGAGGCGTGTTCACCAGTTTGGCGACGTTACCGAAACGAATGACAATTCGTTGATGTGTGTGGGTTCGGGCGGGTACACTCCCCCACTGGTCCACGCGTTCTCGGAGAGGCGTCATGCAGGACTTTCGTACGAGTCGTCGGCAGGCTTTGTTGGCGGGTGGTCTGGGGGCGATGAGCCTCGGGCTGCCCGGTGCGGTCATGGGAGCGGACGCCGTCGACGATTCGGGCAACGCGGTCGCCTCGGAGAAGTCCTGCATCTTCGTGCTCCTCTGCGGCGGGCCCAGCCACGTCGATACCTGGGACATGAAGCCGGACGCCCCGCTCGACTACCGCGGCCCGTACGACCCGATCGACACCAAGGTGCCGGGCATGCGGATCAACGAGATGCACGAGCGTCTCGCCAAGCAGACCGACCACTTCACGCTGATCAACTCGATGTCCCACCAGGGGGCGATCAGCAACCACTTCGACGCGATGCACAACCTGCTCGCCGGCCAGTCGACAGAGCGGGTCCAACAGGGACGGCCGAACAGTCAGCCGTACATCGGTTCGTTCGTAGCCAAGTACAAGCCGAGCACGCGGAACTTCATCTCCAACGCGTGGTTGATCAAGTGCGTCGGCGCCCCGGTCTTCTGTGCGCCGAACATCGGCATCGGCGGCTACCTCGGCTCGGCCTACGCCCCGCTGTTCGTCGGCTCGGCGACCAACCACCCGGCCATGGAGAGCTTCGAACCGCCGCGCATCTTCGACCCGTACGACGAGGACCGGCTCGAGTACCGCAAGTCCCTGCTCGGGCGGCTCGAGTCCAACCGACTCGACGGCGACGCGCAGGTGAAGGACTGGTCCGATCTGCGTGAGAAGACCTACGACGGCCTGACGCGAATGGAAGGCCGGAAGGCCTTCGAGATGCACCGCGAGCCGGACGAGGTCCGCCGTAAGTACGGCATGCACCCGCTGGGGCAGAACCTGCTGCTGGCCCGGCGGATGGTGGAGTCCGGCGTGCGGTTCGTCACGGTCAACGGCTGGGCTGGGCAGGCCGACTACGACAAGAAGGGGCCGCCCAGCAGCAGCTGGGACATGCACGGCGGGAACATGGGCATGGGGAACGCCTTCGGCAAGGGCTCGTACGGCATGGGCTTCTGCCTGCCGCGGCTCGACCAGGCCCTCTCCGCGTTGCTGTCGGACCTCCACGAGAGCGGTCGGCTGGAGAACACGCTCGTCGTCGTGACCGGCGAGTTCGGCCGCACGCCGTACGTGCTGAAGCAGGATCCCCCCGGCCGGCAGCACTGGCCTAAGTGCTTCTCCTCCATCATCGCCGGCTGCGGCATCAAGGGGGGCAACGTGTACGGCAAGACGAACCGCAAGGGCGAGTACCCGACGCACAACCCGGTCCGCCCCGAGGAGCTCGCTGCGACGATCTACCACGCCCTCGACGTGCCGGTGAACGACCCGCAGGACGCGAGCGGTCTCTCACGCGTGCTGACGACCGGCAAACCGATTCTGGAGTTGTTCGGCTGAGTCGCCGTCAACGTTTGGCGGGGGCTTCGGCTTTCGCCGGTTGTGGCCCGCCGAAGACGCGTCGGACCCGGTAGCTCATCGGGTACGCCCCCCACGCGGACGTCGTGACTCCGTTCCGCTCGGTGCCCACGTAGGCGGGCTGGCCCGGGAGCACGGTGATCTTCACGACGGCCGTCTGTCCGACTTTCAGGACGCCGGCGTGCACGGCCGCCGCGGCGATCGTGGAGTCCGTCGTGTAGACGTCCGACCCCCACACCGATCCGTTCCGTGCGCCGGTCACCTTCACGTAGTGGGACCGGCCCGGCTGCGCCTTCATCCGTCCGACGCTCCCGGGGTCGGGGATCGCCTTCGAGTAGCCGTTCCGCATCGCGACGATCGTCGACTCGATCGCCGTGGCCGCTTCGTTCTCCTCGGCCGCGGCGAAGTCCGCGCGCAACAGTTGAAGGCGAGCGACAGCCGCGCGCCGTCGCTCGCGGACCCGTTCCGTTGTCTTCTTCTCGATCTCGGACGCCCGTCGTTCGTGCTCCCGAACGATCCGGCTCGCCGACGGCGGGAGTTCGGCCGGGCGATCGTCCGACGAGTCCTCCGACAGCCAGCGACGTGTCGAGCGAACGGCGAGCGCCTCGACGAGTCGTGCGTTCCTCGCCGTCACTTCTTGGATTGGTTCGAGATCGGCAGCCGCTTGCCGCCTGAGTGCTGTGGACCGCTTCGCGTGCTGTTCCTCGATGGCCGCCACGTCCTCCTCGTAGTCGGTCAGCAGCTTGCTGACGGCCGGCAGTCCCCGTGCCTCGGGGATCGCCATGCCCTTGAGCAGCCCGGTGGCCTTCGCAACGCGGAAGCTCGTGCCGTAGCTTCCCCACGACGAGGTCGTGACGCCGTTGCGTGTGGTTCCCTCGTAGGAGTTCCGCCCCGCGAGCACGCTGATCTTCACGGTCCCGGTCTCGCCCTCGCGAAGCACTCCCGCGTGGACCGCGGCGACGGCGAGCGCCGAGTCGGTCGTGTAGAGGTCGCTGCCCCAGACGGAACCTGCTTTCGCCCCAGTCGTGCGGACGAAGAAGACTCGGCCGACCGTGGTGTCCAGCTGTCGGATCGATCCGGGGTCGTCGAGGACCTTGTCGATCCCCTGGTCGAGCGCCTCGACGAGCTGGCCGACCGCCCGAGCGGCCTCCTGCTCTCCGTCCTTCTCGAGCGACACTCGAAGCGTGCCGAGACTGGTGAAGAGGTCCGTCCTTCGCCGCTTGGCTCGAGCGGCCGCGTCTTGCTCGGCCTCGGTGAGACTCTCGACCAGCGACTCGGCGACGGCTTCGGCGTCTGGTGGAAGATCGACTCCCCCCGGAGCGTTGGAGAGCCCCAACAGCGTTCGACGGGCCGCGCGCACGGCCATGGCCTCGTCGAGTCGCTGCGATCGTGTCAACGAGTCCCGAATCGGCTCCAGCTTCTCGGCGGTTTCGCGACTGGCCCTCTCGATGCGAAGATCGGTCTCGTCGTAGATCGCCTCGACCTCGCGTTCGAAGTCGGCCGTCAGCCGTGTCGAGCGGCCGAGGATTCGGCGTGAGATCCGCCTGGCGCGGTACCGGATCTCGACGTCCGACCGCGGGGCGTTCCTCAATGCCCGGAGTGAGGCCGGTCCAATCTCGAGCAGCCTCTTGGTCGCCCGCTCCCGCGCGCGGAAGTCGGCGTCGCCGAGCTGCTCGACGAACGCCGTGATCTCGGAGTCACCGGGTCCGTCGAGCCGACGTCCGTCTTCTCCAGCGAGAGCGACCGTCGCAACGGCCAGCGTCACGGCGAACAGCAGGGCGGTTCGAGTCATCGTCGCTCCCTTCCGACGCCTCGATGGTAGCAGGTCGATCCCGGAGCGCGACGGACAATCTCGTCGAGCCGGTCCTCAGGGGCGCGGGTCGGCAGCCGGGGTCCGGCGCGTGCCCCCCTCTTCAACCCCGACGAACGTCTTCAGCATCGACTGCTGCCGCCCGGCAATTCAGACGAGGCACGCACGCCCGCGTTACGCGTGCTGGCCGAGAGGGCGATGGCGAACAGCAGGCCGCGAGTCATGTCGTCGAACCAGGGTTGGGGCCCTTCTCAGACCACTCACATCAGGATCGGCTTGCCGAGCTTGCGGCGGGCGACCGCGAACTGTCCGGCGTGCATCATCGGGTGGGTGGCGATCAGCGTGAACAGGTCGCCCATGGTGGGGCAGAAGTTGCGGAAGTGCTCGGGGGTCTCCTTGTCGAGGTCGGCCTCGGGGTACGCGTCGAGAGCGGCCAGCGACGCCGCGCGGACCTCGTCGTACAGGTCCAGGTAGGTCTGCTTGTCGTGGAAGTGCGACGGGTCGTCGTCGCCTGCCTGCTCCTTGGAGTGGGCCTCGACGAACCCCTCGGGCAGATCGACCGTCGTTCCGGGGACGATCTCGTTGAGCAGGTGGACCTCCGACCCGACGAGGTGCCCCAACTGCCAGGCGAGGTGGTTGCAGCCCTCTCCGGGCCGGGTCGTCAACTCGGCGTCGTCCAAGTCGCTGACGTACGACTTCAGCACCATCATGCTGAGAGCGGCGGAGGAGCGAATGGCATCTTTGGCGTTCACGGAAAGACTCCAGGTGAGAGGACGGAGCGCAACGGCGTGACCGTACAACGCGACCGGCGTATTCGCCAGCGGTCGTCGTGCCGGGAACGACGTCGAGTCGGTTGCCGAAGGTTCGGGCGACGGGGGGCTTCGGTCTCTGCGAGAACGGTCGTCGTCCTCGGCGCTGCGTCGGGCGCTCACACGATGCGTACCAACTCGGTCTGCACCTCGCCGGTCGCCTCGGCGGTGGTCTCGCTGACGTAGCAGTCGATCTCGCTGCGGCAGCCGAACTCGGGGAGGTAGATGCCCGGCTCGATCGAGAAGCAGGTGCGGGGGATGACCGGGCGTTCGTCGCGGACCTCGAGGTTGTCGGCGTTGGCCCCGTTGCCGTGCACCTCCTCGCCGATGCTGTGGCCGGTGCGGTGGACGAAGTCGTCGCCGAATCCGGCCTCGACGATCACGTTCCGGCAGGCGTCGTCGATCTCGTAGCCGGCGAGCGGTGTGCCGGACTCGATCGCGGTTCTCGCCTTCTCCAGGGCTGCGTCGCGGGCGGCCATCACGATCGAGAAGACGTTCACCACCTCGTCGGGCGGCGTCTCGCTGCAGTGGCCGGTCCAGGTGACGTCGTAGTACACGCTGCCCGGCACGTCGGCGAGCTTGCCCCACATGTCGATCAGCACGAGGTCGCCCGGCTTGATCGGCCAGGACGACTCGGCCGTCGGCGCGTAGTGGGGGTCGCCGGCGTGTGCGTTCACCGCGACGATCGGCCCGTCCTCGGCGTGCAGCCCGTTCTCGCGAAAGCGTTGCTGGACGAACTCGGCGATGACGTGTTCCTCGGTCTCGCCGTCGGAACGAATTCGACGGGCGACCTCCTCGAACGACTCGCGGCGGATCACGTCGATTCGCCGACCCGCCTCGTAGTGCGACTCACGTTGCGTCTCCGACCACCGCGCCTCGAAGTAGCTGACCAACGATGCCGAGGTGGCGACCTCGACGCCGAGCGAGCGGACCCGGTCGACCGTGCCGCCGTCGACGAGACTGACGTACGGGTTCATGCAGTCGGGCGAGTACTGCATGGCGACCTTCTTCGTCCCCTTCAGCAACTCGCCCAGCCGTTCCTGCTGTTCCTGCCAGCTTGAGTAGACGAGCTTGTCACCCGGCAGGGAGTCGAGAGCCCGGGCCTCGATGCGGTGCACCAGCTTCCGCGGTTCGCCTTCGGCCGGGATCAGGTAGTACCAGCGGCGGCTGGCGTGGAGGTCCGCCGGCAGCCCGAGGACGCGGTAGGCGATCGGGTCGCGGTGGTGGTGGTCGTAGAACAGCCAGCCGTCGAGCCCTTCGGCCCGGAGTTGTTCGCGGATCTCGTCGATTTGCATGTTTTCGGCCGTTCGCACGGAAAGGGTGTTACGGAGGACCCGGAAATACGCTTCTGGGTGTGGAATCCCACCGAGTGGATTCGGGCGTTTCGCGAAACTGCCTCGGCGACGGGTCGAGGTGTTCAGGTTTCCAGAAAGTCTTGACGGTTCGGAAGACGCAGCTATGATCCGCCGACCCCAAGGAAGGAAGCCGAGCGATGCCGTTCAACGGAGTGACTTTCGCGACGACGCCCCCACGCTGGCAAGCGTGGTCGATGTGGCAGCACGTCGCAACGCTCCGGGAAGGCTCGCTCCCCGAGAGGACCGGTCCCCCGCTCGCCGGGGCGACGTCCCGCGGCTGAACGCCGCGACCCACGGACACGGTCGTTCGACCAAGTCCGGCGTCGGCCCAGCCGTCGCCTCCGCGAGCGCGACGTGCACGAGGTCACCTTTCGGGAGACGCGCGTCCTGACGATGCGCGCCCGGTCCAATCGGAATTCAGTCCAACGGTGAAGGAGCACGGAATGTTGGTCATCAGCCGCAAGTCGGGAGAGTCGCTTCGCATCGGGGACGACGTCGTCGTCCGAGTCGCCAAGACGACCGGGAGCAAGGTCTCACTGGTCATCGAGGCCCCTCGTGAGATCCCGATCGCCCGCACGGAGATTCTCGTCGGAGAGGACGGCCCGCCTGCACGTCGGCCGTCGCAGCCGCCGAGCCGCGCGGAATCCACGGTCTGCGTGCGCTGAAGCGTCCGCGGAGCGTCGGTACGACTCAGAAGTCGATCGTCCACATCAGTCCGGTCGCGTCCTCCGTGGGGTGCACCCACGGAGCGACGCGGACCCGCGAGTTCCCCTCGCGGTGCCGACGGGCGACCGACTTGCCGACGACGTAGCCCATGGCCGTGCCGAAGACGACGTCGGACAGGTCGTGGTCCCGCTCGTCGATCCGCGTCCAGGCGACCGCCCCGGCGAGAGCGTAGAACGGCAGCGCGCGGGCCGTCCCGTAGTGCTCGTCGACGACCCCTGCGATGGTGGCCGTGCTCGCCGCGTGGAACGACGGGAAGCCCCAGCGTCCGTTGTTCCAGTCGTCCGTCGGCCGGTCGGTGTCGGTTGCCCCCTTCACCGCCAGCGTGCTCAGCCCCATGATCGTGTAGGCCGAGATCGCCGACCGGCTGAACTCGTGCAGCCGTTCGTCCTTGCGTTCGAGACTCAGCCAGTAGACGCCCAGCAGCGCGGGAATCTGCACCGGGGCCTCGCCGAAGTGCCCGACGATCCGCGATCCGTCGCCCCACCGCTCCGGGTTTGCTGCCGTGTCGTCACGAACGCGACCGTCGAGATCCTGCCGAATGGCGATCGAGCCGCCGAGCGAGGTGCCGAGAAGCGTCAGGTTCCACGGGTCGCCGACGACTCCGAAGAGATCGTCCCGCAGCATCGGTCCCCATTCGTCGAGGTCCTTGTGGAACCGCGACCGCGAGACTTCGCACGCGGCGTGCGGACGATCGGCGTCGGCGGCGTGCGACTCACGCCATTCGACGACTTCGTACGCGTCGAAGTGTGCCCTGCCTGGCGGCCCGGGCGTCGACACGGCACTCCGCGGCATCGACTGGCAACCCGCCACCACGACCGTCGCGCAGATCGCGATCGCCCAACGCCACCAGTGCGTGACGCGGCCGGTGTCCGTCGAACGAGGTTCGCGGAGGGGAGCCACGGGCGGAACGGCCCATTCGGAGAGATGGAGAGGCGGGGAGTTTCGCGAATCTCGCGAATTCGCTCCAGACCGATCCGGCCGGGCCGGCGCCGGTGCTACTCCGGAATCGGCCAGTGGATGCCGGAGACGACGCCGCCGTCGACGTAGATCGTCTGGCCGGTCAGGAACGCCGCGGCGGGTGAGGCGAGGAAGACGGCCGTCCCCACCATGTCGTCCACCTCCCCCAGCCTGCCGAGCGGCGTGTTCGCCTTCGCCCACGACTGCATCGTCTCGTCGGACCAGAGCTTCCGCGTCAGGTCGGTCAGGATGAAGCCGGGGGCGAGGCCGTTCACCCGCACGCCCTGCGGTCCCCACTCCATTGCGAGGGCCCGCGTCATCGCGCTCATGCCGGCCTTGCTGGCAGCGTACGGCAGCACGTTCTTCAGCGGCCCGTACGAGTTCAACGAGTCGATGTTGACCACGCAGCCCGAGCCCCGTTCCAGTAGGTGCTTTCCGACCGCCTGGGCGAGGAAGAACGCTCCGCGGAGGTTGATGCCGACGACGAAGTCGAACTCCTCCGGCGTGAACTTCACCGCCGGCTGCCGCTTGTTGACGCCGGCGACGTTCAGCAGCGTGTCGATCCGACCGTGCCGCTCGAGCACGGCGGCCAACGTCCGCTCGACCGCGTCGACGTCGGCCACGTCGCAGACGAGGGGCGTGACCGGGGTCTCGTCGGTCGACAACTCGGCCGCCGTCGCCTCGATCGTCGCGGCCTCGCGGCCCGTCACGACGACCTTCGCCCCGCGTTCCGCGAACCCCCCGGCGAGTGCCTTCCCGATGCCCCGGCTCCCGCCGGAGACGAGCACCACTTGATCACGCACGCAGAACAGCTCGTCGCTCATCGCAGGCACTCGCTCGGTGAAGTCGTCGGATCGTCGCGCGGCATCGTGCCACGGGCCGGCGAGGCGGTCAACGCGCCCACGTACTGGAAGGACGACCGTCGGACGACCACAATCCGACTCCGTCCTCGCGGCCAGAACACGATGCACGCGCTCCTCTTCCCGATCGGCTCCTACGGCGACGTCCACCCGTACGTCGGTCTCGGGCTCGCCCTGAAGAGTCGCGGCCACCGGGTGACCGTCTTCTCGTGTCCCTACTTCGCCGAGCTCTTCGAGCGGACCGGTCTCGACTTCGAACCGTTCGGCACGGTCGCGCAGTACGAGACGACGACGGCCGACCCGAAGCTCTGGCATCCGCGGAAGTCGTTCGAGGCCGTCTGGAAGGGGGGCGTCGAGCCGAACTTCGAACAGCAGTTCGAGACCATTCGCGAGCGGTACCTTCCGGGCGAGACCGTCGTCCTCTCGAGCTGCCTGGGCGTCGGTGCCCGCATCGCCCAGGAGGTGCTCGGCGTTCCTCTCGTCACGGTGCAACTGCAGCCGGTCGTCTTCTGGAGCGACTTCGAGTCACCCCGTTACGCCGGCATGCTCGGCGGGCCTCGATGGCTGAGGCGGTTCCAGTTCTGGATCGGCGAGCGGTTCGTGATCGACCCCGTCGTGCGGCCCTCCGTCAACGCGTTCCGCGCGAGGCACGGGTTGGAGCCTATGAACCGGACCGTCCGCTGGTGGCACTCGACCGACTGCAACCTCTGCCTGTTCCCCGAGTGGTTCGGCCCGCGGCAGCCGGACTGGCCGACGAGTGTCGAGTACGCAGGGTTCCCGCTCTGGGACGAGTCGGCGATCGAAGAACCGGACACCGAAGTGGTCCGCTACCTCGAGGGCGGCGAGCCTCCCGTCGTGTTCACGGCCGGTTCGGCGAATCGGCAGGCGGCCGCATTCTTCCGGGCGGCCGTCGACGCGTGCGACCGCCTCGGCCGCCGCGGCCTGCTGCTGACGAAGTTCCCCGAGCAGCTGCCTCCCGATCTGCCGGACGGCGTCGGACACTTCTCGTACGTCCCCTTCGCCCACGTCTTCGATCGCGTTGCGGCCGTCGTACACCACGGCGGGATCGGGACGACGGCCCAGTGCCTCAGAGCCGGTGTCCCGCAACTGATCATGCCGATGG
>JANQQW010000200.1 GCA_028284885.1 Planctomycetaceae bacterium
TCGCAGTCCGGCTGGTGTGGGACGCGCCGGAGGCCGCCTGGCCTCGCTTCGAGGAGATCCACCCCCGGGCGGTCGAGCGGTACCGGGAGCGGCGACACGTCGAGGAGGTCGATGTCGGGCGGGTCAACCGGCTCGAGGAGGCGGCCCGGCTGACGCTTCGCGAGGCCGAGATCGACACGAAGACGAGTCTGCTCGCCGCAGCCGAGCGGGTCACGTCGCTGCAGGTCGAGATCGACGGCTACGACGACGCGGTTCGCGAGAACGACCGGATGGCCGAACGGGTCAGGCAACTTCTCGGCGGCGAGTCGCCCTTGGTGGCCGCCGCCAAGACGATCGCGGAGAACCTCAACGCCGACTACTCGGTGACGCTGGGCGAACTGGAGTCGCGACAGCAGACGGTCCAGAAGCTCCTCGACGCCGCCCCGGAGGCGGCCCGCCCGGCGATCGACGCTTACTTCGCGGCGAAGGCGGAGTCGCGGGAGCAGTCGCAGGAACTGCGCCGCGAGATCGACGCGATCAAGGCGGAGAACGAACGCCTCGTCCTCGTGGTGGAGACGGCCCAGCAGCAGCAGGTTCCCATCGTCGTCCGCGACGTGGTGCGGGGCTACGCGGCGAACCAGCTGACCGAAGGCGAGAAGTGGAGCGTCTACTGGGCCCGGTGGGGCGAGTTCCTGTGGGCGGATCCCCGGTTCGCCAACCAGGAGGGAGGCGTGTTCCCGGCGATCGTCGGCACGATGGTGATGACGATCGTGATGTCGCTCGCCGTCGTCCCGTTCGGCGTGCTCGCGGCGCTCTACCTCCGCGAGTACGCGAAGGCGGGGCCGATCGTGAGCGCGGTCCGCATCGCCGTGAACAACCTCGCCGGCGTGCCGAGCATCGTGTTCGGCGTCTTCGGGCTCGGGTTCTTCTGCTACATCGTGGGGGCCTACGTCGACGGTGGCCCGGCGAACGCCGGCATCGTCCCCTTCACGGCGAACTCCCCGGCGTTCTACGCCACGGTCGCGGCGTTGGCCGTGACGGCGGTCGGCGCGTTCTTCACGGGGATCGCGTCGAACACGGGAGGCCCGGCGGCCGCGTCGGCCGGGTGGAAGATCTGGGCGAGTCGCCTGTCGTTCCTGTTGTGGATCGTCGCGACGATCACGTTGTTCGTGCTGATCGCGAAACTGCCGGAGTTCCACGGGTTCTTCCGGGCGAAGCTCCCCAACCCGACGTTCGGCAAGGGGGGGCTGCTGTGGGCGTCGCTCACGCTGGCGCTGCTCACGCTGCCGGTGGTCATCGTGGCGACGGAGGAGGCCCTCGCGGCCGTTCCGAACTCGATGCGCGAGGGCAGCTACGCCTGCGGGGCGAGCAAGTGGCAGACGATCCAGCGGATCGTGCTGCCGCGGGCGATGCCCGGCATCACCACCGGGATGATCCTCGCGATGGCCCGCGGAGCCGGGGAGGTCGCCCCGCTGATGCTCGTCGGGGCGCTCAAGCTCGCTCCGGAGCTCCCGGCCGACGGCGTCGCCCCGTTCGTCCACCTCGACCGCAGTTTCATGCACCTCGGCTTCCACATCTTCGACCTCGGCTTCCAGAGCCAGAACAGCGAGGCGGCGAAGCCGATGGTCTTCACGACCACGTTGCTGCTGATCACGCTGGTCGCCATGCTCAACGTGGCGGCGATCGTGCTGCGGGCGCGGTTGCGGAGGAAGTTCAAGGGTTCCCAGTTCTGAACAACCCACGGCTCCCACGGAGTCGACCGACCGGCGGAGACGCCACGTGAGCGAAGAGACCAACACGACCGACGACACGGCGGTCCCCACGCACGCCGTCACCACCGGTGCCCCGCCCGTCGGCGGGAACGGCAACGGGGCGACGGGCGACCGCCTCGCCATGATCGCCCGCGGCGAGACCTTCGACTCCGAGGTCCACGAGGCGATGGCCGCCGAGGAGCACGTGCTCGAGGTCTCCGACTTCAACCTCTGGTACGGCGAGAAGCAGGCCCTGTTCGACATCGGCATGGGCATCCCGCGTGGCAAGGTGACGGCCATGATCGGCCCGTCCGGCTGCGGGAAGTCGACGTTGCTCCGGTGCGTGAACCGCATGAACGACCTCGTCGACGTCGTCCGCATCCAGGGCGACATGACGCTCAACGACGACTCGATCTACGGCCCGGGAGTCGACGTCATCGAGCTCCGCAAGCGGATGGGCATGGTCTTCCAGAAGCCCAACCCGTTCCCGATGAGCATCTTCGAGAACGTCGTCTACCCGCTGCGGATCGACGGGGAACGGGACCGCAAGGTGCTCGAGCGGGTCTGCGAGCAGAGTCTCCGCGGCGCCGCCCTGTGGGACGAGGTGAAGGACCGGCTGAAGGACTCGGCACTCGGCCTGTCGGGCGGTCAGCAGCAGCGATTGTGCATCGCCCGCGCCATCGCCGCCGAGCCCGAGGTGCTCCTGCTCGACGAGCCCTGTTCCGCACTCGACCCGATCGCCACCGGGAAGATCGAGGAGCTGATCGCCGAGTTGAAGGGGGACTACTCGATCCTGATCGTGACGCACAACATGCACCAGGCGTCGCGGATCAGCGACTTCACGGCGTTCATGTACCTCGGCCGGCTGATGGAGTACGGGCCGACGTCGGACATCTTCACGAACCCGCACCTCCCCGAGACGAACTCGTACGTCACCGGCCGGTTCGGCTGACGTCGCGTTTCCGCCGCCCCGTCGACCAGGAGAACCAGCGATGTCGCGCTCGCTCTCGTTCGCCCTCCCGTTCGTCGCTCTCGCCGGCGTGCTGCTCTCGCCCGCGGCTCGGGCCGACGAGGAGCCGACGGCCCGTCGTTCGCCGAAGCACGCGGAGTACGCGGCCTCCCTGTGGGAGTTCCTGCACCGGGACGAGCTGCCCTACGAGGACTGGACGGTCGTCCGGGCGGAGCTGCACTGGCCGTTCGGCCCGTCCGCGAAGCGACAGAAGACGTACGCGAACTCGCGGGCCGTCTCGAACACCGGGGCGTACGGAGCCGTGTTCGTCAGCGAGCACTTCACCGACGGCGACGCGGAGGAGCTGCTGGGCGTGGCCGTCCGGTACCGGGTGAAGGCCGGCTACGACGCGACGACCGCCGACTGGTACTGGGCCTACTACCTGCCGGACGGCACCGTCGTGAAGACGTCCGTCGACCGGCCCGAGCACGACCGGCCGGGATACGTGACCCGCGTCGAGGACGGCCGGCTGTGGGTGATGTCGCTCGACGACCCGGCGCTCGAGTCGTTCGTCCGCGGGACGCCGCCGGACAAGCACGTCACGCGGGTGGGCGGCGGTCCCGGAGGGGCGACGGTGAAGGGAACCAGCGGCGAGGCGATCGACCTGTACCTCGCGACGAAGCCCGGGTTCACCGTGCGGATCGACGACGGCCGCTACTGGGTGTTCCGCACCGGGACGGAGGCGTTGGTCCAGTACGACGGCGGCACCCCGCCCGGCGAGCAGGCCATCCGCCCCGGAGCCGGGCCGGGCGGCGCGACGCTGAAGGCCCCGGACGCGGAGACGCTCGACGCGTACCTCATCGCGGCCCCCGGCTTCGACACCGTGTTGCTCGACGGCAGAGTCTGGGTGCTGCGGTCCGGCAGCGAGGAGGCCGCGGCGTTCCGGAAGGACGGGGAACCGGCCGAGATGGTGACCCGACCGGGAGCGGGCCCCGGCAACCGGACCGTGCGAGCCGTCGACCGCGAGACGCTCGACGCGTATCTAAAGGCACTCGGTCTGGCCGAGTAGCCTACTTCGTCCGCAGGTCGATCACGGCCTCCTCGGCCGTCGCGTTCTCGGCGTCGAGCGCTCGGCAGCAGTGGGCGAGACGTTGGCCGAGCGGCGAGACCGCCAACGGTCCCGCGGCGGCCACGCGTTCGACGGACTGTTGCCAGCGACCCCGTTCGAAACAGTCGAGGGCAGCGGAGTACGCGGCGGCGATCTCGTCGAACGGCTCGAGTCCACCGTCCGACCGCAGGGCGACCAGGTCGACCGGGTCGAGCGCTCCGGAGAGTCGGCAGCGACCGACGTGCAGTCCGGGAACGTCGAGGCCGGCGGCCGAGTGCGTCGTGCCGGAGCAGAGGACCGACGACCCGAGGAGTTTCGTCGCGGACTCGATCCGCTGGGCGAGGTTCACGGTGAGTCCGAGTGCCCCGTACTTGAACTTGTGTCGCGACCCGACGTTGCCGACGACGGCATGCCCGGTGTTCACGCCGACGCCCACGCCGAGCGGCCGGCCGGTCTGACGGTTCCACTCGACGCCGAACCCGGGCAGCTCGGCCTGCATCTCGAGGGCGGCCGTGAGGGCGCGGGCGGCGTGGTCGGCCTGTTCGATCGGCGCGTTCCACATCGCCATCAGCCCGTCGCCGTAGTAGTCCACGATGACGCCGTCGTGCCGTTGCACGATGTTGGAGAGGTTGTCCATCACGTCACCGACGAGCCGGCATGCGGCGGCGGCCCCCAGCCGGGCCGTGCAGTCGGTGAACCCGCGGAGGTCGGCGAACAGCACGGTGACGTCCCGTTCGTCGCCGTCGAGCAGGTTCGGGTTGCGGTCGAGTTCCTCGACCAGTCGCGGGGTGAAGAAGGACTCGAGCTGGACCCGCCACCGTGAGGCCTCGGCGGCCTTCTCCAGCCGGGAGAGACCGGCGCCGACGGCCGAGGCGAGAACCTGGACCAGCTGCGCCTCGAGCGGACGGATGGGGGACCCGGTGACCGCCCCGATCCCGCGGCGACCGTAGACGACGCCGACGATCGTGTCGCCGTCCGGGCCGACGATGGGCGAGGCGACGGCGGCGCTGACGTTGGCGAGACTCGCGGTCGGCGAGAGCTCGTCGAGTTCCCGAAAGAAGGTCTGCTTCCGCTCGACGACGTAGTCGATGATGCGGCGGCTGTACGGCTCCTCGTCGTCGCCGGTGCCGGCATGAGCGGCGACCTCCCAGTCGGACTCCGAACGAACGAGGACGAGGCCCTCGTCGAGCCCGACGAGCTCCACGACCGCGGCGGCGGTCTGCTCGTAGAACTCCGCGGACGTGGCGGCCGCCTGCTGAACCTGGACGACGGTCTCGAACCACCGCGTGAGCGTCTCGACGTCGGGGGCGTCGCCGCCCAGCAGTCGACGCAGCTCTCCGGCCTCCGCGAGCGTGACAGGGGAGATCGTCGCGAGCACGTCGGAGTCGCCGTGGTCGGAGCGGAAGGACGACGTCCGGGCGGTGGCCGTCGAGGAGATCTCGATCGTCGTCGCCCCGATCGCCAGCTGCACGGGGAGTCGCAGCTCCCGGGTGTGTCCCGCGGGCACCTCGCCGCGGTCGCGGACCGCGATCGCGACCCGCTGGCTGAGATTGTCGATCCGGATCCGGGCGTCCGGCAGTGCCTGGACGCGCATCTGGTCGCGGGAGACGGCGAGGTCCTCGACGACGCAGCGTTCGACCTCCAGTCGTGGGCCGCGGCCGAACTCCAGCGGTCCCTCGGCGTGTTGCACGACGAGGCTTTGCCGGACGTTCTCGACCTGGATCCGCAGCACGTCGAACTCTCGGGCGGGTGGGCCGCTGGGCGGACGGGACGTGTCACTCGCTGACGACGCATCATCGCGGAACGCCCGCGCGGCGTCCACGATGCTCGGGGGCACGCGTCACGGCCCGTGCGGGCGGATGCCTCTGCGGCTGAGGAGGTAGGCGGCGAAGCTCGGCAGCCAGTGGGCTCCGGCGTAGTACTCGCCCGTGACCGCGTCCAGCCCGGCGGCCCCGTGTTCGGCGGCGGCCGCGAGGAGGCCCGGGACGCGGGGGTCGTCGTCCGGGAGGCCGTGGGCGATGCCGTCGAGCATCCACGCCCGACTGAGGTTCAGGCCGTCGAGGTGCGACTGCTTGCCGTCGCTCGGGTCGGGGCAGACCACCGGCACGAGCCAGTCCGACGACGACTCGACGGGGACGCCCGGCAGCGCCCGGGACAGCCAGTCGGCGAACTCCGCCGGGGCGAGCACGCGACGGACGAGGTCGGCCGCGGCGAGGCTGGGCGAGACGAAGTCGTATCCGCTCGGCTCCGTCGAGATCGGGAGCATCGACTCGCCGCCGTGGAAGTCGAGCGTGCGACGGTCGAGCCGCGTGCGGAACTCGTCGTCGCCCTGTTGGACGGCCCAGTCGTGCGCGAGTCCCATGGCGAACGCGGACTGCGAGTGTTCGCCGCTGCGGACGGGAAACGCGAGCCGCCCGACCCATCCGGCGAGTCGGTCGCGGGCGATCCGTTCCAACTCGACCATGCCGGCCGGCAGGTGGTCGCACTCACGCAGTTCCCCGGCGAGTTGCAGCAGCCAGGCGAGTCCGTACGGCAACTCGAACCGCTCGTTCCCCGGACGTTCCAGGAACCGCCTCTCGCCGGCGAGGTTCTCGGGCGAGAGCCGACGGTCGAGGACACGGCCGACCTCGTCGGCCCAGGCGGCGTCGGGGAAGAGACGTTGCAGGCGGACGAGGCACCAGTGCGAGTGGACGGCGGAGTGCCAGTCGAAACAGCCGAAGA
>JANQQW010000225.1 GCA_028284885.1 Planctomycetaceae bacterium
AACGCGTGGCGGACGAAGACCTGTTCGACGCGTTCGGACTTCGCAAGTCGGTCCATCAGGTCGGTCGGGCCGGCGACGTCGCCGTGCAGTTCCGGGAAGTCGGTGCGGTCGATGCGGCCGGTAAAGTCGACCGGTTGCCCGGCGTCGCGTCGCTGCACGCGGCCGTAGTGGTCGAACCGTTCGAACGGGAGGCCGAGCGGGTCCATCTTGCGGTGGCACCTCCAGCACTCCGGCGGTGCGGTCGCGAGCTTCAGGCGGTCGCGAAAGGTGGTGTGCTCCTTCTCCGGCACGCGGGCGTCGACGCCGATCGGGACGTCCGGGACGGAGCCGCCGAGAAGGTGCGTGCGGATCCACTTCCCGCGTTGCACCGGGTGGTTCTCGAAGTTGCCGGACCAGGCGGCGAGCCAGGCGGGATGCGTGAGCACGCCGGCCCGTTCGTCCGCGGGGAACTCGACCGGCTGCAGGTGGGCGCCCCACTTCCAGTCGAGCGCCAGGCTGAAGGCCGTCTGGTACTTCCGCGACTTCGTGTCTCGCTTCACGATCTGCCCGGCCGTCTGCTTGCGGCCGTACGTCGCGTTGACGTGGTACTTCCGCGTCGTCAGCAACTCGGCGAGAACGTTCTCGTCCTGCTTCAGCACGTCTCGGAGCATCATCTCGAGGTCGCCGACGAGGTGCCCGGCCTTGTGCTCGCCGCCGGGGGGCGGGTCCTTGAAGACCTCGTTGGCGAACGGGTAGTGGAAGTACTCGCGGAAGAACTGGACGATCCGCGGGTTCTCCGCGAGGCCGTCGTCGAGTTGCCGTCGGACGTGCTCAGCGACCTGCTCGCTGGTCGCCAACTCGTTCTTTCCGGCAGCCGCGACGAACTCCTGCACCGGCTGGTTGGCGAGGGCGTAGGAGAGGGCGAACGCGGTCTCGCGAGGCGTGAGCCGGACGCGGCCATGTTCGTCCGGCTGGCCGTCCCCCAGTTCCTGCCGGAAGACGAACTCGGGCTGCATCAGGACGGCGGTCAGCAGCGCCTGTGCCCCGTTCTGCGGACCGCCGATCTCGGCCGACTTCCGGTAGAAGGCGGCGAAACGCTCCCGTTCGTCGCTCGTCGGGCCGCGTCCCAACGCCTTGCGGAACGCCGTCTCGATCGCGGCTTCGACCGTTTCCGGAGTCGCCACCGTCTCGCTCTCGGCCAGCTGGCGGAGAAGGCGGTCCTTCGACTGCGGGCCGACCTGGGCAGCGACGATCTTCTTCGCGTTCGACAGCAGCTGCTGGGTCGTCGCCTCGTCGAGGAAGTAGGGGGCGGAGTAGTCCTTGAACTCGGAGCCGTCCTCGAGCGAGAGGGCGTTCGCGAGGCCGGTCACCTTCTCCCCCAGCCGCGGGGCGACGCTGTCGTAGATCGACGGCCGCAGTCTCCAGATTCTCGGCGGTGCCGGAGTCACGTGGTCACGGCGGACGTCGAACAGTGGGAGGTGGTCGACGTAGTTGCCGAACTGCGGGAGCAGCAGCTTCTCCTGCGAGACGACGCCCGGTTCCTGCGACTTCCGCATCTCCCTTTCGAGCCAGTCGAGCAGCGTCTTCCTGTCCGCGGCCGACAACGGGTGTGCGTCCTTCGGCGGCATGTCTCCGAAACGGACCTGCTCGCGGACGAGCCGCCACGTCTCCAAGTCGTCCCCAGCGAGCAGATCGGGGTCGATTCTCCCGAGGGAGAGGCCGGCTTCCGGCTCGTCGTCTCCGTGGCAGTCGATGCACGCCTTCAGCAGGACGGGGCGGACCCGCTCGCGAAATTCGTCGACGTCCGCGTCGAGCGGCGTTGCCGCCAAGGGGACGGCCGGCAGCATCGAGAGGGCGAACAAGAGTCCTGACGGCATGGAAATGGCCTTGGATTCCCTACTGCGGGATGCACATCACAGTGCGGATTCTGCATGCAGAATTGGATCGTACCACGGGTGAGAGTTGGGCACAATGATTCCCCGGCCGTTGCAAGCGGTCCCTTCCTACGCTGAAGATGAGGTTGCCGGTTCCGGCGGTTCGAAAGCTGTTGACTCGACCCGGGTATCGACAACGATACTGGTAGCGGGCCCTCGTTCTCGGAGGCGCTTCTCCCGTGAGACCTCACTCGAATTCGTTTCGCAGCGTCTTTCGACGCAGGATCGGCAACAGTTCTTCGGCGATTCCTCGCCTGCTCGGTGAGCTTCGCGAGAAACTGATGGCGGACGCCGTTCTCGACGAGAGCACGATCTACCGCCTCTCCGGGGCGGCCGACGAAGCCCTGCAGAACGCGTTGGTCCACGGCAACCTCGAAGTCGCCTCGGCACTCCGAGACAGCGGCGACGGGTCGTTCGACGATCTCGTCGAACAACGCCGCACGCAAACGCCGTTCTGCGACCGGCAGATCGACTTCACGATGATCGTCGACGACGAGGCCGTGACGATCACCGTCACCGATCAGGGTCCCGGATTCGACCCCGAGGCGGTCCCGGACCCGCGGGAGCCGGAGTACTGCGAGCGCGGCCACGGTCGCGGCCTGCTGATGATGCGGGCCTTCGCCGACGAGGTCCGCTACAACGCTCGCGGCAACGAGGTGACGCTCGTGGTCCAGCGTCCGTGCCTCTGCGACTCCGCGTGCGGTTGATGGGATCGTCGGTCGTCGCGCGGTAACCTCGGGTCATGTCGCGTCTCGCCTTCACGTTCGCCCTGTCGCTCGTCGCCCTCTGTTGCGGCGACGTCGCTTCTCCGCGTGCCGTCGGTCAGGACGGCTCGGCAGACGGGCCACTTCCCCCGGAGGAGGCGGCTCGCACGATGGTCGTGCCGGACGGCTTCGAGGTGACGCTGTTCGCCGGCGAGCCGGACGTGCGGCAGCCGATCGGGTTCTGCATCGACGACCGCGGACGGCTGTGGGTCGCCGAGGGGTACGAGTACCCGCACCATCGGAGCGAGCCGGGCCGGGACCGCATCGTGATCTTCGAGGACACCGACGGCGACGGGCGGCACGACGAGCGGACCGTCTTCTTCGAGGGACTGAACTACGTCACCGGCATCGAGGTCGGCTTCGGTGGCACGTGGGTAATGTCGCCCCCGTACTTCTACTTCATCCCGGACCGCGACCACGACGACCGGCCGGACGGCGACCCGAAGGTCGTGCTCGACGGGTTCGGCACGCACGCCAACGCCCACAACCTGGCGAACGGCTTCGCCTGGGGACCGGACGGCTGGCTGTACGGCACGCACGGCCGCACGAACTGGTCCGTGATCGGCAAGCCGGGGGCGAAACCCACGGAACGCGAGCGGTTCGACGGCGGCGTCTGGCGGTACCACCCGGTCCGAGACGTGTGGGAGCCGTTCGCCGACGGCACGACGAACCCGTGGGGGATCGACTGGAACGACTACGGCGAGGCCTTCGTCTGCAACTGCGTGAACCCGCACCTGTTCCACGTCATCCAGGGGGCCCACTACGAACCGTGGCGGAACCGGCGGTCGAGCCAGTACGCGTACGAGCGGATCGCGACGATCGCCGACCACCTGCACTACACCGGGGGCGGCGACGTGAGGGCCGGTATCGGCTCAGCCGCCGAGGACGAGGCCGGCGGCGGCCACGCCCACTGCGGCACCATGGTCTACCTCGGCGACAACTGGCCCACCAAGTACCGCAACACCGTCTTCCTCAACAACATCCACGGCCACCGCCTCAACAACGACCTGCTGAAGCGGAGCGGGTCCGGCTACGTCGCCTCCCACGCGCCCGATCTGATGCTCTCCCGCGACGACTGGTACATGGGCGTCACGCTTCGCTGCGGGCCGGGCGGCGTGGTCTACGCCAGCGACTGGTCGGACACCGGTGAGTGTCACAGCGTTCGCAACACGCAGCGGGAGACCGGCCGCCTTTACCGCATCTCGTACGGCCGACCGGAGATGAAGCCGATCGACGTCGCGGGGCTTCCGTTGGACGAACTCGTCGATCTGCAGGCCCACCCGAACGACTGGTACGTGCGCCATGCCCGCCGGGTGCTACAGGAACGGGCCGTCGCCGGGACAGACATGGCCGCCGTTCACGAACGGCTGTGGACGCTCTTCGCGAAGTCCCGGGAGGAACCAGACGGGATCGGCCCCGCTGTGCGCGTGCCGCTGCGAGCGCTCTGGGCGTTGTGGGTGACCGGCGGGCTTTCGGACGAGAAGCTGACGGGCTTGCTCGACGACGAAGACGAGCACGTGCGGGCCTGGGCTGTGCGACTGCTCTGCGAGGACCGCCATCCGCCGCGGAAGGCCGTCGAACGATTCGAGTCGCTGGCGAAGAACGGGACGTCGCCCGTCGTGCGACTGCAACTCGCGTGTGCTCTCCAGCGACTCGAACCGAAAGCGGCGTGGCCGATCGCCGAGGCACTCGCCGGCCGGGCGGAGGACGCGGAGGACCAGAACCTCCCGTTCATGCTCTGGTACGGCGTCGAACCGCTCGTCGAGGACGACCGCGACCGGTTCGTCGCTCTCGCGCGAACGACGCGGATTCCGCTGCTGCGACGGCACGTGGCCCGGCGACTCGTCGAGGCGGGCCGCTGAGGAGCCTGTCACGTCCATGGGGCGAATCGGCCGAGCCGCCCTCAGTCGTCGGGGGAGACGGCTGCGAGCAGTGCATCGAGGAACGGCTGCTGCGCGACGTTGATCTTCGTACGGGCCGTGTCGAGGTCGAACCACTCCGCCTGGTCGATCTCCGGAAACGCGACCTGCCGGCCGGACTTCGGGGGCCACTCCATCGTGAACGTGTTGCTGCGGAAGCCGGTCACGTCGAGGTCGGCCTCGCACGCCCAGGCGTGCACGATCTTGCCCCCCTTCTGCTTGACGGACGGCAGCGGTCGGAACGGGCCGTCGACGACGAGGCCGAGTTCCTCGGTGAACTCCCGCCGTGCGGTCGCGAGGGGTTCGTCGCCGTCCTCGATCTCTCCCTTCGGGATCGTCCAGGCCCCGGCGTCCTTCTTCCTGAAGAACGGCCCGCCGGGGTGGACGAGCAGCACCTCGAGCGAGCCGCCGTGGTCGCTGCGGTACAGGAGCAGCCCGGCACTCTCACGTGGCATGCCGACGCCCCGCACGGTTCTGGCGGTGGTACTTCAGTCCGGGCAGGAAGAAGCAGAGCCCGGCGACGACTCCGAAGAGCGTGAGCCCGAGGTTGTGGTGCGGCCATAGGGACTGCAGCCCGGCCATCGCCACGCCGGTCGCGAACAACACGGCCGCCTGGACGTAGAAGGCCCCCGTGAGGATTCCCGCCTTCGCGAGGAAGACGGCACCGCTGATCAAGGCGAGCACGGGGGAGAGCGTCAGGACCGGCAGTCCGAGCAGCCCCTCCACCCAGTAGAGAAGCACGCTGCAGACGATGCTGCCGGCCCAGACGTGGGCGATCTGGCGTTCGACGAACGTGATCGGCCCCGACCGCCTGCGGAGGTTCCAGAACGTGGCCGCCCAGACCGACATGCCGATGCCCCAGAAGCCGGCGTACAGCCACCGGTTCTGCACGCCCCGCCACTCGAAGACGTTCGTCACCAGGCAGACGACGAGCAGCACGAGACTGTGCCACATCCAGAGCAGCCCCCAGTTCTCCAGCACGGCCGCGTGGTGCGTCTCGCGGAACCAGCGGACCATCACGTCGGAGAACCGCGAGCTGCGAGCGGCGACCCGCTCGCCGGCGAGGAAGGAACGGAGTTCGTCGGCGAGTGCGGCCACGTCCGGGTAGCGAAGGTCGATCGGCTTCTGCAGGCACTTGAGGGCGATCATCTCCAGGTCGGGATCGACGCCGCGGGCGACCACCCGCGGCGGGACCGGGTCCTGCTCGAGGACCGCGAGCACGGCCTCGACGGGGGTTGCCGCGCGAAACGGAGCGTGCCCGACCAGGCACGCGTACAGAACGGCCCCGAGGGCGTAGACGTCCGTCGCCGGTCCGACGTCGTTGCTGCGAGCGGCCGCCTGTTCCGGTGCCATGTAACCGGGCGTGCCCAGAATCGCCCCCGTGTCGGTCAGCGAGACCCCCGCCGCCGTGTCGCCGGTCGTCGGCTCGATCCGCTTCGCGAGCCCGAAGTCGGTGACGAACGCCCGGCCGGTCTCGTCGATCAACACGTTCGAGGGCTTCAGGTCACGGTGCAACACGCCTCGCGCGTGGGCGGCGGCGACGGCGTCGCAGACCTGCACGAGGATCTCGGCGGTCTCCCGCGGGGTCAGCGATCCTTCGGCGATCCGTTTCGAGAGCGTCGTGCCCTCGACGAGCTCCATGCTGAAGTACGGCTGGCCGTGGTGCTCGCCGACGTCGTGCACCGGCACGATGTGCGGGTGGGCGAGTCGAGCGGCGGCCTCGGCCTCGGCGCGGAATCGGGCGACGGACTCGGCGGACGACAGCTCGCCGTGCAGCAACAGCTTGACCGCGACGACCCGGTCGAGGCTTCGCTGCCGCGCACGGAACACGACCCCCATGCCGCCCCGGCCGATCTCCTCGAGCAGTTCGTAGTCCCCCACGACCTCGGGTCGCCTCCCGGTCGAACCGCCCGGCGGCGTGATCGTCTCGGCGAGCGGGTCGGCTCCGTCGTCGAAGATGCTGCCGAGCTCCTCGGCGAACATCGCGGTCGCGAACAGCTCGCGGATTTCCAGGCCGATGTCCGGGTTGGCCGCGACCGCCGCGTCGACGTCCGGCGTGCGGCCGGCCGAGACGTCGGCGAGCAGTCGTTCGACGGCCACCGACAGGCGTTCGTCGCGGTCGATTGTGTCGCCCGTGGTCATCGAGGACTCCAGTCGCCGGGGCGCTGTCGGTAGAAGCCGCAGAGCACGGCGTAGAGGTCCGGGAGCTCGCGTTCCATGTTCCGTGGTCGCTCGAAGAAGCACTCCGTCGCGACGGCGAAGAACTCGGCCTCGCTCTTCGCACCGTAGGAGTCGAGCAGCGTCCGTCGTCCCTGTCGCGTCTCGCGGACGAGGTTCCGGTAGGCCCGGTCGGTCACCTCGCTCCAGGTCACCCGTTCGTGCTCGGACTCGAGGTAGGGGACGCCGTCCGCGAGGTCGCCGAACAGCATGTCCAGAAGATGCGCGAACTCGTGCAGCACGACGTTCCGCCCGTCGTCGTGGACTTGTCCCCCCTCGAGGACGTCCTTCCAGGCGAGTACGACGGGGCCTCGCGTCCACGCCTCGCCCAGCCGGACGTCACGGGACTCGCTGACCACGCCGCCCGCGAGGTGCTGCTGCGACTTCACGACGTACCGGTCCGGGTAGACGAGGATCGTCTGCAGTCGCTCGAAGTAGAACGGACCGAACCCGAGTACCAGGAGCCCGGCGTTCGCGGCGATCGTCACGCGGACCTCGTCCGTCATCTCGAGTCCGTTGCACCCTTCCCAGTACTTCTCCGCGACGAACACCAGCACGAACCGTTGCAGCCGTTCGCGGTCGTCGTCGTCCAGCCAGTGCCACGCCCGGACGTTCTCCGCGATCGTCCGCTCCCACTCGACGGGGAAGGGGGACGCGAGCAGGCGTCGGCGTCGGCGGTCGCGAAACCAGGTGAAGATCATCGTGTTCGGTCGTCGGGGGCCGCGTCCGCGAGGGGGCCGGCCTCCGTTCTGTCGGTCGTCGTGGAACTGTTCGCACGCGGCGGCGTGTGACTACTCGCGATTCGGCTTCGACGCCCTACGCCGCTCGCGGCGGTGCTGCTGCAGTTCGTCCCACGGCATCACGCCGGCCCGCTCGGCCCACGCCTCGTACCTCGCCTCCAGGATCTGCACGTTGACCGGCTCCTTCTTCGCGAGGTCGTGCATCTCCGTCCGGTCGGCCTGCATGTCGTACAGTTCCCACGGTTGGCCGTGCTTGGAGACCAGTTTCCACTTGCCGTTCCGAACGGCCCGGTTCCCCTCGTGCTCCCAGAAGATCATCTGGTGTCCGTCTCGCGCTCCGACCTCGAACAGGCCGCGGAGGCTCTTCCCCTCGAGTGGCGTGACCGGCTCGCCGTTCCGTTCCTTCGGGTACCTAGCGTTCCCGACGTCGACGCACGTCGCCATCAGGTCGATCAGGTGGCTCGGCTCGGCAGAGAGGTCCCCCTCCGCGCCGATGCCGTTCGGCCAGTGGGCGATCAACGGCGTCGAGATCCCCCCCTCGTGCACCCAGTGCTTGTACTCCCGGAACGGCGTGTTCGAGACGTTGGCCCAGTCCCGGCCGTAGGCGATGTAGGTGTCGGCCGGACCGGGCATCACGCCGGGGCCCATCAGCAGCGGCCACCCGTCGCGGGTCTTCGCCGGGATCATCGAGAACTGCAGTTCGTCAGGCTTCATCGGGGCGAGCGGCTTCTCCGCTCGCTGACGAAGCCCGTTGCGAGGCCGCCGCCCCAGTCCTTCCGCACAGCCGCCGTTGTCCTGCAGGAACAGGATCAGGGTGTTGTCGAAGCGTCCCGTCGTCTTCAGCGACTCGACGATCTTGCCGATGCCCTCGTCCATCCGGTCGACCATCGCGGCGTACACCTCCATGCACCGCAGTTCCCACGCGCGGTTCGTCACGCCGTCCCAGTCGCCCACGGTCGGGGTGACGTCCCAGTTCGAGTCGAGCAGCCCGAGCTCCCGCATCTTCACAACGCGGGCCTGGCGAACGGCGGCGTAGCCCTTGTCGTACCGGCCCTTGTACTTCTCGACGTCCTCCGGCAGCGCGTGCATGGGCCAGTGGGCGGCCGTGTAGGCGACGTAGCAGAAGAACGGGTCGTCCGGTCGCTTCTCGTGGTGCTCGCGGACGAACCTCGCCGCGTGATCGCTGATCGCGTCCGTGTAGTAGTACGTCTCGGGTTGGTACTCGGGGTCGGTGACCGGGCTGATCTGCTGGTTGTCGCGAGTCAGCGAGTTGGGGTCGTAGAAACTGCCGGCTCCGTGGATGGTGCCGTAGAAGCGGTCGAACCCGCGTTGTAGCGGCCAGTCGTCCTTCGGGCCGTCCGGCTGGATGTGCCGGGCGACGTGCCACTTCCCGGCGACGTAGCAGCCGTACCCGGCCGGCTTCAGGGCCTCGGCGATGGTCACGCAGTTCGGCGAGAGGTTGCCGCTGTAGCTCGGCAGCCCGTCGTCGCCCATCATGTGCCCGATCCCCGCCTGGTGCGGGTACAGGCCGGTCAGCAACGACGCACGAGTCGGGCAGCAACGCCCGGTGTTGTAGAACTGCGTGAGCCGCAGCCCCTTCGCCGCGAGCCCGTCGAGAACGGGGGTCTCGATCTCGCCGCCGTAGCAGCCGATGTCCGAGAACCCCATGTCGTCCGCCATGATCAGTACGATGTTCGGTCGTTCCGCCGAACGAGCGCTGCTGATCTGGGAGAGGATCAGTTGGAGCGAAACTGCCAGAGCGCACAGCACTCGCCGTGTCGCCAGGCGTTCGGACAGATCTGTCCCGGCGGGCGTTCGTCGTCCCATCACAGTCGTCCCCTTGAGTGGAAGGCTTGAACGAGTATCCCGCCGTCGTCGGCCGCGTTCAATGACGAACCTCGATCCGGAGGAGCGAGTGGCGAAGCCGCGTCCCGAGCCGCGACGGCAGCTCTGCGGTGTGTGGCACTGGATGCAGACCGACTCTTGGTACTACACGGAGCCCGGCACGCAGAGGCGGGTACCGCTCTTCGACGAGCAGGGGGAGCGAATCCGCGGGAAGGAGAACAAGGAGGCGGCCCGCCTCGCCTTGGCCCGCGTCAGGCTCTCGGACGAGTTGCAACCGACGGTCGCCGAGAGCCATGGAGAGATGACGGTCGCCCGGACTTGCGACGTCTACCTCGTCGATCTGCATCCTGTTGGCGATAGTGGTAGAGACCATGCCCATCGCCATGGTCATTGTCGGCATGCCTGTCCCCTTCGGCCTGCGTTACATCCTCCTGTCAGTCTCAAGAGAGTTCGAGTCCGAAGGACCCGTCGTTGTGGTGGATGGAGCCCGGGTTGAGGTCTGCAGGCAGTCGTTCTCTGGGAGTGTCGCGGACGTTTCAGGTGTGCAGGTAGTGAACGGTGTCGTTGACCACGGTCGCGGGCGTTCAACTGTGGCGTTCAAAGTGTTCCTCGTTGTGCAGGCCGACGACGCCAAGGACAAGTGCATCTTGATGCTGTCAACACTGCCGCAGCCGCTTGCCGGGGAGGTTGCGGAGGCGATCGCCCGCCATGTTGAGTCGTCTGTTGCCACACGGACAGGTAGACGCCGTGCTTCTCATCCGGGTTGTGAAGCCTCTCGGACAAGAACCTCGTCTGTCACTTGGTCGCGAGCGTCGATGCTCTCGAAAAGGGTGCGGGTGTGCACTGTTTGGCTGGTCGGTCGATCGCGACCTTCGACCCACTCGGCCGCCGCACGAGTACGGTCTACGACGCCGCCGGACGTTCGATCGCCTCGGTCGACCCGTTGACCCACCGCACGACGACCGTCTACGACGACGCCGGGCGAACCACG
>JANQQW010000220.1 GCA_028284885.1 Planctomycetaceae bacterium
AGGGTGCCGGCGGGGAAGACCTCGACTCGCGTGGCGACGGCGAACCGGTTCGGGCCGGGCATTCGTGGCCAGAGCCGGCAGCCGTTCCCGGGGTCGGGCGTCGCGTTCCGGTAGACGGCGACGTCCTCCTTGCCCCGCGCTCCCCCGACGACGACGTCCACGAGTCCGTCCCGGTCGACGTCCCGCAACACGACCGGGTCGGCGTCCCAGCCGCGGACGCTCAGCACGGGGACGAACTCGCCGGCCCCGCGGTTCTCGAAGACTCGGACCTGCCCGTAGCGGCGGTTCGAGACGACGAGGTCCCGGTCGCCGTCCCGGTCGAAGTCGAGCTGCCAGACGACGTGGAGGTACGGGCAGCTGCGGGCGACGAAGTCGGTGAGCGGCCCCGGCCGCCGTGTGAAGCGGGCGCGGCCGTCGTTGAGGAACAGCCCGGCCTGCTTGCCGGAGGCGATCAGCAGATCCTCGTCGCCGTCGCGGTCGAGATCGTCGAACAGCAGCGGAGCCCCCTCGGAGGGCAGTCCCTCGACGGCGTCGGGTTCGCGACCCTCGGCAGCCGTCAGCCGATACCAGCCGCGGCGGTCGCCCCCGTACGAACCGAAGGCCCGCACGGCGAGGTCGTCCACGCCGTCGCCGTTCAGGTCGGGGCGGAACGACGCGAAGCGGACGAAGCGGTTCCTCGGTTCAGTCCGTCGCCGTTCCAGTTCGCGGCGGAGGTCGTCGGGCAGCCCGGCGAGTGGATCGACCGACGCGGTGGACTTGCGGAACGTCGCGGCCTTCGGGTCGTAGTGGAAGGTGACCCGTCGGTCCTTTCTTCGCTGGGCGACGTCGAGGTAGCCGTCGCCGTTCAGGTCGCGGACGGCTTCCGGGTAGTTGACCGGGTGGAGGTTGAAGTCCGCCTTCACGAACCGTTTGCCGTCCTGGTTGACCAGGCAGGGCGTGGGCTTGTCGTCGAACAGCCCGGCGACGTCCAGGTCGCCGTCGCCGTCGAAGTCCCAGACGAGCGGGTAGTTGTCGGTCGCCGGGACCTCGCCCTCGACCCCCAGCTCGGCCGTCGCGTCGACGAACGTCAGCCGTCCGGTCTCGGCGAGTTGGTTTCGGAGGATCGCCCCGGTGCGGCCGCCGTGCACGCAGACGATGAGATCCGTGTCCCCGTCGCGGTCGTAGTCGAAGCTGCCGAGCCCCCACAGCCACCACTCGTGCCCGGTCAACTGCTCCCCCTTCGCCCGCTCGAGCCGTTCCCGCCGCTTCACGAGGAGCTCCGGCAACCCGGTTCCCTCGACGACCTCGAACGCGAGCCCCGAAGGCTGCGGTCCGGCCGGCTGGGCGACGGCCGGGGTCGGGAACGCCAGCGTCAGCAGCAGGAGGCGAGTCATGGCTTCGACGAATGCGAGAACGAGAGGCAGCGGCCCGCGACCGGGCCGTTGTCGCCAACGTGCACGATCCGTCATCGCGGACGTGATGTCGAGCGAGACCGGGCTGCGGGGATCGCCCGTTCCGAGGAGATGCCGTTAGCATGGTCGAGTTCTCCACGCCTCCGCCTTCCGAAGTCGCCGTGTCCTCCTCGAAACCCAACGTCCTGTTCCTGTTCGTCGACGATCTGCGGCCCGAGTTGGGTTGCTACGGGTGTCCGCACGTCGTCAGTCCGCAGATCGACCGGCTGGCGGGAACGGGGTGTGCGTTCCAGCGGGCCTACGTGCAGATCGCGCTCTGCAACCCCTCGCGGGCCAGCATGCTGACCGGGAAGCGGCCGGACGAGTTGACCGTGTGGGGGCTCGACACCCACTTCCGCGAGTCGAACCCGGACGTCGTCACGCTGCCGCAGCACTTCATGTCGCACGGCTACCACACGGCGGCCATCGGCAAGATCTACCACAACGACAAGCTCGACCCGCTCTCCTGGTCCGAGCCGCGGTTGATCATCCCCGGCTACCCGTACGACCCGGACGCCGTCTACCGCGACGACGGCAACGTGCACTACCTGGAGCAGCGGAAGCAGACGCTCCGCGCGGAGGGGGGCGAGGGGCGGTACGTCGACCAGTTCGGCCACTGGTACCTGAAGGCGAACGCGACCGAGATGCCGGACGTGCCCGACGACGCCTACTACGACGGGGCACAGACGGACGTCGCGATCGCCAAGCTGAGCGAGTTGGCAGGGCGGGGCCAGCCGTTCTTCTTCGGGTTGGGCTACTACCGGCCGCACCTGCCGTTCAACGTGCCGAAGCGGTACTGGGACCTGTACGACCGGGAGACGATCGCGCTGGCGGAGTTCGACATGCCGCCGCTGGGGGCCCCGCCGATGGCGCTGAACACCATGCGGGAAATCCGGGGCTACGCCGACTTCGCCGACTGCCCGACGCCGCTGGAGGGGCAACTGCACCCGGACCACGCCCGGCTGCTCCGGCACGGCTACTTCGCTTCGGTGTCGTACGTCGACGCGCAGATCGGCAAGGTGCTCGACCACCTGGAGACGCTGGGGATCCTCGACGAGACGATCGTCGTGCTGTGGGGCGACAACGGCTGGAAGCTCGGCGACTACGGCAGCTGGTGCAAGATGACCAACTACGAGACGGACACCCGCGTACCGTTGATCGTGAAACCGGCCGGGGACTTCAGCGGCAACGGTCCGCGGGAACAGATCGTGGAGTCGGTCGATGTCTACCCGACGCTGTGCGACCTCGCCGACCTGCCCTCGCCGGACGGCCTCGCCGGCGAGAGCTTCCGTGGGCACCTCGACGACGCCGAGAACGCCGGCAAGGAGTGCGCCTTCAGCCAGTTCCTGCGGTACGGCATCTGGAACGCCCCGGACGCCAAGGAGGCGATGGGCTACACCGTCCGCACCCGCGACTGGCGGTACGTCGAGTGGTTCCACGGCGACAGCGAGTCGTGCATCGCCCGGGAGCTGTACGACGTCACCACGCAGGGACTGGAGCAGGAGAACCTGAGCGGGCAGGAGGCGTGTGCGGAGATCGAACGCACGCTGGCGAACCGTCTCCGGGAGTACCGCGGCACGACGCTGCCGCTGGATGCGCGAGCCACGCGGTAGGCGGGCGGTCGTTCCGTCCTGGCGTTCGGGCACGAGCTAGGCTTGTCGTGGTCCGTGTCACGACGAGAGCCCGTCATGAGCGCCTTCCCGCCGTTACACGCCGACGACTCGCGTGGCGTCGGCTCCCCGAACGAGTCCGAACTGCTGGCCGCGGACGGCGTGGTTCCGCTGGGGCGAGAGTTGAACTCGTCCTGCCCCTGCTGCGACGTGCCGCTCCGGGCCGGCGAGATCGACGGACACCCGGTTCTCTACTGCGGAGAGTGCGGCGGCGTGTTGATGCGGAACGGAGCGTTCGGAACGGTTCTGCGGGATCGGCGGTCTCGTCACGTCGACGGCGAGCCTGCCGACGTTCGGCCGCTCGACCGGAACGCGGCTCTGAGAGAGATCGACTGCCCCTCGTGCGGACGACGGATGGAGACGCATCCGTACTACGGGCCGGGCAACGTGATGATCGACTCTTGCAGCCACTGCGAGCTGGTCTGGCTGGACCACGCGGAGCTGGCGGACCTCGCCTCCGCCGTCGCCCCGCGGCGCCCTCGGTGGTGACGACGCCCGCGTGATGGTGCGTGCCCGCGGGACCGGCTAGGCTCGAAGTCCGCCCGGACGATTCCGCCACACGAGCAGGCCGACCCCATGCGCACGTTGCTTCTGTCTCTCGCCGCCCTTCTCGGAGCACTCGGGTCCCCCGGTTCGGCGGACGACCAGCCCGCCCGCCAGAACCTGTGGCCGGGGGAGAAGCCGCGGTCCCGGGCGGCGATCACCGTCCACCGGCCGGAGAAACCGAACGGGGCGGCGGCCGTGATCTGCCCCGGGGGCGGCTACGGCCGACTCGTCACGGGGGCCGAGGGGCACGGCGCGGCGAAGTGGTTGAACGAGCACGGCATCACCGGCGTGGTGCTGGAGTACGAACTGCCGCGGGGCCGGTCGCACGTCCCGCTGGAGGACGCCCAGCGGGCTCTGCGAACGGTTCGGGCGAAGGCGAAGGCGTGGGGGCTCGACCCGAACAGGATCGGGATCGTCGGTTTCTCGGCAGGCGGGCACCTCGCCTCGACGGCCGGCACGCACTTCGACGCCGGCAACCCGAAGGCGGACGACCCAGTCGAACGAGTCAGCTGTCGGCCGGACTTCATGGTGCTCGTCTACCCGGTCGTCACGATGGGCGAGAAGACGCACGGCGGGTCGCGGCGAAACCTGCTGGGCCCCTCGCCCACGCCCGAGGCCGTCCACGAGTTCTCGAACGAGCTGCAGGTCACCGAGGAGACGCCGCCCGCCTATCTCGCCCACGCCGTGAACGACACGGTGGTCGTGCCGGAGAACAGCCGGATGTTCCATGCCGCGCTGAAGAAGCAGGGCGTGGCGACCGAGTACCTCGAACTGCCGAGCGGCGGCCACGGGCTGAACCGCTACAGCGGACCGATGTGGGAGGCGTGGCAGGCGGGGGCCGTCGCGTGGCTGACGTCGCTCGAAGTGATCCCGGTCGCGTCGAACGACTGGACGATCGACTCGCAGGAGGAGTGGGCGGCGGTCGCGGCGGAGCAGTCGGACGTCGAAGTGAAGGACGGCCTCGTCGCGCCGACGAAGAAGTCCGGCACGTTCCGCAGCACGACTCGCAGGTTCGACGCCAAACGGAAGGTCACGTCGATCCGGATCGACCAGTCGCCCGTCTGGCAGAACTGGAACCCGGTGCCGAACCTCGGCCCGGTCAACCTCGGCGACGCCCCGGTCTTCCTGCGAATCGGGAAGGGGGACTACTGGATGTTCGGCCGGTACGGCGGCAAGCGACGGGGCAAGAACGCGCCGAAGTTCGAGGCGAAGCCGGCGACGCTCGCGGGCTTCGAGGACGTGAAGCTGCTGACGACGCCGTTCGAGAACCAGTTCAACGCCCCCGGCGGCCTGCAGAAGGGGCTCGGCGGCTACCACGCTTGGCAGAGCAAGGACATGGTCCACTGGGTCCACCACGGGCCGGTCACCGAGGGCTTCTCGAAGTGGGTCACCTCGGCCGAGTACGCGGACGGCAAGGTCTTCGTGTACTACGACTACCCGAACGACCAGGACCCGCACGTCTACGTCGACGAGGACCTGACCGACGGCAAGCCGGGGAAGAACATGGGGCTCGCGGTCGACGACCCGTCGCACGGTTCGGACGCCGGCTTCATCCGCGACGAGGAGGGCCGCTTCCACGTGATCCTCGAGGACTGGAGCCCGGTCAACGCCAGCAAGCGGGCGTGGGACTCGCCGCTCGCCGCCCACGCCGTCAGCGACGACGGCGTCAAGGACTGGACGTTCCTGCCGCCCCCCGTCGACGCCCGCACGAAGGACACCGGCAAGGTCGCCACCTACAAGCACCCGCACTGGCTGCAGCACCCGAAGTGGGACACGAACGTCGCCGAGTACAACGTCCACGAGCCGGAACAGGAGGCGTACGGCGACTGGGCCGCGATCTGCGTCGGCGGCCAGTACTACCTGTTCGGCGACTACGACCCGGTCGGCGGCCACCAGATGAGCGTCGGCTGGTTCACCAGCAGCAGCCTCGAGAAGCCCTTCACGTGGTGCGACAAGATCGGGAACGGCCACCCCGACCCCGACGTCGGCTTCGCCGAGGGACGGTTCTACCTCTTCACCCAGCAGAAGGCCGACTACACGAGCCTCGGCCCCTGGGTCGAGAAGGTCGAGGTCCGCGTCGGCGTCGACGCCAACGGCGACGGCGAGCTCGACGAGTGGACCGACTGGACCGAAGCGAAAGAGACCTACGACTATCACCCGACTCTGTCGAAGCACGTGACGAAGACCCCGGCGACGATCGACCTGTCCAAACTCCCCGCCGCCCTCGGCATCGGCTTCGAACTCCGGCTGACCGACACGACGGAGAACAAGTCGAAGCCGCTCGTCGATCGGGTGACGGTGTCGTTCGAGTCGTCGTGACGCGCGGCCTCCGTGGTCGCTCGCGGGACTCGACTCGCCCGAAGTCGACCTCGATGCGAGTGTGACTGGGTTCCGTGACCCGGCCGGAGCGGCAGTCGTCCTGGTCGGCGTTCCCCGTGGTCGGCGAATCCTGCTATTCTCCCAGCGAGTCGCCTTCCCCCCCGAGACCGACGGCGTGCCCGAGTTGATCGACCAACTCTCGGAACTCTCGACGTTCGCCATCGCCACGGCGTGCGGCGTGCACCTCGTCGTCTTCCTGATGCTCGCGATGTGGGCCCGGCGGGACCTCCGGACGATCGCCTCCTCGCTCGACCACTTCACGCGGGACCTGAAACACCGCAGCGTGCTCGACGCGACGGCCCACCTCTCCGACCAGATCGAGGCCTTCGTCTCCGACGTGAACGAGGTTCTGGACGACGAGAGCCGGACCGTCGAACGGCAGGCGTTGCTGGAGCGGATGAAGTACCTCGACGAGCGCCGCAGCTACGTCAACTCGCTCGGCTTCGACACCACCTACAACATGGCCCGCACGATGATCGAGGCGTACCCGCTGGCGGGTGTGCTGGGGACGATCCTCGCCATCGGGGCGGCCCTGCAGTCCGACCCGGCCGCGGTCGCCGAGACGACCTCGGCCGTCGGCGTGATCGTCGGCCGCTTCGGCGACGCCATCTGGTCGACCTTCGCCGGACTGACGGCCGCCGTCGTGCTGATGTTCCTCAACAGCCTGCTCGAACCACGGTTCGGCCGCCTGTCCGAGAACCGGACCCACGTGCGGGAGACCGTCGCACGGGCGAAGCGGGAGCTGTCGTTCGCCGGGGGGAACGGGTCGTGATCAACCGCCGCCGCCTGACCTTCCAGCTCACGCCGCTGCTGGACCTGCTGCTGATCGTCATCTTCGCGCAGTACATGGAGGTTCGCGCGACGACGCGGACCCAGGCGGAGGAACTGCGGGCGGCGGTCGAGCGGGCCGAGGGGCTGCCGACCGTCGAGGAGATGCAGGAACAAGTCGCCCGCCTGGAGAAGTCGAACGCCGAACTCACCCGCGAACGCGACGCGGCCGAGCAGCGGCTCGACCGCCTGTCCGAGCAGTTCGCCGAGGTCTTCCGACTGAACGAGGACGCGATCGAGAAGCTGCTGGACGCCGACGACCCCAAACTCGCCGGGCTGACGGAGGAGCAGCTCGAGAAGCTCCGCGAACGGCTGGGCGAACTGGTGAAGGCCAAGGGAGCCGAGGCGGTCGAGCACCTCGTGACGTACGAGGAGCTGCGGAAGCGGGCCGACGTCTGGCGGATTCGCGTTGGGACCGTGGAGGAGAAGGGTCGCGTGCAGCTGACGGCCGGCGGCCGGGAGGAGTCGTTCGCGGTGAAGTCGGCCGAGGACTTCTCGGACCGCGTGTTCGCCGTCTACAAGGGGCTCCCCCAGCCGAAGAGCCACGTCGTCATCCTGCTGACCTACGACAGCAAGCGGGCGGAGCTCGTCACGTTGAACGACGTGCGGTCCGGCCTGCCGCGGCTCGTCAACCGCATGCAGGCCGACGGCGACTCGCGGTTCTTCTGGGCGGAGATCGGTTACGACCCGAGGGTTCTCGGCCTGCCGAACTGACCGGGCCGAGCCAGATCGAGGAACGAGACATGTCGGGTGGAAAAGTCGTCGGTCGCACGAAACTCGCCGTCGGCGGCCTCGCCGTGCTGGGGCTCGCCGCCCTGATCAACGGGCTGATCAACGGCTTCGGCACGGGCGAGGGGATCGGCGACGGGACCAGCAACAACTTCTCGCAGAACCAACCTGCGAACGAGGACGAGACCACTTCCGAGACCACCGAGGAGGAGACGACCGAGACCCCGAGCGGGCCGTTGCGAGTCGTCGTCGAGCCTGACGGGTACTCGATCGTCTCCGTGAAGGACGGCGAGCGGACGTACGCGAAGGCCGAGCTCGCCGACATCGTGAAGCGGGCCCCGTCCGCCGAGGTGCTCGACGGCTATCGCGTGTACGTCACCGTCCGCCGCGGCGTGTCGATCGACGCGCACAACAAGTTGGTCAAGGGGCTCGAGGAGGCGGGACTCGAGGCGGACGAGATTCTCGGCTACGACAACAAGGACGCCGAGGTCGAGTCGCGCGGGGGGGCCTCGTGATGCCAATCCCCGGCTCGTTCGTCGGCCTGACGTTGCTCGCGTTCGCGGCTCCCGCAGCGGGGGACGAGCCGTCGGCGAAACGGGCCGAGGAACTGTTCGCGGCCGACAACCTCGTCGCGTGGTGCATCGTGCCGTTCGACGCGAAGAAGCGCCGGCCGGCCGAGCGGGCGGCGATGGTCGAACGGCTGGGGTTGAAGAAGGTCGCGTACGACTGGCGGACGGAGCACGTGCCGACCTTCGAGGCGGAGATCGTCGAGTACCGGAAACGCGGCATCGAGTTCTTCGCGTTCTGGAGCTGGCATCCCGCGATGGAGCCCTTGATCCGGAAGCACGGCGTCAAGCCGCAGATCTGGCGGACCTGCCCGAGCCCGGCCGGTGAGAGCGACGCCGAGCGAGCCGCGAAGGCGGCGAAGGAGCTGCTGCCGCTGGTGAAGAAGGCGGGCGAGCTGGGCTGCCGGTTCGGCCTGTACAACCACGGCGGCTGGGGCGGCGAGCCGCAGAACCTCGTCGCCGTCTGCCGCGTGCTCCGCGAGCAGCACGACACGGACCACGTCGGCATCGTCTACAACTTCCACCACGGCCACGGACACGTCGAGCGGTTCGCAGAGGCGTTCGCCGCGATGGAGCCGTTCCTGCTCTGCGTGAACCTGAACGGCATGGCCGACCCGCGGACCGTGAAGGGGGGCCGGAACAAGATCGTCACGCTCGGCGAGGGCATGCACGAGCGGGCGATGATCGACGTGATCCTCCGCAGCGACTACGACGGACCGGTCGGCATTCTCGATCACCGCAGCGAGCTCGACGCGGAGCAGAGCCTGCGGTCCAACCTCGACGGCCTGCGGCGACTCGTCGAGACGAGGTAGCCGCCGCAGGGGACGTCGAGATCAGCGTTCCTCGGCCATCGGGACCGGTTCGGCGGCGACGGCGGCCGGCCGTTCGACCGGCTCGGTCTCCTCGTCGGCCGGCGTCTCCTCGGCGAGGTCGTCGGGCAGTTCGTCCTCGATGACCTTCATCGACTTCCAGTGTCCCTGCTCGAAGCGGATCAGGAAGCCGGTCCCGACGATGACGACGTACAGCGTGCAGGCCGTCCACATCGCCAGCAGTCCGGCGTCGAACACGGTCCGCAACACGATGACCGGCACGGCCAGCACCAGCCAACTCGTCAGGAACGTGAAGATCATCGAGAACCGCGTGTCGCCCGCGCCGCGGACGGCGTTGCTGAAGACGACGGCCATCGCGTCGAACAACGAGTAGACCGCCACGAACCGCAGCAGCACGACGACGAGGTTCTGGATCTCGTCGAAGTCCTCGATGTTGTTGATCCACGCGTACGGTGCGACCACCGCGTACGGGGCGAGCAGGTACAGCACCGCCCAGGCCGCCATGTAGCCGCCGGCCAGCTTCACGCCGGACCACGTCGTGCGCACGGCGAGCTCCGGCTTCCCCTCGCCGATGCGACGCCCGACGAGTGTGGAGACCGAGTGCCCGATGCCGATCATCGGAATGAAGGCGAGCGCGTTCAGGTTGAAGGCGAGCGTCGTCGCAGCCAGTTCCGTGTTCCCGAGCTGGCCCACCAAGAGGATCATCACGGAGAAGGCGGTCACGTCGACGAACCAGAAGAAGCCGTTCGGCAGGCCGTACCAGACCATCCGTCGGAAGAGCGGGGCGTCGAACCCCTGGTGGCTCCAGATGGCGTACGGCTTGGCGTCGTCGCTGGTCGTCAGCAGCCAGACGTAGACCACGCAGGCGAGCGTCCGCCCGCAAACCGTGCCGACGGCCGCCCCGAAGGCGCCCCACTCCGGGAAGCCGAGGAAGCCGTAGATCAGCAGCGGGTCGAGCACGAGGTTCAGCGCGACCGACGCCAGGTTGGCGAACAGCACGACGTTCGACTTGCCGCGACCGATGTAGAAGCAGGCGAAGACCGGGGCGAGCAGAATGGGGACGCTGCCCGCACAGAGGGCCCCGAAGTAGGCGACCTCCTGCTCCTGAACGCCGGGCGGGTGGTCGATCTTCTCGAAGATCCACGGAGAGAACGGGACCAGCATGGTGAACAGCACCCCCGCCGCCGTCGCGAGGTAGATCGCCTGCCAGAGTGCCTTGCCCACCCGGTCGATGCGTCCGGCTCCGTCGTACTGGGCGACGAACGTGTTCGCGTAGAAGGCCGTGCCGAGCGGGAGCGCCAGCAGGATCCAGTGCAAGAGGTGCGCTGGCAGCGATGCGGCGAGCGCGTCCTCGGAGTACCCGGTGAGGAACAGCCGGTCGCAGAAGTTCATCACGGAGAGCGACCCGGCGCTCAGCACGAGCGGCAGGGCGATCCGCCACAGCTCACGCAGGCTGCCCGGCTCGTCCCGCCGCCCGCCGGGCATCTCGGGTTCGTCCGCGGTCTCGGCCGGTTCGTCGCGTTCGGGGGAGTCGGCAGACATCGATCGACCAGCGGCAAGGGCGGACGGTGAGCCGAGCGGGGCGGCCACGGGTCGAGGACACCGTCGCGACCGTCAGGTTCACGATGATTGCGACTCCGCGGCGGATTGTCACTTCGACTTGGCGAAGATGTCACGAGGAAACGCA
>JANQQW010000230.1 GCA_028284885.1 Planctomycetaceae bacterium
GCCTCGGCCGTCGGCGTGTACGACCAGTACGCCCTCTACGGGAACGCCGTCGCTCCGCCGATGGCCGAGTGGGTGCTGAACCGGGTCCGCGAGACGGTCGAGGGACTTCGATGAGCGACGGCTACTGCATCGTGATGACGACCTTCGACGACGACTCGGTCGCTCGCCGGGTGGCCGAGACGCTGCTCGAACGCAGGCTCGCCGCCTGTGTCCAGATCACCTCGATCGACAGCTACTACCGCTGGGAAGGCGAGGTCCGGTCCGACGCCGAACGGCTGGCACTGATCAAGACGAAGACGGAGTCGTACGACGAAGTCGAGCGCGTCGTGCTGGAACTGCACTCCTACGACACGCCGGAGATCGTCGCCGTTCCGGTCGTCCGGGGGTCGGCCGCGTACCTCGGCTGGATCGACGCCGAGTGCCGCTAGATCCGCTGCACGGACGTCACTTCGTCCTCGTTGACAGCCCGCCCTTCTCGCCGTAGCTTGGCGGGTCCGACTGACGACTTCTCCGTGCGGCACGACCGTCGCCGCGCCCAACTCCCCGAGGACCGACCATGCCGCGCCCCGTGACCCTCTTCACCGGCCAGTGGGCCGACCTGCCGCTCGAGGAGCTCTGCAAGAAGGTCCGCGAGTTCGGCTACGACGGCGTGGAACTCGCGTGCTGGGGCGACCACTTCGAGGTCGACAAGGCCCTGTCCGACGACACCTACTGTCAGCGGAAGAAGGACCTGCTGGAGAAGCACGACCTGCAGCTGTTCGCGATCTCGAACCACCTCGTCGGCCAGGCCGTCCTCGACAACATCGACGCCCGGCACCAGGCCATCCTGCCTCCCTACGTCTGGGGCGACGGCGATCCGGCCGGAGTCAACGAGCGGGCGGTCGAGGAGATGAAGAACACGGCCCGGGCCGCCCAGCGGCTCGGCGTGGGCGTCGTCAACGGCTTCACGGGCAGCAGCATCTGGCACCTGCTGTACGACTTCCCCCCCACGCCGCCCGAGATGATCGCCGCCGGATTCCAGCTGCTGGCGGACCGCTGGAACCCGATCCTCGACGTGTTCCAGGAGTGCGGCGTGAAGTTCGCCCTCGAGGTCCACCCGACGGAGATCGCGTTCGACGTCTACTCCGCCGAGCGTGCCCTCGAGGCGCTCGGGCATCGCGAGGAGTTCGGATTCAACTTCGACCCCAGCCACCTCATCTGGCAGGGGGTCGATCCGGTCGAGTTCATCCGCGCGTTCCCGGAGCGCATCTACCACGTTCACATGAAGGACGCCTCGACAACGCTGAACGGCAAGACCGGCATCCTGACGAGCCACCTGGCGTGGGGCGACCCGCGGCGCGGCTGGGACTTCCGCAGCGTCGGCCGCGGGGCCGTGCGGTTCGAGGAGATCATCCGGGCCCTGAACGCGGCCGGCTACCCGCACGACATGCCGCTGTCCGTCGAGTGGGAGGACAGCAACATGAACCGCGAGCAGGGAGCGGCCGAGGCGGCGACGTTCTGCAAGAACGTCGACTTCGCCCCGTCGAACCTGAAGTTCGACGCGGCCTTCGGCGACTGAAGGCCCGGTCCGAACTCGTCTGGCCCCGAAGTCCGGGCCTCGCTAGCATCCCGCCGACTCGGGCCGGGTGCCGGAATGCGCCCGGCGGGCCCACGGCCGGACGACGGACCATGCCGACCGCGTACACGAGGCACGACTGCGGCTTCGAGAGCCGAGGCTCTCGGTGTGCGGCGTGGTTCTACGAGACCGTCGTCGCGCCGCAGGCCGTCGTGGTCATGGCCCACGGCTTCGGGGCGCACCGCACGTTCGCGTTGCCTGCCGTGGCACAGAGGTTCGCGAAGTCCGGCTACGGCGTCCTGCTGTTCGACCACCGTCACCTAGGTGACAGCGAGGGCCGACCGCGGGGGCTCGTCGATCCGTTCCGGCAACTCGACGACTGGCGGGCGGCGATCTCGTTCGCACGCGCGAAGGCCGACCGGGTCGTCCTGTGGGGAACCTCGTTCTCCGGCGGGCACGTGATCTCGACCGCCGCCTGCGCGACCACGGCACCGACGTCGTGGTCCTCGGCGGCGATCGGGATCACGTGCCCGCCGGAGAACGAGGTTCCCCACAGGACGACCCGGTCGGCCTTCGAGCGTGCGAACGGGATCGCCGCCCGCCAGT
>JANQQW010000251.1 GCA_028284885.1 Planctomycetaceae bacterium
GCTCCCGCAGGCCTCGGCAATCGTCGTGTGGAACTCGTCGTCGATCCCGTCCCACTCGGCGATCGCCGTGCGCCGGTTTCGCCGTCGCTGCCAGCGGTCGCAGGATTCCCGGAGCCGATCGAGTTCGACGCGGGCGATCCGCGACGCCGCCCGGGTGGCCGCCTCGCCCTCGAGCAGCTTCCGCATCTCGAAGACCTCGGCGACGTCACCCGCGTCGAACTTGGCGACGATCGCCCGGTGGTTGACCCGCTGCTCGACGAGCCCGTCGCCGATCAACTGGCGGATCGCGTCGTGCACCGGAGTCCGGCTGACGTCGAACTCCTCGGCGATCCGCAACTCGCTCACGGCGCTCCCAGCGGGTCGTTCGCCGGAGAGAATCTCGGCGAGCAGACGGTCGTAGACGTCGTCGGAGAGCCGGTTTCGTTTCGGCTGACGCGTCTCGGCATGGACGGCAACGGCCACGAATCCCCTCCCCAAGGCGACGAGTGTACTCGATTCTCCACAAAGTGCATGCACATACAAGGCCGGGCGTGGAAGACGCCGAAAGGCATGCGGCATCGCGAACGGTTTGTCACAGGCGCTCGGAGTGGCCGACACGAATCGGCACGACACCGACACACGGTCGAGAATTCCTTCGTGGCGCACGTCGAGCGGGAGGCGAAACAACTCGACTTTTCAAGCAAGCTCAGCGTGCACTTGGCTGATGCGGCCCGGTGCCGCGGCCGGAGAACCAAGAGACGGCGCTCGGTGACAACGACTCAGTCGACGAAGAATCGACTGATACGGTTCGCCTCCCCCGAACGCGACACGCCCTCGCAAGTCGTTCATCGACAACGACCTGCGAGGGCGGAATGCGGCGAGGCGGAGAGAGGGGGATTCGAACCCCCGGTACGTCGTGAGACGCACACGGCATTTCCAGTGCCGCACCTTCGGCCACTCGGTCATCTCTCCGGGTGCGGGAATTCTAACTCGCACTCCGTCGGACGGAAAAGGGCAACGGCGGGTTCGCGGCGATTTCCGAAGGCGTGTTCGCTCAACGTTCGACCGCGGCGAGGTCGGCGACGACGGCACGGTGGTCGGACGGATACGGCGTGACCACGACGTCCGCGTGCTCGCGGGACTCGCCGACGACCGACGCGGCGGTCGGCTTCAGGTGGCGACCGTAGACGAAGTCGATGCGGTCGTGAACGTCCCGTTCCGCGGGCCGGGGCGTCCAGGTGTGGCCGGGCGTCTTCGTCTCGTCCGGGTGAATTGCGCGGAACGCGTCGGTGAGGCCGGCGTCCACGATCGCACGGGACGTCGGCCACCGGACGGTGTGTGTGCAGAGGCCCGCACGGCGGGCGCGGTCCGTCCAGTCGAGGTGGCTCGGCTCGTTGAAGTCGCCCAACACGACCAGCGGCAGATCCTTGCGGAGCGGCTCGGCCATGTCCATCAGCAAGGCGGCCGCGCGCTGTCCGCGTGCGCGGAGGGCCTCGGCGATCGCCTCGCCGGGCGTCTCGACGAACGGGTTCTCCTTGCCGTACGGTATGCCGACCAGCTGGTACGGTTGGTACGGGGCGGCTGGCAGGTGCTCGTTGAAGACCCACGTCGGGCCGAGCCCCGGGACGTCGATGCGGACGCCCTTCCTCGCAGGCGAGTGCCGGCCGATCGGGAAGCGGCTGAGGACGAGGCCTCGCGAGACCACGGCGGAGTGCATCTTCGTCGCGGCGGCGAGCCGAGGGCCACTGTCGCCGACCTCCTGCAGCGCGACGACGTCCGCACGGCTCGCCTCGATCACCTCGACCGTCTTCGACAGCGGCCCAAGCCGCGCACCCCCGGCGAGGATGTTGAACGACAGGACGCGAAGCGTTGCCGGCTCACCGGCCGCCCGGACGTGGGTGCCGAGGCTCTGCAGGGCGAGCGCTCCCGTGCCGACGAGCCAGTCGCGCCGTCGGAGTTCGGTCCCGGACATCTCGTCGTCCTCGTCGAACAGGGTTGGAGAACCAAGTCTCCAGTCTCCTCGCTCGAGGCGGACGCGTCGACCCGGGCGTCATGCCGCGCGGCGGGTCTCGGCGGGCGGACTCGACGCGTCGACGGTGTCGGCCTGCCGGACGCCGTCACGACGGAGCACCTTCACGGCAGTCAGCAGCAGGATGTAGAAGTCGAAGCCGAACGAGCGTCGTACCAGGTACTCGGCGTCGAGCGAGACCTTCTGCGGGATCGGGATCTCGTCGCGACCGTTGAGCTGGGCCCAGCCGGTGATGCCGGGGGCGAGCGTGTGCACGCCCGCCTCGGTTCGGAGCGCGACGAGGTCCTCCTGATTGTGGAGAGCCGGTCGCGGGCCGACGAGGCTCATGTGGCCGACGAGCACGCTCCAGAGTTGCGGCAACTCGTCCAGGCTGGTGTTCCGCAGGAAGCGGCCGAACGGTGTGATCCAGGCCCGCGAGTCCGACAGCAGGTGCGTGGCCACCTCCGGGGCGTCGGTCCGCATCGAGCGGAACTTCGGCATCGGGAACAGCACGTTGTCCCGACCCACCCGCTGCGACCAGTACAGGACCGGACCACGCGACGTCAGCTTGACGACGAGCGCGACGACCAGCATCGGGACGGCGAGTACGGAGAGCAGGGCGACCGCCGCGAGGAGGTCGAAGAGTCGTTTCGTCGCCTTCGAGTCGATCATGCGGCTGCTCCTCGTCGTTCCGTCGTTCGGCGATGTCCCTCGACCGTGTCACGGACCCCCTCGTCGAACGAGACCGGGGCCCGCCACGCGAGCAGTTCGCGGAGTTCGCGCGTCCCGAGGACGAGCGATCCGGTCAGCCGCTCGACGGCGCCACTGCGGCCCAGGAGTTGACCGACCGCACGCAGGAGCGACGTCGGGACCGGGACGAGTCGTGCGGGGCGGCCGAGATGTCGGGCGACGGTCTCGACGAGTTCGCGGACCGTCGGAGCCGCACCTTCGTCGGCGACGTGCAGCACGCGACCGGCGGCGGCCGGGTGGAAGGCAATCGTCCCGATCGCGTCGGCGAGATTCCGGACGTGGACGAGGCTGCGACGAGCGTGGGCGAGCCCGAGCGGCAGCGGCAGCCCGCGGTCGACGGCGCGGACGAGCCGCTCGAAGTTCCCTCGCACGCCGGCTCCGTAGACGAGTGGAGGTCGGACGATCGTCTGGGTGGTCGCCGTGCCGTCGCACTCGGACTGCACGAGTCGTTCGGCCTCGAGCTTCGTTCGCCCGTACGCGTCGCACGGCCGGCACGGCGAGGTCGGGGAGTAGGGCGACCCCTCGCCCTCGCCGACCGCCTTGACCGAACTCGCGAAGACGAACCGGGGCACGCCGGCGTCGACGGCCGCAACGAGGAGTGCCCGCGTGACCTCGACGTTCGTCCGCTGGTACTCGGGGAGGGCGTCCGGTCCCTCGTTCGCGACGTGCGTCCGGGCGATCAGGTGGACGACGGTCGTCCGGTCGTCCACGACTTGCTGCCAGGCCCTGCGTTCGAGAGGGTCGGCGACGACCTCGCACCCCGTGCCGGTGGGGAGCAGCAGGCGGGCGTCCGGGCGACGGACGCAGCCGACGACGTCGGCGCCCCGGTCGAGGAACCACCGGCAGACCGAGCGACCGACGAAGCCGTTCGCCCCGGTGACGAGGACACGGCGGCCCGCGAGCGACGTCGTGTCGGGGTTCGCGGTGTCGGACATCGGTCTCTCGAGGCAGTCGGTCGGACGAGTCGGCTACGCGGCGTGTCGTCGTTCGGCGAGCTCGCTCTCCGCGACGAGTACGGCCACCTCGTTCCACAGGGAGGCCGCCGGGTCGTTCGAGTCGTTCCGCGCGGCCGACTCGAGCCGGGCGAGCGAGGCTGCGACCTCGGACGGGTGCGGCGTGACGGCCTGCACCTTGAAGATCTTGTCGTGGACCTTCAGCGTCCCCTCCTCGACGTTGTAGAAGAGTTCCTCGCAGAGCTTCTCGCCCGGGCGGATGCCGGTGAAGACGATGCCCACGTCCTCCGGGTCGTCGTGGCCGGAGAGGCGGATCATGTCGCGGGCGAGGTCGACGATGCGGACAGGCGGGCCCATCTCCAGCACGAGCACGTCGCCGGACGAGCCGACGGCCCCGGCCTGCAGGACGAGCTGCACGGCCTCGGGAATGGTCAGGAAGTACCGCTCCATGTCCGGGTGCGTCACCGTCAGCGGGCCGCCCGCCTCGAGTTGGCGACGGAAGATCGGGACGACGCTGCCGGACGAGTTGAGAACGTTGCCGAAGCGGACGGTCATGAACCGCGTCTCGGACTCGACGGCGGCCGACTGCACGATCTTCTCGGCGAGCAGCTTCGTCGCCCCCATCACGCTGCTGGGGCGGACCGCCTTGTCGGTCGAGATCAGGACGAATCGTTCGACGGCGTGGGCGGCCGCGAGCTCGACGACGTTCCGAGTTCCGAGCACGTTGTTGCGGATGGCGGCACGGGGGTTCCGCTCCATCATCGGCACGTGCTTGTACGCGGCCGCGTGGAAGACGAGGTGTGGCTCGTGCTCGGCGAACGCGCCGTCGAGGGCGTGCCGGTCGCGGATGTCGGCGACGACGTACTCGGTGCGGACGACCGACGCGAGGGCGTGGTGCCGCAGCTCGGCCTCGATCTCGAACATGCCGAACTCGGACTGGTCGAGCAGCACGAGCCGTTCCGGCTGCAGGTCGAGCAGCTGCCGGCAGAGCTCGGACCCGATGCTGCCGGCGGCCCCGGTGACCAGCACGCGGCGGCCGGTGACGCACGCCCGCATCGAGTCGTGGTCGAGGTCGGCCGGTTCTCGGCGGAGGAGGTCGTTGATCGTGACCTCGCGGTGGCCGAGCCGGTACCGGCCGTCGACGATCGAACGGACCTCGGGGATGACGTGCACGCCCACTTCGAGGTCGCGGCAGGTCTCGTAGATCGCGCGGACCGTCCGACCGGGGGTGCTGCTGGGCACGAGCACGAGTTCCACGCCGAGGCTCTGGACCAGGGTGGACCAGTCCTCGTCCTCCTCGACGGTGAGGACCGACACGCCGGAGACGAGGGACAGCTCGCTGCGGGACCCGTCCGAGACGAGGCCGACGATGCGGAGGCTCGGCTCCGTCGCTCGCAGCGTGCGGAGGATGCCGATGGCGTTCCGGCCGCTGCCGACGATGATCGCCCGCTTCCCGGTTCCGCCTCCCAGCAACGGTCGCAACGTCTCGTGGTAGTACCGGAGCCCGCCGCGGGCCACGCCCATGCCGAGGACGAGGAGCACCCCGTCGAGCAGCAGGACCGACCGCGGGATGATGGGGGGCGAGACGAACGCCGCGTTGGCGACGACCAGGACGCCCGAGGCGATCACGGAAGCCGTGGAGAACGAGACGACGTCGGACAGCGTCACGTACCGGAAGCTGCGGCGCCAGTCGCCCGAGAGCAGGAACACGACGAGCTTGAAGGCGAGCACGAGGGGCAGCGTCCGCAGCAGCACGCCGCGGTAGGTCTCCGGGACGGCGAACTCGAACCGGAGCGCGAACGCCCCGGCGAACGCGAGGGCGAACAACAGCAGGTAGCAGGGAACGAGGATCGCCAAGCGGCGAGTCATCTGGAAACTCCGCGTCGAGACCGGCTTCCGGAGGAGGCCGCGGTCGCGGGTTTTAGCCAATGCCTCCAAACGGGCAAACCTCAATCAGGCCGCCCGGGCGGTCGACGGGGGGCCTTGGCGAGCGCGGATCGTCGCGGCCGGGTCGAAGCCCCACTTCCGCAGCCAGTAGACGTACGACTTCAGGTGGATCCAGGCGTCCTTCGAGAGCAGCCGCTTGCTGGCCCGCTGCTCCAAGTGGTAGCCGTACGTCCCGCCGTTGAACGTCACCCGCCAGCCCGCGGCGGCCATTCGGGCGCAGTAGTCCACGTCCTCGAAGTACTTGGCGAACCCCTCGTCGAGCCCGCCGATCTGCTCGTACGCCTCGCGACGGACCATCAGGAAGCAGCCGGACAGCCAGTCGCAGTCGAAGACGTCCGTCGGTTCGCGGTCCTCGTACAGCAGCCGCGACTCCTCGGGGGCGAGGGCGTTCGCGAGGGCGCCCAGCCGGCGGGCCGCGATCATCCGCAGCGTGAGGAACCGCCGGGCCGGATGCCCGTAGGTGCCGTCCTCGTGGTACAGCCGGCAGCCGGAGACGCCGCAGTCCGGGCGGGCGTCCATGAAATCGACCATGCGGTCGAGGATCCGCTCCTCCTCCGGGAAGTACATGTCCGTGTTGAGGAGCAGCACGTACCGGCCGGTCGAGGCCTCGAGGATGCGGTTGAGGTTCGGGCCGTAGCCGAGGCGGTGGTCGTTCCGGATCACCTTCGTCTCCGGGACGACCGACTCCCAGCGTTCGGTGCCGTTCTCGGAGACGTTGTCGACGAGCAGCAGCCGGGCACGGTGTCGCTCGGCCGACTCGGCGAGCGTGCCGAGGAGCCTGGGCATAAAGTGGTCTTCGTGGGTGTAGATGACCCCCACGTCGACGTCCGGCCGGTCCATCGGTTGGCTCCGCATTTGGAGGGCTCAGGCGGCCCGTCGTACGCCCTGCCGGCCGACGCCGTAGAAGCGGGCGATCGTGTCGACGACGTGCCCCTTCTGGAGGTCGGTCAGTTCCGGGTAGATCGGCAGGGCGAGCGTCTCCTCGGCGGCCCGCTCGCTGTGCGGGAAGTCGCCCCGCTGGTAGCCGAGGTCGGCGAAGCACTCCTGCTCGTGCAGCGAGAGCGGGTAGTAGATCTCGCAGCCCACGCCGTTCTCGTTGAGGTAGCGGCGGACGTCGTCGCGGCGTTCGCAGCGGATGACGTACTGGTTGAACACGTGGCGGTTGCGGACGACGGTCGGCGTGACGATCGAGTCGAGCCCGCACTCGGCGAACGCGGCGTCGTAGAAGGCTGCGTTCGCCTGCCGGGCGGCCGTCCACGCGTCGAGGTGTGGCAGCTTCACCCGCAGGACGGCGGCCTGCAGGGCGTCGAGCCGGAAGTTCCCGCCGACCCGGCTGTGGTAGTACTTCGGCTGCATGCCGTGGTTGCGGAGCGAGCGGAGGTGGTCTGCGAGGTCGGCGTCGTTCGTGGTGACGGCCCCGCCGTCGCCGAACGCTCCGAGGTTCTTGGAGGGGAAGAACGAGAAGCAGCCGCAGGTCCCCATCGACCCGGCCCGGCGTCCCTCGAATTCGGCCCCGATCGCCTGGGCGGCGTCCTCGACGACCGCGAGCCCGTGCTTCTCGGCGATCTCGAGGACGTCCGTCATCTCGGCACACTGGCCGTACAGGTGGACCGGAACGATCGCCTTCGTCCGTGGCGTGATCTTGTCCGCGATCTGGTTCGGATCGACGTTGTAGGTGACCGGATCGACGTCCGCGAAGACCGGGGTCGCTCCCAGCCGATGGATCGCTCCGACGGTCGCGAAGAAGGTGTAGGGCGTGGTGATCACCTCGTCGCCGGCGCCGACTCCGAGGGCCGTCAGCGAGACGAGCAGACCGTCCGACCCGGACGAGACGCCCACCGCGTGCTCGGTACCGCAGTACTCGGCGAGTTCCCGCTCCAACCCCTCGACCTCGGGGCCGTTCACGAACCACTGCGACTCGGCGATGCGGATCATCGTCGCGTCGAGTTCGTCCTTGAGCGTGGCGTACTGCGCCTTCAGGTCGAGGAGCGGGACGTTCGGCGTCGGGGCGTGCGGTTGGGACATGGGATCGCGAGCGTGGCCACGCGGAGCCTGTCCGCGGACCCCGCCGTCCGGAGGGGGAGGAACGTCGGCCGGGCGAGACCCGGATCGGCGGCGGGATACGACGACTCGCCGCGAAGGGTCAAGAGCGGGTCGGGGTGGGCGGGGAGCCGACTACTTCGCCCGCACCCGCCAGTTCGGGTCCGGCTCGTGCGACTTGTCGAGCAGGTTCTTCGCGTGCTCGACGAGTTTCGGCCGCCGCTTCGCGTAGTTCGAGTTCTCGTCGTGGTCGTTCGAGAGGTCGTAGAGTTCGATCGGCCCGGTGAACATCGGCGAGCGGATCGCCTTCCACTTCCCGAACCGAACGGCCTGGGCGGACCGACCCTCGTAGAACTCCCAGTACAGCCGGCCCTTCCGCTTCCACTGCCCCTCGTCGTCCGTGCCGTCGAGTGCCGTCACGAAGCTGTCGCTGTCGAGCCCCTCGGGTGTCTCCGCCCCGGCGAGTTCGGCGAACGTGGCGAGGAAGTCCCCGAAGTACCACTGGCGAATGTTCTCGCTCCCGGCCGGAACGGTGCCGGGCCACCAGGCGATCGTCGGAACGCGAATGCCTCCCTCGGCGAGGTCCCGCTTCTTGCCGCGGTACTTGGAGTTCGAGTCGAAGAACTCGGCGTCGTGGCCCCCTTCGGCGTGCGGGCCGTTGTCCGAGGTGAAGAGCACCAGCGTGTTCTCGGCGATCTCGAGTTCCTTCAGCAGGTCGAGGACGCGGCCGGTGTCCCGGTCGAGGTTGCGGACCATCGCCGCGAACCCCTTCTCCGGCTCCGGCCAGTCCTTCTCCGCGTACTCGCCGAGATCGGGCACCTCCATCCCCTTTGCCCCCGCCTCGTTGTTCGCGTGCGGGACGTTCATGGCGAAGTACAGGAAGAACGGGCCGTCGCGGTTGTCGCGGATGAACTTCAGCGACTCCGCGACGAACAGGTCCGGCGCGTACTCGACCCGTTTCTCGGCGACGCCGCGGCCCGCCTTCGGGACGGTCGGGTCCTGCCACTCGGCCCACTTGGCGGCCACCTTGTTCTGCAGACGGACGACCTTTCCGTTCCGCACCAGGAACTCGGGGTAGAAGTTGTGGGCGTGCCACATGTTGACGTAGCCGAAGAAGTGGTCGAAGCCGACGTCGTTCGGGTTGGTGAAGTCGTCCGGCGTGCCGACGCCCCACTTCCCGATGCAGGCGGTCCGGTAGCCGGCCTTCTTCAGCACCGAGGCGACCGTCGGCGTGCCGGGCTCCACGACGACCGGTTCGGTGGAGTTCCCGCGGACGACGACCCGTCCGCCGTGCTTGCCGGTCAGCAGGACGCACCGGGACGGAGCGCAGACCGTGCTGCCCGCGTAGAACTGCGGGAGCACGAGCCCCTCCTTCGCCATCCGGTCGAGCCGCGGCGTCGAGAGCTCACGCCCCTCGGGCCACGGCTTCTCGCGAAAGCAGCCGACGTCGCCGTAGCCGAGGTCGTCGGCCAGGATCAGCACGATGTTCGGCGGCTTCCGCATGCCGTCTTCCGCCTCCGACCGCGACGGGCCCAGCAGCGGGACGAAGGCGAGAGCGGTCGTCAGGAGACGCGAGGCGAGCGACTTCACGGGAGACTCCGATGGCGAGGGTGACGTGCACCTGTACCAGTCCCGTTGAGAGATTGCCAGCGGCCGTACGACGTGATCCGTGCTCGGCCCCGCCGCCGCGGGAGGGGGCAGCGACGCAATCAGCGGGAGCCGATCGCGCACGGCCGACTCGGGGCCGGGGGCGTTTGTGGCATCGTGTCCACCTGCCTCGACACGTTGGAAGCGTGGCCGCAAGGGCTTTTCGGCAGGCAGGTTACGCGTGAGAGTGGCGTGTCCGGGATAATCTCGCCTTGCCGCACGTTGATGCGTCTGCGATTATTGTGTGTTGGAAATGTTAAGAAATGAAGAAGTCTCTCCCGCTCGATGAGGAGGTCTGGGATGACTCGCGAACTCGGAATCACCGTCGCGGTGATCGGACTGGTCTGGCTCGGCTACATGACGTGGCTGACCGGGTACCGCAACGGCTACGAGGAAGGCTCGGGCACGGCGATGCAGCGGGTCGAGCGACTGATCGTCGATCCTGAGGGGACGCGGTCCGAACTGGCCGACTCCGAGTTCGCCCCGCTTCCGGACGAACTCTGAGGACCCACTGCGGTCGTCAGGCGGCGCGACGCACCGGGCGAGCCGACGACGGGAGCGCGACGTAGTCGTTGACGTTGCCGGAGACGGGAACCGCGTCGACGGTCTCGCCTGGGGCCCGCAGCCGCATCGGCAGGCCGGACTCCGGGCCGAACGTCGTCGAGACGACCTTCGCCTCGACCGAGGCACCGGGCACCATCTCGAACGAGAACCGGTCGAGCAGCCGCGGCAGGGTCGTCAGCAGAATCCGCATGGCGAGCGGGCCGCCGATGCACATCCGCGGTCCCGCGCCGAACGGCAGGTACTCGTACGGCGACGGCTTGATCGACAGCCAGCGGTCCGGGTCGAACCGCTCGGGGTCCGGGTACAGTTCCGGCAGGTGGTGCGTGACGAACTGGCTCCAGACGACGGGTGTTCCGCGTTCGAGCCTCAACGGTCCGAGCTCGACCGGTTCCGCGCACATCCGCTGCACGTAGGCCGAGGCGGGCAACAGCCGCATGCTCTCTTTCACGACGCGTTCGGTCAGCGGGAGCCGCGTGAGCGGATCGACGCCCACCTCGGCCGGTTGGTCGAGCGACGACCGGGCCTCGGCGAGACAGCGGGCCGCGACGTCGGGGTGCTGCGACAGCAGGAACAGCGTCCACGACAGCGTGTGGGCCGTGGTCAGGTGGGCCGCCCCGAAGAGCAGGGCAACTTGTCCGCTGAGCTGCTCGTCGGTGATGGCGGACTCCTGTTCGTACGCCCGCAGCAACAGCGAGAGCACGTCGCGCGACGGCTTCGGCTCGCGACGACGGAGTTCGATCAGCTGCAGCAGGTCCGTCTCGAGGTCCTCGGCTTGGGCGAGCAGCTTCTCGTAGTTCGCGGTCAGCGAGGGTGACGAGACGAACGCCCCGATGCCGGTCACGTGGTTGAGGTGGACCCAGGCGTCGATCTTCTCGCCGATGCGGACGGCGAGGTCCGGTACGTCGAGTCCGAACAGGATCGCGCTCGTCAGCTTCAGCATGTAGTGCAGCATCTCGCGGTTGACGTCGAGGACGTCGCCCACGTTCCAGTTCGCCGTGGTCTCGTCGACGAGCCTGCGGGTGGTCTCGTCGTAGCCGACGATGGCCCGCTTCTGGAACGGCTCCATGATCATGCGGCGGTTGGAGCGGTGCTTCTCGCCGTTCATGCTGAGCAGGCCGCTCGACAGGCTCCGCTGGGCGGACTTCCGGCCGCCGCGGACGGCGAAGAAGCGGGAGTGGAAGCGGGCCGTGTCCGTGAGAATCCGCTGGTTGTTCTCCGGGCCGAAGGCGAAGGCGATCTGCTGGTCGCCCTCGCGGAGGACGCCGACGTCGCCGTGGGCGTGCCGCATCCTGAGCATGCAGCCGATGGGGTCGTCCGGGAAGTCGAGCAGCCGTCCCTCCTCGACGGGAGGGCCGTTCCGCAGCGAGGCTTGGTCTGGGGACTGGACGAGCATGGGGCCGACTCGGAGGAGGACGGGGGACTGATAGGCAGAACCCCCGAGTCGGTCAACGTCGTTTCGTCAGTTGGCCGGGGCGTTCTGGCCGCCGGCTCCCACGGTCTGCGCGGCGACCGTCTTGAGGACCGCGGCCTCGGCCGGGTTGATCCCGAAGCTGCCCGGCACCTTCCGCGGGTCGTCTCCGGTGATTCTCGCGTAGAAGACGAAGGCGGCGAGCAGGGATCCCTTGAGGTTCGGGTGCGAGCCGTCGTCCGTGTACAAGCCGAGTCCGGTGTTGTGGTTGACGGCGTGCCAGGCGAGACCGACCGGGGCGACCCCGGCTCCCAGCTTGCCGGCGATTCCCTGGTAGGCCTCGGCGAGTCCCTTGGTCATCTCCGGCTTGCCCTGGCGGGCCCACGTCATGAAGAACAGCGTCTTCGCACCCGTCCTGCCGATCTCGGCGTGCAACTCCGTGGCGGCGGCCCACATGTGGGCGCGGTTGAAGAGCGGGTTCAACGACTGGTCCTGGAGAACGACGTAGTCGAACTTGCTCGCTCGCATCGTCTTCACGGCTTCGCCACGATCGACGTGTCTTCGCAACGTCGCTCCCCCCTCGGTCGAGCTGGCGACTTCGAGTTCTCGCCCACCGGCCTTGGCGACGGCGGCGACGAGGTTCGGCAGGTTGTTGCCGAACGTGTAGCTGTTTCCGACGAACAGGATCCGCTTCTTCTTCGGGGGCGGCGGTCCGCCGACGAGCGTGTAGGTGCCGTTGCCTCCGACGACGGTTCCGATCGGCCGGCCCTGGTCGTCGAGAACCTGCGTGCCGGCCTGGTTCTGCCGGGCGAACGGCCCGGCGACGCCCGTGACGACGAGCAGGCCGGAGACCGGTTGAGGACGACGGCCCACCTGCACGTGGCCCTGGAAGTCGAAGCCGACGACGACTCCCTTGGCGGGTGGCGTGCCGTCGAGCGGGCGGCTGAGAACGGTTCGTCCGAGGTGCGACTGTCCCCCGGCGACCGGCCCGCCCCCCTTCCCGGCGTGGCCGAAGCTCTCGAACGGCCAAGTCACCTGCGGAGCGACCGGGCGGCCGGCTATCTGCTTGGGGAGTCTGTCGGCGACCGAGTGCAGTTTGACGAAGGCCGTGCTGACCGGCTGCCCCTGCTTCACGCCTTTCGAGTGGCCGAAGAAGAGGCTCGGGTCGAGCGGTTCCTCCTCGTCTGCGTCGTCGCCGTCCGGTCGGCCGCCACCGTCGACGTCGGGTCCCGGACTGTCGGAGTCGTGGTCAGGCCGGTCGGGGTCGTCGGGCCGGTCACCCTCTTCAGAAGGACGGTCCGCGTCGTCACCGTCGGGGTTCCGGGCAGCCTCGTCACGGTCCCGATCGTCCTCGTCCTCGTCCGGGTCGCGGTCTCGGCCGTCTCGATCCCTGCCACCGCCGGTGGAACGCCGCTTCGACTCGCGAACCTCGGGGCCCTCGATGCGGAACTCGAACTCGAGGGTCTCCAACTCCTCCTGCGGCAACTCGGCCTCGAGCTCGAACTGGATGGCCCGGGTGGCCGACTTTGCCCCGGCCTTGAGCACTCGACCCGTCCGGACGAATTCGACGAAAGGTTCGTCGTCCTTCGTGTTGCCGTCCGGCCGGAGCAGTTCGAAGCCGGGCGACGACGCCCCCAGCAGAACGACGTGAACCGCACCCCGGACGTCGGTGTCCCCTGAGTTCCGGAGGGAGCCGCGGAGCAGGTACTTCGTCTCCCGTCGGTGCTCGATCTCTCCGACGACGAACTCGAGCGACTGCTCACCCGCCTCGTCTGCGTCTGCGGGGGCCGCGTCCGTCTTCTCGGCGGCCGGCGGAGCCTCCTCCGCGAGCGACGACGGACCTTGGCCGAGGAGCAGGGCCAAGAGAGTGACGAGAGTGAGCCGAACGGACTCGTGGCGAGTGGGCGAGAGAGGGGCCATCGCGATTCTCCTTCGGCCTGCACGGTACTCGAAACCGGTCGGGGCCGAAATCGGACACTTGTCGCAATTCGAAGAATTCGGAGGGTCGGACCGGCCGCTGTGAATTCCCCCTTTTCACCAAAGGTCCGCGAAAGTAACATCCGGTCACACGCCGACTTGCCCCGCCGCACGACGAACACCTCGACGTTCCTCGACGCACCCCGATGCGACCGCAGCCCCGTGTTGCGGGAACTCCGTCGAACCGGAGTTCAGCGGCCCCGACGGCAGCAAGCCGGCCCTTCAAGGAGACCCAGCCTCGTGGGGTAGCAACGAACGAAGAACCGAATCCCGGATCACCGGGATCGCACGGTTCTCGCTGAGCCCCGGACGGCTGTAGCCGGCGGGGTTGGCGAAGAGCCCCGGTCCGGTGGTCGAGTCCCCGAGAGCGACTGGTCGGAAGCGCCGACGCGTCGGTCTCACACGAAAACGAACTGGTCGAGAGACTCGCCCGTGGTGGGTGCAGACTCCGGCCACCTCTCCACTTCCGCCGGTCCGTGGACCGGCCTCCTCGCAAACTGCCTGGTCTTATGCTCGACCTCGCCAAAGCCCGAAACATCGGCATCTCGGCCCACATCGACTCCGGTAAGACGACCCTCACCGAGCGAATCCTGTACTACGCCGGACGGACCCACAAGATCGGGGACGTCAAGGACGGCGGCGACGGCGCCGTGATGGACCACATGGAGCTCGAGAAGGAGCGGGGGATCACGATCACCTCCGCCGCGACTCACGTCACGTGGAACGACTACCACGTGAACGTCATCGACACGCCCGGCCACGTCGATTTCACCGTCGAGGTGGAACGCAGCCTCCGCGTGCTCGACGGGGCCGTGCTCGTCCTCTGCTCCGTCGGCGGCGTCCAGAGCCAGTCGCTCACGGTCGACCGGCAGATGAAGCGGTACCACATCCCGCGGATCGCCTTCATCAACAAGATGGACCGCATCGGCGCCAACCCCGAGAGCGTCATCGAGCAGGTCAGGGAGAAGCTGCACGTCCAGCCTCTCCAACTGCAGATCCCGATCGGCCGCGAACACGAGTTCGAGGGCGTGATCGACCTGATCGAGATGCGCGCCTGCTACTTCGACGGCGAGCAGGGGGACAAGGTCCGCTACGAGGAGATCCCCGCCGAGCTGAAGGACGACGCCGAGGCAACCCGCCACGAGATGCTCGAGACGCTCTCCCTGTACAGCGACGAGCTGATGGAGAAGCTGCTCGAGGAGGTCGAGATTCCGGCGTCGGAGATCTACCCGCTCGTCCGGGAGGCGACGCTCGGCCACGAGCTCGTCCCGGTGATGATGGGCTCCGCCTTCAAGAACAAGGGCGTGCAGGAACTGCTCGACGCCGTCGTGCGGTACCTCCCCGGTCCGCTCGAGCGCGAGGTGAAGGCGATCGACCTCGACGCCCAGGCCAAGGCCGAGGGGGGCGAGCCGTCCGACTTCCACGTCCCGCTCGTCCCGGAAGAGGACAAGCCGCTCGTCGCCATGGCCTTCAAGACGGTCATGGAGCAGTTCGGCCAGCTGACGTACTTCCGCGTCTACCAGGGGAAGATCGTCAAGGGCGAGAGCTACACCAACACCCGCATCGGGAAGAGCGTCCGCTTCGGTCGCCTCGTCCGCATGCACTCGAACGACCGCGAGGACATCGACGACGCGGGCCCAGGCGACATCATCGCGGTCGTCGGCGTCGACTGTGCGTCCGGTGACACGTTCTGCGGAGACGGTGCGAAGCTGTCGCTGGAGAACATCTTCGTCGCCGAGCCCGTCATCCGCCTGTCGGTCGAGCCGGCCGAGCGGAGCCGGGCCGATGCGCTCGGCAAGGCCCTCGAGCGGTTCCGCCGCGAGGACCCGACGTTCCAGGTCTACACCGACGAGGAGACCGGCCAGACGATCATCGCCGGGATGGGGCAGCTCCACCTCGACGTGTACATCGAGCGGATCAAGCGCGAGTACAAGTGTGAGGTGATCGTGGGCGAGCCCCGCGTCGCCTACCGCGAGCGGCCGACCAAGGAGGTCTCGTTCGACCACAAGCTCAAGAAGCAGACGGGTGGTTCGGGACAGTTCGCCCACATCAAGGGCCGCATCCTGCCGCTGGCGGAGGACTCCGAGGAGATCTTCCAGTTCGACAACGAGGTGACACAGGGCCGTATTCCGAAGGAGTACATCCCGTCGGTCGAGCACGGCATGAAGCTGTCGCTCGTGAAGGGACCGCTCTGCGAGTGCGAGGTCGTGGGGGTCCACGTCGTCCTCGAGGACGGCAGCTACCACGACGTCGACTCGTCGGAAATGGCGTTCAAGTCGGCCGGGCAGGCCTGCATGCGGGAGTACCTCCCGAAGATGAAGGTCGCCCTGCAGGAGCCGATCATGACGCTCGACGTGGAGGTGCCCGAGGAGTACCAGGGCAGCGTGACCGGCCACGTCTCCAGCAAGCGGGGCATCATCTCCTCCGCGGAGACCCGTGCCGGAACCTGCTACATCGTCGCCGAGGTCCCCCTCGCGTCGATGTTCGACTACGCCAACGAACTGCGTTCCATGACGCAGGGCAAGGGCGGGTTCAGCATGGAGTTCTGCAAGTACAGCCAGGTGCCGAAGAACATCCAGGAAGAGGTGATCAAGAAGCGCATGGCCGAGAAGGAGGGCCAGCTCGTCGGAGCGTGACGCTCGCGGGCTGAGCCGGGAAAAAAAAGAACCCCGCAATCGCGTGAGCGGCTGCGGGGTTCTCTTCGTCTCGGTGCGGCGAGTCTCGCGGACCCGCCGAGCGTCTGTCTCTACCAGCTGGCCTTCTTCATGCCGGGGATGACCCCTTCGTGGGCCATTTCACGCAGCATGATGCGGCTGATCTGGAACTTGCGGTACACGCCGCGGGGCCGACCGGTCAGCTGGCAGAGCCGGCGGTGCCGGGTGGGGCTGGAGTTCCGGGGCAGCTTGGCGAGGGCAGCGTAGTCACCCTCCTCCTTCAGCTGCTGCCGCCTCTCGGCGTACTTCTCCATCAGCCGCTTGTTGCGCTTCTGCTTCTCGATCTTCGCTTTGGAGGCCATCGCGTCGCTGCTTCCGGAGCCGAGTCTGTGTGGTGAACCGTCTGGGACGGGAACTTGCCAATCGGAGAGCATAGGGGATCCGCTCGGCGGTTCCAAGCGCATCCGCCTCACTCGCCCTTCTCGAAGTCGAGATTGGAGAAGCGAACGGTCAGCGGCCGCTCGGAGTCGTTCACCGCGACGACGCCGACTCGGACCGAGTCGGACAGGGCGTCCGCCTCGACGTGGAGGGTCTTCGGGGCGGTGCCGGACCCGACGTCGGCACGGAGGTTGGCCCCCCGGCGCCGCAGCCGGAGCCTGGTGGTCTCGCCGACCCTCAGGGGTGTCGAGGTTCGGTCGCCTCCCAACTCGCGGTCCGCCGCACGGAAGCGGAACTCGACCGTCGATCTCGTCGCGTCGTTCGAGCGAAGCAGACTCGCGATCGCATCGTCTTCGCCGAACACCACCAGTCCCGCGGCCCGAGTCCCCGACGCGGAGCCGGTGCTCGTCGTTCCGGCGTCGTCGATCTCGACCGTCACGTCGAAGTCGCCGCGGAACTCCCGGACGATTCGAGGAGCCGAGTTCGGTCCGGCACGGGCGGTGAGGTCGAAGCGGCCTGCCGGGACTTCCAGCAGCAGCGAACCGGCAGCGAACGAGACCGAGGCGACGTCGGCCGGATCGACGAGCGCACCCCAACCTTCGTAGTGTTGGACCACCACGAGGTCCGGGCTCGAGTCCCCCTCGGCCGACCCTGTGGCCCCCGGCTTGCGAGTCGAGACGACGACGTTCCCGCCGACGAAGCCGACGTAGATCGTCGGGGACTCTCCTTCGCGTACGTCGAGCGCAACGCGTGCGGCGAGCTCTCCGTCGTGGTGGATCTCGAGTTGGTGGAGGCCGGGGCCGAGCCCGCCCAGCGAGTCCGGCTCGCGAACCTCGCCGTCGATGCGGAACTCGTAGCTGCCGTCCGTCAGCCGGTCGTCGACGACGAACCGCTCGCTGATCCGCGGCGCGGCGAACAACAGGTGCAGCAGCCCCCACACGACCGGGACGACCACCAACACCACCCCGAGGGCCACCCAGTGGAAGCCGTACAGGACCGCGTCGATCGACGGCCTCGGTTCGTCCGGGAAGCGGATCTCGGCGAGATCAACACGGGTGCCGTCGAGGTCGAGCTCCCGTTCGTCCTCGACCAGCTCTCCGTCCATCGCTGCCTTGATCGACTTGGCGAGCCCGTTGCCGGGCTGAAGGGCCAGCAGTTCCTCGACGGCTGCGGGAACTCGGTTGTACCGCTTGCGGAGCAGGTTCCGTTCGATCGAACGCTCCAGCTTCTCCACCTTCTTCGCGTTCGCACGAGCCGAACGGTACACGGCGACGAGTTTCCTCGTTCGGTACGGGCGGGGGACGCTCGAGAGCACGGAGACGGCTCCCTCGTAGTCGTGCCGTTCCACGAGTTCCTCGGCCGTCCGCAGCAGGGCCTGGACATTGGCCCGGGCCGTCTCCGGTCCCGCTTCCGCCTCCGCGCGCTTCTCACGAATCCACTCGGCGAGTGCGGGTTGGTCGGCCAGTCGGTCGAGGGCCGCCAGCGCCTTCTCGAACCGCCAAGCGATTAGCAACTGCTCGACGTGCTGCCGGGCGCGTTCCGGGTCCGGGGTGACCATCGGCTTCGGCGCTTTGGAACCGTCGATGACTCCTGCTCCCGTCAGCGTCGTCCGGGTGGGATGGTCGGAGCGCGTAGGCTACCGACGGCCGCGCGACCGGCAAGGACGTTGCGCGAGAATTCACAGTTCCGGTGCAGTCACTTCAGCCAGTCGTGTGCCGCCTCGCCGAGGGCGACGACGGCCGGGTGGGCGATCTTTCGTTCCACCGAGAGCGCGAAGAACCGTTCGACGACCCCCTCGACCACGCCGACCGGCTCGACCGAGTACATCTGGCCGACGTCCTCGGCGATGACCTCGGGCACCGCGAACGCGCCGAGTCCCGAGTGGCCGGTCACCTTCAGCATGGCGCTGTCCGCGAACTCCCCGCGGACGTGCGGGTGCAGGTGCTGCTCGTCGAAGTAGACGTCCAACATCCGGCGAATCACGCTGTTCTGCGTCGGCAGCAGGAACGGGGCGCCGTCGAGGCTGCCCGGGAAGCCGTCGCGCAGTTCCGCGGCGAGCGCGGGAACCGCCATCACGACGACGGGGGACTCGCCGAGGAGGTGCGAGTAGGCCCGTCCCTCGAACAACGGGTCGAGCGGCGTGTCCGAGAGGACGACGTCCAACTGGTGGATCGCGAGGTCGGCGGCGAGTCGTCGCACGTCCCCTTCCTCGCACTCGACGCGGACGCCGTCGTCGAGGGCGTAGGCCGGTTCCAGCAGTCGGTGAGCCACCAGCTTCGGCATCACGTCGGTGATGCCGACCCGCAGCCGCATCGGCCGGCCGGTCGGGCGGCCGTGCACCATCTCCAGCAGCTCGCGGCCGGTCGCGAAGATGTCGTCGGCGTAGTCCCGAACGCTCTGGCCCATCTCGGTGAGGGCGAGGCCGCGTCCCTGCTTCCTGACGAGCTTGACCCCCAGCGACTTCTCCAGTTTCCGCAACTGGATGCTGACCGTTGCCGGCGTGACGTGGAGGAGTTCGCTCGCGCGTTGGATGCTCCCCTCACGCGCGACGTGCCAGAAGTACTGCAGGTGATGGTAGTTGAGCCAGTCCACGTGCGGTTTCCGTTGACGAAGTCAAAGTGTTGTTGTGCTTAATGATAGGTATGCCAAAGCGTTTCGTCGCGTATTCTTCACTGTCACAGATCATTCCACTCGGAAAGGAACCACCATGATGGTTCGCATTCACGGCAACGGCCTCGATCTCGACCCCCGGTTTCGGGACTGGATCGACACCCGGTTGCGGAGCGCGCTGCGGCGACACGGAAGTCGGCTGAAGCACGTTGATCTCTCGATCAGCGACGTCAACGGGCCCAAGGGCGGCCCGGACAAGCGTGGCCGGTGCGTGTTGCACGTGAAGCGAATGCCGACTCTCGTCGTCGAGGTCTGGGCGGACCGACCGCGGGACCTGGTCGACGGACTGATCCGTCGCATCGTCCAGACGATGGACCGGAACGTGGGGCGCCAACGCGACCGTCGGCGAACGTTGGCCAGAGCCGGCTGACGCAGGCGTCCCACCTGGCGGCCACGACACGACTCCCCTCGTGTTCCGCTGGCCGCCGTCGGGGAGCCGGCCGGGAGGACGACCCCGGCCGGCTCCGAGGAACAGGGGTCTCAGGGGGCCGTCGCGGCCGCCTGGGGCCCCTGATTCGTTGCGGCCTCCATGATCGCGTGCTCGCTGAACTCGCCGCGGCCGAGTTCGCCCGTCAGTCGGCCCTCGCACAGGACGAGGATGCGGTCGCAGAGCGTGATCAGCTCGGGCAGTTCGCTCGACGTGACGACGATTCCGAGTCCGTCGCGGCAGAGGGAGTCGATCACCTTGTAGATCTCGGCCTTCGCGCCGACGTCGATCCCTCGGGTCGGGTCGTCGAGCAGCAGCACCTTCGGCTGCGTGCGTAGCCAGCGGGCGATGATGCACTTCTGCTGGTTGCCGCCGGAGAGGCTGAGGATGCCCGCCTCGGGTCCGTCGGTCTTCACGCCGAGCAGGTCGATCGACTCCTCGACGAGCTTGCGTTCCCGGCCGACCGACAGCAGCCCGCCGGTGACCGCCTCGCCGAGCGTGCAGATGGAGACGTTCTCCCGGACGGTCATCTGGTCGAAGAGGCCGAGCCGTTTGCGGTCCTCGGTGACGAGTGCCATGCCGGCGCGGGTGGCGTCGGCCGGGTGGCGGAAGCGGACGGGCTGGCCCTCGAGCTTGATCGTCCCGAGCGGCGTGTGCGGGCTGGTGCCGAACAG
>JANQQW010000252.1 GCA_028284885.1 Planctomycetaceae bacterium
CGCGAACCGCAGCCCGTCGTCGCCGACGAAGCGGACGGCCGTCGTGACACTCGGCCTGTACGCGGTGGGGGCCGTCTTCGTGTTGGTCGTCTGGGTTCCCACGCTGGTGCTCTCCACCGGGAACTGACCGGTTCCGCGAGCGGGTGGTTGCCTCGGGGACGAACTCGCGGTATGCCAGAGTGGTTCGAGAGACACACACGAGGGGGAACGAGAGATGAAACGCGCCCTGCTGATCGCCGCCCTGCTGTTCGCCGGTTGGACCTCCACGGCGAACGCGACGTGGTTCCACTACCACCGCAGCTACTACTACGCGGCCCCGTCGTACTACGCCGCCCCGGCCTACTACGCACCCGGTCCCGCGTTCTACCCGCGAACGGTGCGGTACTACGCCCCTCCGGCGGTCACCTACTACAGCGCCCCGGTCGTCGCGTACCGGCCGGTCGTGACCTACCGTCCGGCCGTCACGACCTACTACTACTCGGGCCCGCGGGTCGCCTACTACTACGGCTGGTGAGCCGCGACCGCTTCACGGCAGTCCCCGGGAGCCGGCTGGTGTAGGTCGTCCTGCTCCCCCGTGATCGGTCTGGTCTTCCGGGGAACGAAACGGACTCCTCCCGAGCTCGGCACTCGAGCCGTCGGTTGTGAACGGGCGACCCGCCGGGCTCGTTGCATTCCCCCACCCCAGCACTACGATGGGTGGGCGTTCCCGCGGCTCATCGCGACGGTGTCGCCGCGCGCGGACGGCTGGGAGCCCAACATGACCAACGCTGCAGACGGCATCGCATACACCTACCCCGAACTCGGCCTGAACCCCTCGACCGCCGAGCAGGGAACCAACCCCGGCAGCTTCGCCAAGAAGCCCGAGATCGCCCCCGGCGTCGCCGGCAGGTACACATTCGCCTCGCCCGACACCCCCGGCATGCCGGCCCCGTCCGAGAAGACGGCGTGGGACTTCATGCCCGAGGACTGGACGCTCCGCGAGGGCTTCGAGAGCGACTACGCCCGCGCCGACGCGTGGCAACCGCCCGAGGGGTTCGAGCCGGTCACGCAACTCGAGTCGGCCCGGCTCGGCATCGTCACGCCGGAGATGCAGCGCGTCGCCGAGCGGGAGACGCACCTCACCGCCGAGCAGATTCGCGACGAGGTGGCCGCCGGGCGGATGATCATCCCGGCCAACAAGGTCCACCTCGGCTACAACCTCGACCCGATGGCGATCGGCCGGGCGTCGAAGACGAAGATCAACGCCAACATGGGCGCCTCGCCCGTCTCCTCCGGCACCAGCGACGAACTCGACAAGCTGGAGTGGGCCGAGCGGTGGGGGGCCGACACCGTCATGGACCTCTCCACCGGCGGCGACCTCGACGCCTGCCGCCAGGCGATCCTCGAGCACTCGACCGTCCCCATCGGCACGGTGCCGATCTACTCGATGATCATCGGCCGCAAGATCGAGGACCTCGACGAGGAGACGATCCTCGAGACGCTCCGCCACCAGGCCGCCCAAGGGGTCGACTACTTCACCATCCACGCCGGCGTGAAGCGGGACCACCTGCCGTACGTGAAGAAGCGGCTGATCGGCATCGTCAGCCGCGGCGGCAGCCTGCTCGCCAAGTGGATGATCACGCACTCCGCCGAAAACCCCATGTACACGATGTGGGAGCGGATCTGCGACGTGATGCGGGAGTACGACGTCAGCTTCTCCATCGGCGACGGCCTCCGACCCGGCGGCCTCGCCGACGCGACCGACCGCGCCCAGCTCGCCGAACTCGTCACCCTCGGCGAGCTGACCGAACGGGCGTGGCGGAAGGGCGTGCAGGTGATGGTCGAGGGTCCCGGCCACGTGCCGTTCGACCAGATCGAGTACAACATGAAGCTCCAGCGGCAGCTCTGCCACGGGGCGCCGTTCTACGTGCTCGGCCCGCTCGTCACCGACGTCTTCCCCGGCTACGACCACATCACGAGCGGCATCGGCGCCACGGCCGCCGGGTACCACGGCGCGAGCATGCTCTGCTACGTCACGCCGAAGGAGCACCTGGGCCTGCCGAAGAAGGACGACGTGAAGCAGGGCTGCATCGCCTACAAGATCGCCGCCCACGCCGCCGACGTCGCCCTCGGCATCCCCGGCACCCGCGACCGGGACGACGAACTGACGAAGGCCCGGGCCGCCCTCAACTGGGAGAAGCACTTCGAGCTGAGCTTCGACCCCGACTTCGCCCGCGCCCTGCACGACGAGGATCTGGACGTCGACACCGACTTCTGCGCCATGTGCGGCCACGACTGGTGCAGCGTCCGCATCTCCAAGGAGATCGTCGAGTTCACGAGCGGCAAGGACGAGAGTTACTCGTGGGACAAAGCGAAGAAGACGGCCGCCCTCACCGCGGAGCAACAAGCCATCCTCGAACAACGCGGCGTCCTCTCGCCCGACCAAATCCACCGCCTCGCGTCCAAGACGAAGGACGCGATGCAGTCCGACGCCGACGACAAAGCCAGCTGCCACAGCGACTACGTCGATCCGGAGTCCGCACGGAAGATGCAGGAACAGGCGCTGCCGGTGGTGACGGAGTGACGAGTAGGTTGAGCCGGGTCCCCGACACTCTCTCGGAGGGCGTGCGAGATGCCCCGGAGCCGCTCGCCGAGCCCGAGGCCCCGGAGACGGCGGGTGGCTGGGGTCCGACAACGGAGGCCCCCAGTTCGTGATCCGTGGTGCGACTCACGCTTCGTTGTGGCTCACTCGTCAGCGACGGCCTGGGGGCGTCCTTCGGCCGACCCCAGCCACCCACCGAACAGGCCAAGTTGTGAGCGACGTCGAGCACTTCATCGCGCTGGGACACCAGGCGATTGCGGACTCCGCATTCGACGAAGCGGTTCGGCACTACGATTCGGCGATTCGAGTCGAGTCTCGCAATCCCGGTTTGCACGCGCTCCGCGGCAGGACCTTGGTCTACCTCCGGCGGTGGAAGCAGGCTCGGAGAGCGTTGAACCGGTCCCTGAAGCTCGATCCGACCGGGGCCTGGATCGAGGGCGGCCGGCCTGGAATCGTACGCGATCGAGGGACCGCGGAGTTCCACCTTAGACGGTACGAGAGAGCGTGTCGGGATCTCTCGGAGGCCAAGGTGGACCAGCGGCAGGACGACTGGTCGCTGCGCTACGTGCTCGGCAACGCCCTCTTGCTGGTGGGCCGAGACGCGGAGGCGTTGGCCGAGTTCGAGGCCGCACGAGCTCACGATCCTTCCATGTACCAAGCTCCGATCCAGATGGCCTACTTGCTGTCGTGCTCTCCAGATCCACGGGTTCGTGACGGCCAACGCGCCCGCGAACTGGCGTTGGACGTGACGGGTTCACAAGACGGCGAGGACTGGGCAACGCTCACGATCCTGGCTGCGGCACACGCAGAGTGTGGGGACTTCGAGGAGGCGACTCGTGTTGCCGAGCGGGTCGTTGAGTTGGCCCCGGAACGGCGACGAAAGGACCGGATACACCGGCTTCAGCAGTATCAACGAGGGGAAGCCTCCCGGATTGACGCCCGCGCCCGTCGCAAGAGCTACGATCCGAACGCCCAGGGCTGAGTCCCGCACGCGGTGGTTCGATTCGTCGAGACTCGTCGGCACGTCGAGGACCACGCCGGGTGCCATGCTTTGACCGCGAAGCGGGACAAGCATGCGAGCGCGGGTTCCCGTGCGTCATGCCTGTCCGCCTACGGCGTCAAGGCATGGCACACGACCGATGGCTGTGGCCCGACAACGGGGGCCCCCAGTGGGTGATCCCGTGGTGCGACTCACTCTCCGTTGCAGTGCAGACCACCCGCCCGCGGCGGTCTGGGGGCGTCCCACCGCAACATGCAGTGATTCGAGGTCGTCGAGACTCGTGGGCACGTCGACGACCGCGCTGCCGGGTTGGGTGCGGGCCGGCGCTTCGCGAGTCCTGTCCGGATTCGTGGAACTCCACGGACGTCGCTGGCGTCGAATCGCGTCCCAGCGTGTTCGCCCCGTTGCCCCTTCCGTGGAGTTGCCACCGTGTTTCGTTCGATTGCGATCGTCCTCCTCGCCCTTGCCGCCAGTCCCGCCCTCGCGGGCATCGAGTTCCGAGTGACCAGCAAGGACGGGGACAGGACAGTCAAGTACGGGGTGAAGTTCGGCGGCGGTCGCCTCTTCGAGCAGCGCACCGCGTTCGACCCGGTCTCGGGGAGGTTCGTCTATCTCAAGTGGAATCGTGGGGAGGCGGCTCCGAAGTCGGCTGGCAAGATCTGGGACCACCAGACGGGCCGAACGATCAACCTCTACAAGTTCCCGAAGGTCGACCACCCGCTACCCGTGATTCCGTCGATCGACGCGATGAAGGTCTGCCCGAAGACCGGTGACCCCAACTTCGAGGCGAAGGCCCTTCTCTCCTTCGACTGACTCGCGCTGTCACCCGGCCGAGCCCCCGCTGTCGCGATCGACCCGGCCCGCAACGACGGGGACACGTGGGTCCTCGGTGACGACGTTCACGAGGGGGTCGGGCATGGGAGCACGCGTTCGCGTGCTCACCCGCTTCGAGTGAGAGCATGGTGCCTTCGCACGTCACGGGGTACGTTCGCGGAGGAAGTCCATCCTCAACCCGGAACGAGACCACCATGTCCGACCACGTCTACAAGAAGATCGAGATCGTCGGCTCCTCGACGGAGTCGACCGACGCCGCAATCAAGAACGCCATCGCCAAGGCGAAGGAGACGATCCGCAACATGCGGTGGTTCGAGGTCGTCGAGACCCGCGGGCACCTGGAGAACGGCGAGGTCGCCCACTTCCAGGTGACCCTCAAGATCGGCTTCACGCTCGACTGAGCCGGTTCCGTTGCCGGTGGTCGCCGGGTGTGTCGTTCTCGCTCAGACGACGATCTCGGACTGGTCGTCGCGGGACCGGCGGCGTTCGGCGATCAGCAGCCAGGTGCTGAGGGCGAGCAGGACCAGTCCGAAGCCGCCCATCCGCAGGCACGTCCACCACAGGATACCCGCGACGGCACAGCTCACGGCGAGCGAGTCCGGTGTGAAGAACGACCACTCCCGCCGCGACGTCCACCGCCACAGCAGCAGCCCGACCGGCACGGCGACGAACCCGAGGAGCAGCCGTGTCGTCCAGGCGGGAACGGTTCCCACCGCCACCCGGTCGGCCTCCGGGTCGATCCGGACCGACGCCAGCACGCGGCCCGGGTCGTCCTCTTCGACGCGTGGCACGGCAGGGCCGACGTCGATCACACGACCGGCCGCGAGCCGCTCCCGCGCGCGCTCCAGCCGTTCCTCGCGGAGGGTCGTCACCTCGTCGCGAGACTCCTCGTTCGCGAGCGACTCGTCGACTCTCGCCATCCGGTTCCGCAGCCGGCCGGGCAGCCAGCTCGGCAGCACGAGCCTGTTCGGAGTCGGTTGGAGGGCACCGTCGATCCACTCGAGTTCGTAGTCGACCGGTTCGAGAAGTTGGACGTCGTCGCCCAGCCGGACGCGTGAGCCGGCCGGACCGGTCACGGCGACCAGCGACCGCGCGACCTCGACGCCGAGAACCCGCGGCAGCGGGGTGTCTCGCCGGACGAACGGCCAGTTCCACGAACGCTCGACGTGCCAGTCGACGCGGACCACGGACGCCGCGCGGCCGGGGCTCATCGGAATCGTCGTCACGTAGCCTCCGCGTTCGTCGGTGGCCCGTTTTGCCGCGGCAACCGCGACGCCGTCCACGGCGAGCGTCTCGATCGTCTGGTCGGCCGACCACGCGACGTCGAGCGTCTCCGGACCGCCGCGGACGAACACGAGCGTGCGTCCGCGGAGCCTGCTGCCGGCGGGCGACAGCCGGGTCTCGAGGAGGACGACCCGAGTCGGTGGCCCGCTGCCGCTGCCGGCCCGTTCGAGCCGCCAGGCGTCGGAACCGCTCAGGACCGCCGGGCTCTCCGGTCCCGAGACGTGTTCCTTCGCAGGCAACCAACGCTCGGTCTCGACCGTGAGTCTCCGTTCGACGGTCGCGGCCTCGATCCCCGGGGCCTCGAGCGTCCACTCGGCCCCGCCCGGCTCCTCGACGATCCCCGTCAGAACCACCTCGAACCGGTCTCGCCCCGGACCGACCGGCACGAGCGTCAGGCCGCCGAGTGCGTTCGCTCCGGAGGGGAAGGCACGGACGCGGGTCTCGTCCACGGCGGCTCGCAACAGCGTGAAGGCCTCGGGGACCCGCACCTCGATGCGCTCCGCGGACCGGCTGGCGGCTCGGACCTCGAGTCGGGTCTCGAGCAGCCATCGTGACTCGCCGTCGAGACGGAGACGGCTCTCCGAGACGACCTGCAACGGACTCGGGCCGAGTTCGGCGACGAGCAGCAGCGGCTCGGCGCTGGCGAGCAGATCGAACCGCCCGAGGATCTCCGAACCGGTGACGTTCGACTCGGCAACCGGTCCGACCAGGCGTCGAGGAACGACCGGTTCGTCGGCCAGTTCGAGTTCGACCGCGGCGTCGTGGGCGACGACGACCTCGGACGCCTCGACCTGGGCGTCTCGCAGCTCGATCCTCGGCAGCTCGAAGGGGGCTCCCAGTTCGACCGGCATCCAGCCCGAGACTCGCAGCCCCTGCGGGCCGACCGAACGCTCCTCGAGCTCGACGAGCAGTTCCTCCCCGTCGCGACTCCAACGGGCCACGCGTTCGACGTCGTTGGCGACGAGCGAGACGGTCTCGACCTCCAGCGGACGGGGGACGCGAATCCGGTGCTCGAAGACGGGGGCGGCGTCGACCACGATCTCGGCCTGGTAGACCCAGCTCGACTCGCGACGGCCAACGTGGTGGCGTTGCACGTCGCGGACGACTCGGGTCGAGGTCCGCGGCGCGAGCCGGACGTGGACGGTCGCCTCCGGCGGAGAGGAGAACGCCAACCGGGGCGTCGGCACGGCCCACGGTTCGGCCGAGGTCGAGAACGCCTCGGGGCTCGCGGTCCGAACCTCTGGCGTGTCTCCGTCGATCTGCAGGTCGAGGTCCCACTCGGATCGTGCCGTCACGCCGACGCGTCGCTCCTCGACGACGAACGCCGTCCGGCCGGTCGTGTCGACGGGGACCAGGAACTCGCAACCGGGCAGTTCGACGTCCCCCGCCTCGTCGAAACGAGGAGACGAGAGCAGGTCGAAGGTGACCGCCGGGGTCGATCCCCCCTTGACTGGCCGCTCGTCGACCAGACGGGCGAAGATCCGTGTCCCGTCGGCCTCGACGAAGACCTCGGTCCGGACTCCGGCGGAGCCTTCGACGTCTCGAACGGCGAATCGTCCGGGGACGTTCCAGACGACCGCGCCGTCCATCGCGGCCGACTCGTCGAACACCAGTCGCGCGCGGGTCCGCAACCGCTTCGGTGAGACGTCGTGGAGCACGTGCAGCTCGAGCGTCCGTTGGTCGGGTCGTCGCGGGGGACTCGAAGCGCTTCCCCAACGGACTCCGAATGCCGAGACCGGTCCCAAGCTGGCCGTCAACTCGCCCAGCGCGGTCGTGGTCTCCCCGAACGAGCCGGTCACCTCCGCCTCGGGGAACTCCGCGGGGGGAACTCGCAGGTGGCTCGCCGGGACACGAGGCGTCGGGAGCGAGACGGACGACCTCTCTCCCACCACCAGGACGGACGGACGGAGCTGTAGCACGACGTCGATCCGGTCCTCCGTCATCGTCCGTTCGTCCAACTCGACCACGATCGTGTTCGGAGTCGATCCGGGCTGAACCGTGGCAGGGCGGCCGTTCACGGTGCAGGGCTCCGGACCGGAGACGTTCGCCGACCGCATCGGCAGTTCGACCCGGATCGGGCGTCGTTCCGACAGCAGCCGCAGGCGGAGGCGGGCGACGACGGCGAGCGACCGTGCGTCGGGACGTTCGAGTTCGTAGTCGGCCGACTCCACGACGTACTCGTCCGTGTCCCGTTCCGACTCTTCGAGCCGCTCGATCTCCTCGAGCAACCGCGGTGAGACGTAGACGACGCCCGCCGCCCCCGTGTTCGTCGTCGGCACGAGCACGTCGCCCGGCAGCGGTCCCGCCGGTCGAACGGCCGAGTCCGAGTCGTCCGCGTGCAGCGAGCCTCCGACGGTCGCGGCGACCACGAGGAGTACGCGCGGTGCGTGACGAAAACTGAGCGTGCTGCCGTCGGTCACGAGCTTGCTCTCGTCGCGCGGGTGGGCAACCAGCCGCAGGAGCGATGACGGAACGGTCAGGATCACCAGTCCGCCTGCCAGCACGGACCCGGCGACGAAGGCGAGGTCGGCCGGCAGGAACCAGGTCGTGACGGCAACGAGGACCGCCGCGGGGAGAAGACGGCGTCGGACGGTCTCGCCAAGAGTCAGCCGTGCCGCGAAGCCGAAGAGGACCACGCCCGTCAGCAGGACCCAGCCGACGGACGCGAGCCGTACTCGGTCGACGACGACGACCCCGGTTCCGTCTCCCGGGACGACGGTCGCGGACGTCTCGACCGCGCCGGCGAGACCGGATCCGTCACTCGAGACCGACCCGAGGCGTGGCGGTCCACTCCACGTCGAGGGCACGAGGGGGTTGAACAACGGTGTGCCGGAGGGCCGCCCGAGCGGACCGAACAACCGCTGCGTCCAGTGGAGCATCGAGCCGAGCTCTCCACCCGGCACCTCGACGAGCAGCCAGTCGGCCGCGGTCGACAGTCGCCACCGGCAGGTCCTCACTCGAGTCTCGGTCCGGGGAACGAGCGGCTCGACCCGCGAACGCCACGCGGGTCGGTCGCCCGGTCCGAGGCAGACCAGTTCGACCAAGTGGCTCCGCTCGCCGGTCGGCAGTGCGACGAACGACTCGCCGTCGTCCTCTCGAACGACGACCGGGCGACCGTCCACCAGGCACTCGGCCAAGGCCACGTCCTCGGGGAGCTGGAACGAGAGCCGTCGCGAGCGGCCGTCCGGCAGCGTCCGCATCCGAACCCGGTGCGTCTCGCCCGAGGCGCCGAGCGTCGTACGCACCTCGACGTCCACGGCGGTCACCGGAGGGTCGTCGGGGCCCGCGGGCGACTCCCAGCGGACCGTGACCGGACCGTCGTACGCCCAGGTGGACCGCGACTCGTCACCCGTGGTTCGTCTCGCCTCACCGTCGAGTCGAGGATCGACCCGCTCGAGGGCGGCCTTCGTGAACACCACCTGCCCCTCGAAGTCGAGCGCGTCCGGCGAGTGCGGAAAGGTCGTCGCCGCCGAGTCCACGGCGAACACGACTCCGTCGTCACGCAGGACGACTCGACCCGTCGGAGCGGGGACGAACTCCGGCCGCCAGAGTGGTCCGTCCTCCCGGTTCGCGTCGGCGACGCGGTTCCAGGAGACGTCGACCGGCACCGTCTCGCCGTCCTCCCCCTCGAGGAACCACGAGCGGTCGCGCGGATCGGTGTCGAACGCCACGCCGGGGAACCGCCGACCGCCGGGGAACTCGAAGCTCGTCCGTGCCCGGACGCGTCCGTCGGGGTCGAGGTTGAACGACGTGGTCGCGACGAGTCGGTCGGTGTCCCCGCTGCCGTCGAGCAGGGCGTTGGCACGCCGCTTCCGGGAGTGGAACGCGTAGACCGTCTCTGTCTCGGGAACGTCGAGACGGGCCAGCAGTTCGGCGTGCTCCGGGTCGAGGTTCACCAGCGACACGGGCTCGAAGTCCGAACCGGCGAGCAGCCCGGGCGTCCACCCCGGCGGCCCGACGACCAGCAGCACGGAGTCGACCCCCTTGCAGCCGAGTGGACGCACGACCGGACGGACGACCCGTCGGCCGGCACGAACGGTGTCGAAGCTCGCTTCCAACAGCACCGTCCACGGGCGACCGGGGCTCAGCGCGTCCTGGGCGTTCACGGTCACGGTCTGCACGCCGGCGAACCCTCGGCGTACCTGCCAGCGGCGCGTCGTGACGTCCTCCGCGTCGCCGGTGACGTTCGCCACCCGCCAACCGCGGGGCACCTCGGCACGCAGATCCCAGCCGCGGCCCGAACGCGCCTGCCAGCGGACCGCCGACTGCAGGGTCCACTCCGGGCCTCGGGTGTCCACGAACGTCACAGTGCGGGCCCGTGCGTCGAGCGGCGGGTACGAGACTCGCGCCACGACCGCGGCGTCCGACGTCGTCTCCTCGAACGCCACCGTCGCGTTGTCCGCGGCACCGGCCGTCGCGGCGACTCGGCGGACCCCGGTCGTCTTCGTGGTCTCCAGTTGCAGCGGTGCGGCGACGGAGAACGAGAGCGTGCCCCGCTCGTCGAGGAACCGCCCGCCGTCCCTCGGCCCGCGTGAACGGACTCGGAAGCTCGGGACGTTCCACGCGGTGTCGAGTTCGAGCGGGACGCGACCGACGACGACCACGCGTCGGCCGGGACCGGTCAGCGGGTCCGGCAGCCGCACGTCCAAGCTGACCTCGCCGCGTCCGCCGACGAGCGTCCACTCGACCGGGGTGACACTCCCCAGCTCGACTCGTTCCACGCGCGAACGTGGTGGGAGCGGAACGCGGAACGACTCGAGCGGCGCCTGCAACGGGTCGAAGTCGTACTCGACGCGGTAACCCACCGAGTCGGGGCGAACCGAGAACTCGACGCGACGACGAACGAGCGTGATCGGACGACGCGGGGGCTCCGCACTCGTCGGACGAATCCGGAGACGGCATCGCGAGCTCGACCCCATCGTGACGATCCACGTCGTCTGGGCGTCGGTCGTGGACTCCCGTCGGACGACGGCGTCGTCGCTCTCGGGCGACAGCCCCTCCGGCACACGGAGACGCAGTGTCGAGACGACGGCCGACGGAACGGACACGTCGAACTCGACCGACTGCAGGACCTTCTGGCCGCGAAGCGACCAGCCGCCGCGGACGGTCGTCGCCGCGGACGACGTGAACGCCACGAGGCGGTCCCGGTTCGTGAGGCCGAACGCGACCGACCCGTCGTCCGAGACGACGTCGCGGACCGCGATCGTCGGCTCGCCGAGATCGACGAGCCACGGCTGCGGCGAGTCGTCGGGCACGCGGAGGTCCGCCGCGAAGGTCCCACCGGCGAGCACGCCGTCCGCGTAGGTCGCCTCGTAGACGGCTCGTTCGATCCGGGGTTCCGTTCGCCGTCGGATCGCCGCCGCCGCACGACGTTCGAGGAACGCCCGGTACCGGCTCTCGCGAACCGGCGTCCAGCCCGCTCTCAGCCAGCCCGAGAGCTCCTCCGCTCCCAACGGGAGTTCCACCTCGCGAACCGGCAGGTCGCCCGTCGGCTCCTCGGCCGAGCCTGCGGCCGTCGGCAGGAGAACGGCAGTCGCCACGAGCCACGCCGTCGCGCCGCGAACCGTGCGGGCCGTGACGGACCTCACGACGGAGCTCCGCGCTGCGAGGAGATCGGCTGCACGTACAGCCCCGTCTCGTCGTGCACGTCCGAGAGGTCCCCGACGACGACGGACGAACCCCGGCCACTGCCCGACGCGGAGGCGTCGAGCGGCGACGGGAACGAGAGTACCGGGGAGGACTGACGGCGGACGAACAGACCGTCGATGAAGGCCGCGGCCAAGGCGAGGAGCAATCCCAGCAACGCGGGTTGCAGCAGCAACATCACCGGCTCCGGGAACCACAACGACAGCACCGCCAGCACAAATCCGACCGCCAACACGACGAGCACGCTGCGAAGGGCCGGGATCTTCAACAGCACGAACCCCATCGCGAGGGACAGCCCCGCGCCGAACAGGACGACGTAGGCGCGACCGGCCACGCGAACCTCCAACTCGGCGACCGGTCCGACGCGGCTGAAGACGTAGCTGTTCCGCCCTTCGAACGCGGCACGTTCCTCCTCGTCCTCCTGGTCGTCGATCCACGAGACCGGGTCGGCGAACGTCGTCTCCGGAACCCGCTTCCAGAACAACGGCGCGCGTTGCCAACGGTAGCCGGGCGTCATGTCGGCGGGCGGCACGAGCAGGTAGCGGTCGGCGGGGAACGCCAACTCCCAGACGGTTTCCTCGGCCGACCGCGCGCCGACCAGCTCGGGGGCCCCGGCCAGGACACCTGAGAGAACCCGCGTCGGCGACGGCAGCGTGTGACTCCGCACGAGCAGCAGGCCCTCGTCCGACGAGCCGACCGTCAGCGTGTACCGCGGCGAACCGTTCCGAGGAGCCACGACCTCGTCACGACGAAGCTCCCGTCCGTTCCAGGAGAAGCGGTCGGCCACCGTCCCCTCCGGCAGCTGGACGACGAGTCGCCGGCTCACGCGTTCGACCTCGAAGCGGGCCCAGGTGCGGGAGCCGCCCGCCGCGTCGAACACCGTTCGAGCCAGCGCCTTTCGGACCAGCACGCCCGGCGACTCGTCGCTGCGGCGGACCCGCAAGGTCGTCCGACGGGTCGGACTCGCGGAGGTCCAGCGACGCACGGCCGAGGTGTTCGCTACGGCCTCCCACTCGCCTCCGACCGGCTCCACGTCGACGCCGTCGGCCGGATCGGAGAGCAGGCGGGTGCTCCAGCCGTCCACGTTCGCCGGCGTGACCACGTCGAACTGCAACGACAACGACGACTCGTCCTCGACGACCTCGCCCGCGTCGAGCGGCTTGCGGACCACCGTCAGCGAGAACCGCCCGGACCGCGGCTCGCCCAGGGCGACCCGTGCCACCCGAGGCCCGTCGGGCTCCCCACCCTCGGTCCACTCCGGCGTGATCGTGCGGGCACCGTCGAGGACGACGACCGGGAGGTCTCCCGAGGTCTCGAGCTCGACGAACTCGACGCGTCCGTAGCGGACGTCGTACTCGAGCCGCTCCCGCACGTGCAGCACGTCCCCCTCCAACTCGGGCCGCAGTTCTCCCTCGACCACGATCGTCCGTTCGCGGGGCTCGACCGAGAGCTCGAACGCGTGCGGCCCCGGTTCGACCCGCAGCGTCTCGACGAACACGGTTCCCGCCGCCGTGGGACCGGCCGGCACCGACTCACGGCGGACCGAGGTCTTCGCCAACGCGGCGAGACTGGGTTCCACGTCGATTGCCCGCGTCAACTGCAACGAGGTCGGCAGGCGGTACGGGGCCGGCATCGTCGGAAGCGTGAAGGGCGTCGTCTCGGCGTCGCCCAGCGTGCGACGAGCACGGATCGGCAGAGTCAGCTCGCCGGTCGCCGCGTCGAGCAGGGCGAACCGCACCCGGGACTCCGGACCGGTCCCCGTCACCTCGAACTGCTCCACGAGGCCGGGCACGTTCGGCGGACTGAGGACCCAGCCCTCGGCGTCGAAGTCGGGCCACTCGACCACGAGCTCCCGCAACGCCCCCCGGTAGACCCGCACGACCATCTCGCCGTCGAGCTGCACGCCGTCCCGGTCGACCGCGAGCTCGAAACGGGGCTGCACCGTGTAGTGCGGTTCGATCTCCGAGACGTCGAGCCGAATCTCGAACGGCTGCCGCAGGAAACGGAACGCACTGATGGACGGCGTCGGACGCCCGAGCTCCGACACGTCGATCCGGTGGACGTTCTGCGTGCTGCGGACGACGACGTCGTGCCCCGTGAGGCCGTCGACGGCGACCTCGCCGGACTGGCTGGCGGCCGACTCCACGCCGAACCCGTCGACCACGACCGTCCCGTCCGTCCAGGGAACGGCCGACTCCAGCGTCCACTCCAGCTCCACGCGGCCACGCTCGCCGAGCGTGCTCGGCAGGGCGATCTCCGAGATCCCGTCCTTCGCCGTCGGCAGTTCCAGACGGACCGACTCGCTGCCTGGCTCGTCGAGCAGCCGGGCGGTCAGGTCGCGGACCTCGAACTCGCTCGGCAGCCGGAGCCGCAACGACGCCACCGAGCCGCGGACCACCTGGATCTGCTGGGTCGCCTCGAGGACCACGGTCCGGTCGTTGGGGCGGACGTCGACGAGCGTGATCGCCTGCAGCGACGTCTCGGACTTCTTCGTCCGCGGTCGCGGTTCCCACGACAGGTCGAGCCGCCGGCCCAGTCCGAACATCGTGACGAGCGACTTCGTGCCGCCCCGCGTGGAGACGTTCCACTGGGCGTCCCGCGGCGGGGTCACCGCGATCGGCTGCTCGGCGACCTCGAGCTCCAGACTGCTGACCGCCGTCTCCGGCAGGTCCAGCTGCAGCCGCCGCGTGGGGGACTGCAGACGAACGGGGACCAGCATCTTCAACGACAACTCGTGCACGCCGCGGCCGCGCAACCGCCAGACGTACCCCTCGTCGTCGTCTCGGCCGTCGAAGTTCGCGTCGCCGACGGGCGGCTCGGTCTCCCCGGCCGACTCGGAGTCCTCGGACCCGTTCGGACGGACGGCCGCCGGGGCCTCGAAGCGGTGCCCGAAGTCGCGGAGCACGGCGTCGTTCAGACTCAGTGGAACGCGGACCCATCCGTCGCCGTTCACCTGAACCCGAATCGTCGCGTCGAACTCGGCCAGCTTGTCGTCGGTCGTTCCCTTCAGGTCGATCCGCACGACCGAGTGCTCGCTCTCGGCGACCGCCTTCCGCTGACGGAGGTACTCCAGGTACTCCTCGAGCGTCGCCCCCTTCGGCACGGGGACGAGTCGCCCCTCGGCGTCCGGCAGGAACACGACGTCGCCCGCGATCCGACCGGCCGTTCCCGCGGCCGGCTTCTCGGTCGGCGGCTGCGGTGCGGTGGGAACGTCGTCACCGCGCAGCGGCAGGACCGATGCCAACAGGACGACCGCCACGACCCTCGCCAGCCTCACGACCGAGACGAACCGCCCCCGCGGGCGAGCGACGACGTTCGGGACTGGGGAGAAGGGACGTTGCACGTTCACGAGTCGCCCGAGGGGCCTGCAACCGGGACGGAGCCGCGCGCACCCCGTGCGTCGCGTCGTCCACACCGAATGGTAGCCCCGCGACCGGGGGCGATGAAGGATGTTTCCCGAACCCGACACGGTTCAGTCGAGACACGCGGCCAGTTCTGCGTGGAGTGCGGTTCCGTTCGTCGCCAGCATGTCCGCTACGTCCACGTTGACCGGATCCCGGCCGTTGCAGGTCGTCACCCGACCCCCGGCCCGCTGCACCAGCAGGATGCCGGCCGCCATGTCCCACGGCTTCAGGCTCGTCGACCAGAACCCGTCGATGCGACCGCTCGCCACGTAGCACAGGTTGAGGGCCGCCGACCCCGTCCGCTGCAGCGACTGTGCCTTCGGCAGCACGTTCAGGAACCGCAGAACGGGCCGGTCGTGTGGGGTCGTCGCCACCGGCAGGCTGGCGACCGCCATCGCCTCGGAAAGCCGTTCCGATTCGGACGGTTGCACCGGTCGGCCGTTCAACGTCGTCGCCGTGCTCGCACTCGCGGAGAACATCTCGTCCCGCGTCGGGTCGAAGACGACTCCCACGACCATCTCTCCGAGACCGCCCGGCACCTGCTTCTCGAGCGCGATCGAGACCCCGTAGTACGGAAAGCCGTGCACGTAGTTCGACGTCCCGTCGAGGGGGTCGATCACCCACCGGTACGGGCAGGACTCGTCGTAGGTCTTCGACAGTCCCTCCTCGCCGAGGAAGCCGTGCTCGGGGAAGCGGTCGTGCAGGTACCCGGCGATCGCCTCCTGCGAGGCGAAGTCCGCCTCGGTCACGAGGTTCGACCGGCTCTTCTCGCTGACGGTGAACCGCCCCGCCCAGTCCTGCAGGATCTCGCCCCCCAGCCGGGCCGCATGCTCCGCCGCCTCCTGCCACTCGCTCTCCACGACGCCCCTCCGTTGGCTCGACGAACTCCGAACGGACGACATCCTAGGGAACGAGACCGGCCGGTGTCAGTCGCTCGACCGGGTGCCCGTGCGATCGGGGCCATTCGACCGTAGGACGGGCACACTTGCCCGTCCATACAGGCCGTTTCGCGGACGACGCGTAGGGGCGACGGGCAGGAGTGCCCGTCGTACGAACTCTCGGGCAGACTCTCACTCCGCGGCCAACGCGGCCAACTCCGCCAACCACGTCGCGGCGGACGCGTCGCTCGGCATCCGCCAGTCGCCGCGCGGCGAGAGCGCGACCGTACCGACCTTCGGGCCGTCCGGCATGGCCGACCGCTTGAACTGCTGCGAGAAGAACCGCGCGTAGAACACCCGTAGCCAGCGGAGCACGGTCGCCGGCTCGTACGTCTCGGCGAACGCCCGCTCGGCCAGCCACAGCACCTTCCGCGGCGAACAGCCGTGCCGGACGACGTGGAACAGGAAGAAGTCGTGCAGCTCGTACGGGCCGATCGTCTCCTCCGTCCGCTGCGTGATCTCCCCCTCCGCGTGCGGCAGCAGCTCCGGCGAGATCGGCGTCTCGCACACGTCGAGCAGCACCCGGGAGACCTCCCCCTCGAACATCTCCGCCGCACACCACTGCACGAGGTGCCGCACGAGCGTCTTCGGCACGCCGGCGTTCACGTGGTACATCGACATGTGGTCCGCGTTGAACGTGCACCAGCCGAGGGCCAACTCGCTGAGGTCGCCCGTCCCCACGACGAGCCCGCCCTCCTTGTTCGCGAGGTCCATCAGGATCTGCGTCCGCTCGCGGGCCTGGGCGTTCTCGAAGGTCACGTCGTGCTGCGCGGGGTCGTGCCCGATGTCCTCGAAGTGCTGCCGGACCGACGCCTCGATCGAGATCGTCCGCAGCTCGACGCCGAGATGCTCCGCCAACGCGACCGCACTCGTCTTCGTCCGCTCGGTCGTCCCGAAGCCCGGCATCGTCACCGCCAGAATCTCCGACCGAGGCCGCTGCAGCAGGTCGAAGGCGTGCACCACCACCAGCAACGCGAGCGTCGAGTCGAGCCCGCCCGAGACACCGATCACGGCCCGCGGCGACCCGACGTGCCGCAGCCGCTTCGCCAACGCCGTCGACTGAATCCGGAAGATCTCCCGGCAGTGCTCCGCGTTCGTCTCCGGCCGCGAGGGAACGAACGGCAGCGCCGGATTCGGCCGTCGCAGACCGTACGAACCCGACATCGAGTCTTCATGGTCCTCGTCGATCTCGACTTCGACCGATTCCGCTCGCTCCCCGTGCAGCGAGAACTCGACGAAGCGGTATTCCTCCCGCGGTCGCGCCCGTGAGAACGTCGAACTCTCCAGTCGCTGGTGCACCAGCCGGTCGACGTCGATCGTCGCGACGACCATCTCGGTCTCGAACCGGAACCGCTCGCTCTCCGCGAGATGGTGTCCGTCCTCGTAGACCATGCAGTGCCCGGAGAAGACGACGTCGGTCGTCGACTCGCCCGGGCCGCTGGCCGCGTAGGCGTAGGCCGCGTTGCAGCGGGCCGACTGCTGGGCGACGAGCGCCCGCCGGTAGTCCGCCTTGCCGAGCAGTTCGACGCTGGCCGACGGGTTGCAGATCAACGTCGCCCCGGCGAGCGACGCCTCGCCACTCTGCGGCTGCGGCGACCACAGGTCCTCGCAGATCTCGACCGCGAGCACGAGGCCCGACTGGTCCGTCGCGCGGAACAGCAGGTCCCGCCCGAACGGGGCCGACACACCGTGCCAGTCGATCGAAGTCGTCCCGACCGGGTGCTGAGCCGACGCGAACCAACGCTCCTCGTAGTACTCGCCGGTCGTCGGCAGGAAGACCTTCGGCACCATGCCCAGCAACCGGCCGCCGTGGAGCACGGCCGCGCAGTTGAACAGCCGCCCGTTCACCCGCCACGGCGTGCCGACCACCACGCAGACGTTCGACTCCGCCGTCGCTGCCGCCAACTCGGCCAGCGAACCCTCGACCTCGTCGAGCAGCTGCGACTGGTAGAACAGGTCGGCCGCCGTGTACCCGGTGACCGCCAGCTCCGGCAGCACGAGAACGGCCGCCCGCTCGGCCGCCGTCGCCCCGACCGCCTCGACCAACTTCGACGTGTTGAACTCGACGTCCGCGACACGCAACTCCGGGGCGCACACCGCGACGTCGACGAAACCAAATTCCCCAGGGTCCACATGCACGGCAGTTGGCCTTCGTGAAGGAGCCGACATGCTATCAGCCCACCAAGTGTCGCGTCGATTTCATCGGCTTTGAGCCCGGTTGGACCGCCCACAAGTGCCGGAAGATGATAGGCAACTTCTCACAATCTCGTCGGCAGGCACCGGTGTATTGAACACGGCTTATGTGAACTTTTCGTCAGAGATGCTTGACGACCTCGTCTTGCGTTTTCATCGTTGCGTCCACAGTCGCCCTGCGAGCGCGAAGCCGTGGCGTCTGCCCGCCGAGTTTCCCTCCCCACTGGGCCTTCACGGCGAAGGCCTCCCACCCACCTGAAGGATTTCTGATGCGCCTCACACCATGGTTGAAGGCTCTCCGTGCGCGCCTGCGCTCCCCACGTGGCCGGGTCCGACGCAACGCGGACGCGCCGGTCGCGGCGGTCGTCCAAACGCTCGAGTCCCGCGTCCTGCTCTCTGGAGCCGGATTCTCGATCGACGGGTTCGTCTTCGGCGGCGTCGTCGAGGAGAGTTCGGTCACCGTCGACTACAAGAAGACCTCCGATGGCGGCGAGCTGAACCTCGACGTGAACGGCAACGTCGTCGACATCGAGACCCCACTGGCCGACGGGGCCTCCACCGGGCTCGAGCCGCTCAGCAACGACGGACAAGTCGAACTCGTCGACGCCGACACCGGCCTGAAGGTGGACGTGACCGCGACCGGTGACGACGGCAACGTCGTCCCGGTTCGTCCGAAGGACCGAGGGCTGGGCATCCAGGACGACGACGAGGCCGGCAGGAACTCTCGCACTCGCATCAACGGCGACGAGGCCCTCCTCGTCGAGGTCGCAGACGGCGGGACGGCCACCGGCGGAACGCTCGAGATCGTCGGCGGTGGGACGGCCCGCGCCACCTTCCTGCTCGACGGAGCCGAGGTCGCAACCCTCGAGGCCACCGGCCCCACCATCTCCCTGGACGGCCAAGCCGACTTCTTCGACGCCGTCAGCATCTCCGCCGCCAGCGGCGAGATCGGATTCGACAGCGTCGGTTTCGACGTCTCTCCCGTCGTGACCCGCACGGTCGAGCTCGACTACAACAAGGCCTCCACCGGCGAACTCCTCCTCAGCGTCGACGGCGAAGTGGTAGACGAGGCGACGCCGCTGGCAACCGGAGCCTCCACCGGACACGAGCAACTGCTCAACGACGGGGAGTTCACGCTCGTCGACGTCACGTCCGGGATCGAGATCTCCGTGAGCGCGACCGGCGACGACGGCCTGACCGAGCCGGTTCGACCGAAGGACCGCGGGCTCGGCATCCAGGACGACGACGAGGCGGGCAAGAACACCCGCACGACGATCAACGGCGACGAGGCCCTCCTCGTCCAGATCGGCCCGGCCGGTTCGACGACCAAGGCGACCGGCGGCCAGCTCGAGATCCGCGGCTCCGGGACGGCCGAAGTCGTCTTCCTGCTGGACGGTGTCGAGGTCGGCAGCCTCCTCGCGACCGGCCCGTCCATCTCGCTCGACGGTCAGGTGGCGTTGTTCGACGCCGTTCGCATCTCGGCCGCGAGCGGGAGCATCGCCTTCGACGGCGTCTCCCTCGACACGATCACCGCCGACTTCGGAACGATCGCCTTCGGACAGGTCGGGAACAAGAACCGTTGGGGCCTGGAGAACTCGCTCGACTCCTCCGACGACGGACAGGTCGGCGTTCGCCAGAACCGGGCCATCGAGGACTTCATCCCAGCCGACTCCCCCGTCCTGATCCGGGCACTCGACAGCGAGGACACCGGCCGCAGGTCCGAGTTCGAGGATCGCACCTGGTGGGACCGAGGCGAGGGCCTCGGGATTCGCGACGGCAACGACTCCGGATCCAGCAACAAGTTCATCGACGGCGACGAGATCCTCGAGATCAGCCTGAACGGCTACCTCGCCAGTTCGATCGACCTCGACATCGCCAAGGTCCAAGGCGGCCGCACCGCCACGACGACCGTCTACGTCACCTTCGTCCGAGACGGCCAGATCGTCGACAGCGTCTCCGTCGACGAGGTGAGCCGGATGACCGATCCGAAACTGCACAGTGCGGCGCTGTTCGACGCCGTTCTGATCTCCGCCAACCCCGTCACCGGCGGAAACGGCGAGTTCGTGACGGCGACCTAGTCACTCGAACGCGTCTTCCAAACCTGACGAACACCGCTGCGAGCCACCGCTCGCAGCGGTGTTCCGTTGCGCCGTCGGTCGATCTCGGAGGTTCCGGACACTACCGTGGAACCTCAACAGGAGAGGATGCAACGTGAAACCCACGATCTCGGCGATCGTCGCACTCGCAGCGGGCCTCGCTCCGACGTTCGGTGTCTCCGACGACCGCCCGGGCTACCTGCCTCGCGACGTGCGAGCGGCCCTGTTGCCCGGACTGCGGGTCCAGTTCCAACCGGTCGGCCAACGCTTGTTCGACGTCCGCCGCGACCGCCTCGCCGCGACCTTCGTGAAGGCCGGGACGTCCCCCACGCCCTTCCTTCCTCCTGGGCGGTTCCTCGTCCAGTACGACGGATACCTCCGCCTGCGGCTCCGCGGCGACTTCGACTTCGAGGTCGTCGGCGACGGCACGACCGTCCTCAAGCTCAACGGCGAGACCGTGATCGACACGTCCGCCGGCAAGTCGAAGGCGACCGGCGTCGCCCTGCTGAAGGGGTACAACACGATCGACCTGCTGTACGAGTCACCCGAGGACCCGTCGCGAAACTCGTTCTTCCGCGTCTACTGGAGCAGCGAGGAGTTCCCCCGCGAGCCGCTGCCGGTCGACCGGCTCTGGTGCGACGGCCGCGACGAAACGCTGCAACGCGGCCTCCGGCTCCGCGAGGGCCGCGAGCTGTTCGCGAACAAGCTCTGCGTCCGCTGCCACCAGCCCGAAGTCGATCCCGCCGCTCCCGGTTTCGTCGGCCTGCCCGAACTTGCCCACGACGCCCCGTCACTCGCCACGGCCGCCCACCGACTCGAGCCAGCCTGGGTCGCCCGCTGGATCGCCGATCCACCGTCGCTGCGAAACGACGTCTCGATGCCGTCCGTCCTGCACGGGCTCTCCGACGAGGACTCGACGACGGCCGCCGCCGATCTCGCCGCATACGTCGCCACGTTGAAGCTAGGCCAACCGGCCACGCCCGTGGAGGCGTCCGAGGAACGGCTCGAACAGGGAACGTTGCTCTACGAGAGCCGGGGCTGCATCGCCTGCCACCGGGTGAACCCGCCGACGGAAGAGGACGAAGCCGAGGCGGACCGCGTGTCGCTGCACTTCGTCGCCGCCAAGTTCCGACCCGGAGCACTCGCGGAGTTCCTGCAGGACTCGCGGGCCCACTACCGGTGGAGCCGGATGCCGAAGTTCGAGTTCGACGCCGAGGAGGCCGCGTCGCTCGAGGTCTTCCTCCGCGACCGCGCGAAGGGCGAACTCGACGCCGTCGCGGCCGGCGACCCGGACCTCGGCGGCGAGCGGTTCAAGAAGCTCGGCTGCATCCAGTGCCACGCCGAGAACAAGCTGCCGCCGGCCGCACCGCACCGGGCCGCCATCGACTTCGACAGGCTCGACGCCGGCTGTCTCGCCGAGGAGCCGACGAAGCTCGCCCCGGACTTCCGCCTCACCGAGGAACAACGCTCCGCCGTCGTCGCCTTCCTGAGCCACGCGAGCCGCGAGACGTCGCTCGCGAAGCGCGACCCGGCCGAGTTCGCCGAGAGGACGATCCGGGCCGTCAACTGCACGGCCTGCCACAGCCGCGACGACGAGGACGGCGCGCTGCCGCTGCTCGCGGCCGACGAGGGAGAACTCGGCCTGCTGCCCGACCCGATCCCCGGCATCACCTGGGTCGGCGAGAAGCTGTACCCGGCGTGGTCCCGCGAGCTGTTCGCCGGCAAGCTCGACTACCGACTCCGCGACCACTTCCGCGCCCGCATGCCGGCCTTCCCCGCACGCGGAGACGGCCTCGCGACCGGACTCTCGATGCAGCACGGCTTCAACCCGGTGACGAAGCCGACCTTCGACTACGACGCCGACCTCGCCGGGGCGGGCAGCGCGGTCGCCGCCCCGCAGATCGGCCTCTCCTGCATCCGCTGCCACCCGATCGGCGAGCAGCCTCCCACCGCTCCGGAGCAGGCCCGCAGCACCAACCTCGCCTTCACCCGCCGCCGCATGCGCCACGAGTTCTACACCCGCTGGATGCTGTTCCCGCAACGGGTCGAGCCGAACACCCGCATGATCCGCTTCGCCCCCGACGGCCGCCGCACCGGACTCTCCGACGTCTACGACGGCGACGCCCGACGGCAGTTCGAGGCCGTCTGGAACTGGCTGGGGGAGCTGCACGCCGAGGAGCGCGAACGAGTTGATGACGACTGATCACGGGTCGTTTCGAGTTGGCGACGTGGTGGAGGCGACCGTCCTCGAGGCGAAGCCGTTCGGCGTGTTCGTCGAGACCCACGGAGTGCAAGGGTTCGTTCCCGTCCCGGAACTGTCTTGGGGTCGCGTCGGGAATCCGGAGTTACTCTTCAAGAAGGGCCAAGCGCTACGCTGCAAGGTTCTCAAGCTGCCCGATGCCTCTCGCCCGAACGAGTTCGTCGGCTCGGTACGCGCAGTCCATCCCGAACAGAATCCGTGGCGGGACCCGGAGATCTACAAGGAGGGAACTGTCTACCGCGGACGAGTTGTGCTGCAGATGCCGTACGGGTGCTTCGTCGAGCACCCCCGGGGAGCATGCGGCCTGCTACACGTGGACGACCTCGATCGGAGCATCGCCTTGGGCGACGAACTCGAGGTTGTCGTGGTCGAGCTCGAAGTCGACAAAGAGAAGTTCCGAGTTCACGTGGTGGACGACATCGCCACGGACTGAGCGGACGGACTTGTTCTCCGTGAGCGTTCTCGCTCCCTGTTGTTGCCCGTCATCTACTCGTCCAGCACGCGGGCGATGACGATCGTCAGGTCGTCCTTGAACGTGTTCGGTCCGATGAACTCCGTCGCCGACTCCTGGAGTCGCTGGATGATCGTCTCCGCCGGAAGATGACGGTGCGACTGGACACACCGGAGAGCCCGGTCGAGTCCGAACAGTTCGTTCTCTTCCGACATCGCCTCGAACACGCCGTCGGTCAGCAGCACGAGTACGTCCCCGGGTTCGAGCGGCGTCTGCCGGGGTTCGCCGATCGGGGCGTCGGACATCAGGCCGAGCAGCATGCCGGTGCTCGGCAGTCGCTCGATGCTGCCGTCCCGACGGATCAGGCGGGCGTCGTGGCCGGCCCCCATGTACGTCAACACGCGCTCGACCGGATCGACGTACGCCAGGAACAGCGAGATGAAGCTCCCGGAGGGCGTGTCGCTGACCAGTTCCGTGTTCAACCGCCGGAGCACCCGCTCGAGATCGTCCTCCATCTCGACCAGCACCCGCAGCAGGGCTCGCGTCTCCACCATCTGCAACGCGGCCGCCAGGCCGTGTCCCGTCACGTCGCCGACGGCGAGGACCTGGCCGTCGCGAAACGGGATGAAGTCGAAGTAGTCGCCGCAGGCGTGCGTCGCCGGGTAGACGGCCCCGCCGAGGTCGATTCCCGCCAGCACGGGCGGCCGCTCCGGGTAGAGCTGTTCCTGGAGAATCCGCGCCGTCTTCAGTTCCTCGTCCTGCTGCCGCCGCAGCCGCGCGTCCGAGAGGTCGTGCATGGTGACGACGGCCCCCTCGACGCTCCCCCCGTCGACGAGCGGAGAAGCGGTGTACTCGACCGGAATCCGCGTCTTGTCCGGTCGGACCAGAAGCGCTCCCGGCACGTGCCGACTGCTCCCCTGCTCGATCGCCGCGGCGATCGGTTCGCGGACGGCCGACGGGTCGCCCCCGCCGATCGGCTCGAAGCAGGCGACCTCGTCGTGAGCGAGACCCGCGAGTTCCTCCGAGGTCCGCCCGAGAAGTCGCTCGGCCGCGTCGTTGGCGAACGTGACCCGTCCGTCGGCGTCGATCCCGAAGATCCCGTCGGTCGAGGAGTTCAGGATCGACTCGAGACGACGAGTCACCGACTGCAACGCCCGCTGGGCCTCCACGCTCTCGGTGATGTCGGTCGAGATCCCGGCGAGGCGGGAGTCGCTGATCGGGAACTTCAACGAGACGTAGGTGTGCAGGCCGTCGTCGTGCGGCGCCTGCTCCTCGACCTGGAGCGGCTTCCCCTCACTCAGCACGAAGTCGTCGTGCTCCCGGAAGACGGCGGCCAAATCGGCGGAGAACAACTCGAAGTCGGTCCGCCCCTTCGTCTCCTCCAGCGACAGGCCGAACAGCTCGGTCCAGCGGCGGTTGACGAACTGGTAGCGGAACTCGTGGTCCTTGACGTAGACCACGGCTTCGGTGTTGTCGAGTAGCTCGTGGAGCAGTCGCTCCGAACTCGACAGATCCGTTGTCGGATTCTTCATCGTTCGTTGGCCCGCTCTACACGAATCACACTACCGGCGTTCTCGCAGAGGAACAAACCGCTCATTGGTTCATTGGTAGTGGATCCCCGGAGACGTCGCTCGGGGCGGATCGCACTGGACCCGACGGCGGTCGTGCGAAGAATGGACTCGGCCGTCTCCTCTGCGTTGGAGTTCGTGATGACCGACCGCTCGAAGGTTCGTGTTGCCGTTGCCACTCGGAAGTCGCGGTACTGGTGGTTCGAGGAGAAGCCGCCCGGGACGCTCGAGGGCTACGCACTCACCGTCGTCACGATGCTGTTCGCCGTTTGGGCGATCGTCGTCGTCGGTCTCGGGTTCGGCGACCGCCTGGTGATCGCCACCGTCTACGCGATGCCGTTCGTGATGACGTTCGCGCTGTGGTTGTCGGTGCGTGTCGCCCGACTCGGCACGTCGAACCTGCCGCTCGTGCCGACGTCGCTTGGCCTCGGGTTCCTCATCGGCGGCCCCGTCCTCGACTTGGCGGCGACCGTCACGCACTCGCCGGACCTGGCGATGGAGGGGAACCCGGTCGCACGGGCTCTGCTCGACTCCGACCACTCGCTGTTCTGGGTCTACCGGTACGCCTTCGCCACGCAGGCCATGCTGATCGCGACCGCATGTGCCCTGTGGATCGGACTGCTGCGGCACCGCGACCAGATCGTCCAGGCCGTCGGCCGGCACGCGGGGTTCTGGGAGTTCTTCAAGGCGGCCACCGGCGGCGGGCCGCTCACCTGGCGGCAGTGGCTGTTCCCGGTGAAGGCCTCGGAGATCCCACACCCGTACCACTACTTCTGGATCTTCGTGGTCGCCTTCGTCAGCGGCGCGATCGACCGCTGGGCCGTTGCCCTCAACTGGTACGGCCTCGTACCGCTCGAAGCCCGCTGGGCGATTCTCGGAACGAGCATGACGCTCGGCGTGACCGCCTACTTCGCCTGGCTGCGCCGCGCGACCCGCGTCTAGCATTCGTCAATGGACAGGCACACCCACAGCTCAACCTATCGCGAGAAGTTGCTCGAGCATCTCTTCGTCGGGGAGTTGCTGAGACACGCTTGGCTTCAACGTGACGAGTTGCTCGAGGTTGCGCAGCCGGAAGTCGACAACAGCGGCTACGACGTGATCGCCGAGGCTGGCGGGGTCGTCCGCCATGTTCAGCTCAAGTCCGCGAAACAGGGAGCGAAGACCGCTGTCCAGAAGGTGCACACGGCACTCGGGTCGAAACCCTCGGGCTGTGTCGTCTGGATCTACTTCGACGACCGAACACTCGACATGGGTCCGTTCCTGTTCTTCGGCGGCCATCCCGGCGCACCTCTGCCAGACCTGTCGTCGTTCCGTGTCGCCAAACACACGAAGGGCGATTCCGCCGGCATCAAGAAGGAACGCCCCGCACACCGTCAAGTGCCGAAGGGTCGGTTCGCTCGCCTCGAGACGATCACCGACGTGTACGAGGCGCTCTTCGGAAAGTGAACGGATTCACTCGTCGTCGTCGGACGCCGCACCCAGCACGCAGAGGGCGATGCCGCCGACGATCATGCCGACGCGGATCACGTTCCCGACGGTCGGGCCCCAGTTGTCGACCCACATCAGCAGGATGAACTCCCGGTCGAGCATGTTCAGCACGAACGAGCCCGCCCCCATCAGGATCAGAAAGCCGCCGAATCCACCCATCGTCCAAGTCCCCCGGTTCGTCGATCGAGCACCGTCGCCGAAGCGAGGCCCAGTCTTCGCGATCCGGTGGACGAATGCAACGACGAAACGGCGCGGTCACACGTCGAGGTCCTTCACCTCCAACGCGTGCTTCTCGATGAACTCCTTCCGCGGGCCGACCTGGTCGCCCATGAGCACGCGGAAGATCTCGTCGGCCGCGGCGGCGTCCTCCATCGTCACCTGGATCAGCGTCCGGCTCTCGGGGTCCATGCTGGTCGCCCAGAGTTCGTCGCTGTCCATCTCGCCCAGCCCCTTGAAGCGGGTGAGCCGCAGACCCTTCTCGCCTTCCTTCCGCAGGTCGGCGAGCAGGTCCCGCAGGCTGGGGATGTGGAGTGTGCGGTCCTCCTCGGTCGTCGCCGTGAACGGGAAGACCGGTTCGCCCTCGCGGGGGTCCGGCTGGTAGAGGGCGTGGCGGTCGAGTCCGAACTGCTCTTCGAGCTCCGCGAGGACCTGGTTGATCGTGCGAACCTCGTGGAGATCGACGACCTGCAGCGTGTTGGCCGTGTCCGGTTCCTCGTCGGCGTCCGCCGTCGGAGCGGTCGTCTGGTCGGCCACGCGGAGTTCCTCGCCCCGCTCCCGCTCCTGTTGTTCCAGGAACGTGTCGAGGGCTGCCTTGTTCTCCAGCCAGTACTCCTCCCGGCCGACGAACACCCGGAACCGCGGCAACCGGCCGGCCTCGGTCGCGAACTGCGTGCACAGCCGCTTCAGGTCGATCCCGCGGCGTTCCAGCAACTCCAGCGGCGAGTCGCGTCCGTCGAGCGGCGCGAGCGTCTTCGCCAGGTCCCGCAGCCGCGGCTCGTCGAACTCGACCGGCGTCGCCGACTTGTCGCCGTTCGGCAGGTACACGAGGTGCGTGCCGGAGAGACCGAGTTCGAGGAGTTCGGTGTTCATCTCCTCCTCGGTCTGCACGTACCGGGGCTCGGCCTTCTTCTTGCCGGACTTCGGCAGCACGCGGAACAGCGGCGGCTGGGCGATGTAGACGCAGCCCTCCTTCACGAGCTGCCGCATGTGGCGGAACAGGAAGGTGAGCAGCAACGTGCGGATGTGCGAGCCGTCGACGTCGGCGTCCGTCATCACGACGAGCTTGCCGTACCGCCGCTTGGCGATGTCGGTCTCCTCGGCCTGGGGCGGGATGCCGATCGCCTTGAAGATGTTGGCGACCTCGGCGTTCCCCAGGATCTTGACGAGCTGGGCCTTCTCGACGTTCAGGATCTTGCCGCGGAGCGGAAGGATTGCCTGGATCTCGGCGTCACGACCGGTGTCCGCCGAGCCGCCGGCCGAGTCCCCTTCGACCAGGTAGACCTCGGTGCGATTCAGGTCGCGGGACCGGCAGTCGCGGAGCTTCTCGGGCAGCCCGCCGGTGGTGGTGGTCTTCTGGTTGCGGACGAGTTCGCGGGCCTTCTTGGCGGCCTCGCGGGCCTCGGCAGCCGTCTGGGCCTGGGAGAGGATCGTCTTGGCGACCGACGGATGTTCCTCGAGGTACCGGCCGAGCTGCTCGTTCACGACCGACTCGACGATGCCGGCCACCTCGGAGTTGACCAGCTTGACCTTCGTCTGCGCCTCGAACTTCGGGTCCGGGTGGCGAATCGTGACGACCGACGCGAGCCCCTCGCGGAAGTCCTCCCCCTGGGGCGTGGCCGTCTTGAAGAGATTCTGCTTCGTGCCGTAGGCGTTCAGCGTTCGCGTGAGGGCGGAGCGGAAGCCGGAGAGGTGGGTGCCGCCGTCCGAGTTGTAGATGCCGTTGGCGTAGCAGCGGGTGTTCTCGGTGTTCCCGTTGTTGTACTGCAGCGCGATGTCGACTCCGACGCCGTCGCTCTCACCGGAGAGCCGGATGACGTCGGGGTGGAGCGGGACCTCGGTGCGGTTGAGGTGCTGGACGAAGGCGACGAGGCCGTCCTCGTAGTGGAACGTGTCGGACTGGCCGGTTCGCTCGTCGCGAATCTCGACCCGCATGCCGGCGTTCAGGAAGGCGGCGTCCTGCAGCGTCTTGTGCAGCGTGTCGTAGGAGAGGTTGGTGTCCGGGAAGACCTCGCCGTCCGGCTTGAAGGTGACCTTGGTCCCGGTCTGGTCGGTCTTGCCGAGCTTGGTGAGCTGGGCGGTGACCTCGCCCTTGGCGAACTCCATGGTCCAGACGTGCCCTTCGCGGCGGACCTCGGCCTCGAGCCACTCGGAGCAGGCGTTGACGGCCGTGATGCCGACGCCGTGCAGGCCACCCGTTCCGACGGCGTAGCCTCCCTCGCGGTCGAACTTGCCGCCGGCGTGGATCTCGGTGAAGACGACCTCGAGCGCGGACCGGCCGCTGTCGCCCATCTTGCCGACCGGGATGCCGCGGCCGTCGTCGGTGACGGTGCAGCTGCCGTCGGCGTTGACCACGACGGAGCAGAAGGTCGCGTTCTGCTGGACGAACTCGTCGACGGAGTTCGAGAAGAGCTCGTAGACGAGGTGGTGCAGGCCGTGCGAGTCGACGCCGCCGATGTACATCGAGGGGCGAAGGCGAATGCCCTCGATCCCCTCGAGCTGGCGGATGTTGTCCTCGGTGTAGTTGCTCTTCGGCTTGTCTTCGCTCACGGGCGTCTCCGTGAAGTCGCGTCAGCTGCGTTGCCACGCAACGCAGTCGAACGCGGGGAACGTGTTGTCTTGTCTCGGCGTCCGGTCTCGCGGGTGTCGTGCATCGAAGGCGAGATCGAACGTCGAGTGATGTGTGTCGTCGACTCCGCGCTCACTGCGTTGCGTGGCAACGCAGCTCCTGGTCACGACCGCAGGCGGAACTTGAGGTCCTTGAGGCGGAGTTCGGGTTGTCGTTCGTTGAGTTCGGCGAGCAGGTCGTGCTTCAGGAACCCGGCGAGTTCGCCGAGGAGGGCCGAGTTGTCCACGCTGATCTGCAACACGCCCCGTTGAATGCGGCCGACCTTCGTCCGCTTGGCGACCGCCTCGCCGGCGACCGCGGCCCACGCCTCGGCCAACTGGTCGTCCGCCGTTGAACGAGCCCAGCCCCGGAGGGCGAACAGCTCGCTGATGGCGATGCCGATCGGCTGCGGGCCTCCCTGCTTCATCTTCGACCTTCCAGGCGAAGGTTGGGTTGAACCATCGCTTGGACGGAAAGGTTTCCGTCCTACGCGTTCGCGTCACCGTTCCCGCGACAGCGGCATGGCGACGTAGGTGTAGCCGTCGTCGGTGCGGAAGACGGCGGGGCTCTCGGAGTCGATCAGGTGCAGCTTGATCGGCCGTTCCGGTTCGAGGACGCGGAGGAACTCGGCGATGAACCGCGGGTCGAACGTGATGCCGATCTGCTCGCCCGGGTAGTCGATGGGGAGTTCGATGGTCGACGAACCGACGTCGGCCGCGACGCTCTTGAGGACCAGGTTCCCCTCGCCGAACTCGAAGTCGACGCCGCGGCTCTCCTCGTTTGTGACGATCTGCGACTGCCGCACCACCGAGTAGAACGGGCCGACGGTCAGTTCGATCTCCGCCTTCGACTGGGCCGGGATGACGTCCCGGTACCGCGGGAAACGGCCCTCGACGAGCCGGCTGTAGATGGTGGACGAGCCGACGCGGAACAGCACGTCGTTCGCGTGGACGGCGACGTGGACCTCCTGGTCGTCCCCGCCGATGCTCCGCTCGACCAGCTGCATGGCCTTCGAGGGGACGACCGGGTCGGAGTTCCCCAGTTCCGGCGAGCCCTCGGGGCGGCCCTTCGTCTCGACGACGGCGAGACGACGGCTGTCGGTCGCGGCGAGCGTGACGTCGCCGTCGCCCAGCTCCAGCTTGATGCCACCGAGGGCGTAGCGGGTGCTCTCCTCGTCGGTGGCGAACAGCGTGCGTTTGATCGCCTCGCGAAGCGTGCCTCCTTCGATGACGAAGTAGGCCGCGTCGGCGAACTCGGCGACGGGCGGGAACTCCGACGGGTCCTCGGCTCCCAGGCGGAACGAAGCCTGACCGGAGCTGATGTGGACGGCGTCCCCGTCGAGTTCGACGTCGACCGTCTCGCCGGTCGCCTCGTTGAGGATCTGGATGACGCGGGCCGTCGGGAGCAGCGTCTCGCCGGCGACCTCGATCTCGACCTCGGGAACCTCGAAGCGGATGCCGACCTCCTGGTCCGTGCCGACGAGCATGACCTTCGAGTCGGCGGCCGAGAGCTTGACGTTCCGGAGGACGTCCTTGGGCGTGCGTGACGGCACGACGCCGTTGACGATCTTCAGGGCGTTGGCGAGAGCAGCGCGTTGGAAGTGGAGCTTCATGGGGAGCCTGACGCCTTTCCGGGCTCGGGGCTGGCGAAAGCGTCGTGAAGCGAGGTGCGTCGGACGGGTCCGGGCCTCGCACTCGACGGGCGTACGAGACTTCGTTCCGTGAAGTCGTACGCGGGGATCGGTCGCCTTTCCTGGCCGGACGCGATGAACGGTTTGACGTCCGCCGATGCTCTCTGCTCTATGAGAAAGATCTTAGGAGTCGTAGTCGTAAGAGGGGCCTGCATTTGCGTTCGAAGGCCACTCCGTGTTCGACGAAAACCTATTGTAGCAAACGACTTGTCCGCCCTCAAGCGGCTCGTTAGGCTGTCGACGGAACGTTCGGTCTTCGTGTGGAAGTCGTGAGTGTCGTTGCAGAAACGGGGGGATTCGAACGGCGGCCTCGCGAGCGTTGAGAAACACACGACTTCCTGCACGCCGTTCGAACGTCTCGTCGACGGTCGGGACCGGTGCGAGACGGTCTCAATCGACCCCGAGATCCCGTCGGAGCGCATGGAGCCGTTGGCCGAGCGCCGGGTCGCTTTGTTCGAGTTTCCGAATCTTCGTGCAGGCGTGCAGGACCGTGCTGTGGTTCTTTCGTCCGAAGAACGCGGCGATCGACTGCAGCGACTCCTCGGTCAACTCGCGGGCGAGGAACATCGCACACTGACGCGGCACGGCGTGCTCGCGGGAGCGGTCACCGTTGCGGACCTGTGCGAGCGGAATCTCGAAGGAGCGAGCGACCGACTTGGCGATCGTGGCAAGCTCGACCTTCGGTCGTGGAACCTCGCGTGAGAGGTATCGCGCGACCATGGCACGGTCGATGGGCGACCGCGTGTCGCGGGAGGTCATCTCGAGCTGCAGGATCGCCGAGAGCAGGAGTCGGGGACACTTCGGGCCCTCGCGAGCCAGCTGCTTCAGCACGTCGAGGGAGACGGCGATCTGCCGAGCCGAGGCGAAGTGGCCCAGCAAGCTCGTGCGGCTCGCCTTGCCCAGCGGCTCGACGGCGGCGTTCACGCCCGCTCGACAACGGTCGACGAGTCGCGGAACCGTGCCGCGGAGTTCTCCCGGCGCGCGGGTCGAGGTGAGCAGGACGCGACCGCCGAGGGTGAGGACGTCGTCGATCAGGTGGACGAGGCGTTCTTGGGGATTCGTCATCCCCTCCAGGCCCTGCAGGTCCTCGACGACGAGCAGGTCCAGCTCTGTGTAGGCGGCGCGGAACTCGTCGACGGCGTCCCCGTCGATCGCCTTGCCGAGATCCGCGGCGAATTCGGCCGCCGTCGTCACGACGTGAGGCGACCCGTCCGCGAGATACGGGTCCTCCGCGAGGAACCGTCGCAGCAGGTGCGTCTTGCCGATGCCCGACGGACCGTGCAGGTAGACGAGGGACGGGCCGCGGCCCCCTTCACGGCGGGACAACTGCCGCACGGCCGTGTGCGCGAACCGGTTCTCCTTCAACAGCAGGAAGGACTGCGCGAACGGGTCCGCGATCCCGGAGGCAACGAGGCTCGAGGTCACGGGGTGAACTCCTTTTCCCGAACGGATTCCCGGTCCCGCGGACGAAGACGGTCGAGCACCTCGGCGATGCGGCGTACGGCCTCGTCCACGTGTGACTCCGTATTCTCCATTCCCAGCGAGAAACGCAAGGACGAAGCCGCGATTTCCGCGGGAACGCCCATGGCCGCCAGCACGGGTGACGATCGTGCGGCCCCGCTGGAGCAGGTGCTCCCCAACGAGCAGCAGACGCCGGCGAGGTCGAGCGCGACGAGGACCGCTTCGGCATCCGCCCCGGGGAACGCGACATGGGCCGTGTTCGGCAACCGGAACTCCCGCGATCCGTTGAAGACGACCGGACCACACCGTTCGGCGAGGCCGGTCTCGAACCGGTCTCGCAACGAGCGAACGAGTCGTGTGCGTCGTTCCCGGTCGTCGCTCCACGCCTTCAGCGCGACGGCCATGCCGACGGCGAGAGCGACGCACTCGGTTCCCGGTCGCCGTCCGGCTTCCTGGTGCCCGCCAAAGCCGACGGGGGACAGCCGGACTCCGTCGCGGACGAGCAACGCCCCGATGCCCCGCGGACCGTGGAACTTGTGAGCGCCGACGGAAGCCGTGCTCGCCCCGAGGGCGTGGAAGTCGACGGGGATCTTGCCGACGGCCTGCACGGCGTCCAGGTGCAGCGGCACGCGGTGCTCTCGGCACGCGGCGGCCAACGGGCTCGTGTCCTGGACGACCCCGGTCTCGTTGTTCGCCAGAATCAAGGTGGCCAGTCGGACGTCCGTCCACGCGACCTGTTGCAGTGCGGCCCAGTCCACGCGGCCGTCGCGGTCGACCGGCAGAACTCGGGTCGTCCAACCGGCGTTCGCGAGATGCTCGACGGCCTCCGCGGTGGCCGGGTGCTCTCCGGCGGTCGTCAGAATGGTGCCCGGACTTCCGCGGGTGGCACCGAGGAGGGCCATGTTCGAGGCCTCGGTTCCGCCGCTCGTGAAGACGACCTCCTCCGGCCGCGCACCGAGGATGTCGGCGACCGACTCGCGGGCCTGCTCGAGTTCCCGCCTGGCGCGGCGACCGGGCGCGTGTCGGCTGCCCGGGTTGGCCGGGGCGTCGCGCATCACGCGGGCGACCGCCTCGATCACCTCGGGGAGCGGCCGCGTGGTCGCGTTGTGGTCGAGATCGACGACGTCCATGCCGTCAATTGTGGTCGGGCAGCGCGGACTTCGCATCCGTCCCGAAGTCGTTCACCACGAGTTCCAGCCGAAACTCGCTGTTCGAGCCCTGCGGACGGATCACCACGAGAAGGCCGGCCACACCGCTCGGGACGTCGTCGGTCAGCCATCGGCTGGAGGTCAGCGTCCCCCCCAGCGGCTTCTCGAGAGACCGCGTTCCCTTCCGACCCGTCGCCTCGATCGTCCCCCTCTGCCACGGGAACTTCCGCTTCTCGAGTGTCTCGTCCGCCTTCACGGGTTGGTGCAGCATCGCCCCCGCGAAGGAGAGGTCCATCTTCTTCGGCTCGACCTGCTGGACCGCCCCGTCCCCTTCCCGGAACCAGATGCGAACCGCGTGGTCGACCGGGTCCGACCCGTCGCCCAGGTGCTTCACCGGCACGAGCAGCTTGTACAACTGCGTGGCCCGCTCGCCGTCGTTCATCTCGAGTTCGATCCAACGGCAGGGTTCGTCGCCGAAGGACTCGGCCCCGAGGGACCGCAGCCTCGCCGTGCCGTTCGACTCCGTGGTGTCGAACTTGAGGGTCGCGTGGTACTCGACCCACTCGCCGGACTTGGGGAGCGTTCGGAGGATTCCGTCGGCGAAGCAGGCCGGCGTCCACGCGAGCAGCAGGGCGGCGAAGAAGACGTTTCGAACGGGTCGCAGACAGGTTCTCGACATCGGCGTCGATCCGTATCGGTTTCTCGTGAGCGGCGAGTCTCGAAGCTAGCCGGTCGGCGTCGGTCTCGCCACGACAATCCGCACGAACGTCACCACCGCATCCGCAGCGGCCGCGTTCTGCCGACAACCTCCTCGTTGTCGTCTCGCGTCGGCCGACACGGCCTACGTTTCCCACGAGCAACACCGCGCCAACCTCGCGCCAGACGGTCCGAGGTGCGGTCGCGGGACGAGGGCCTGGAGCATCGCGGATGGTTCCGAACGGAGACAACCTGAGAGTGGCCGACGCCGCCTCGGCGTCGGAGCGACCGCGGGTCTCGGTCTGGGCCCTGCAGGGTGAGGCGGCGTCCAACGCCACGCCCAGCCGGACCGCCGTCACCGCGAACCCGTTCAGCATCGGCCGCAGCTCGAAGAACGACCTCTGCCTCTCCGACCCGACCGTCTCCGGTCGACACGCGGAACTGGTCGAACTCGCCGACTCCTTCCTGGTTCGCGACCTCGACAGCACGAACGGGACGTTCCTGAACGGTCGCCGCGTCGAACGGCACGAGATCGTCGGCCCGAACGACGTGCTCCAGTTCGGCGCCGTCGCGTACCGACTCGTGCGAACGGACGGGGGGCTGAACGCGACCCCGTCGCACGCGTCGTCCTGCACCGTCGCCTCGGACGTGGCGACCGACGCCGTCGCGTTCGTGCAGTTCGAGAAGATGCTCGCCGAGCGCGCGGTCGTCCCGCACTTCCAGCCGATCGTCACCCCGGACGGCAGCCGCGTCGCGTACGAGATCCTCGGTCGCAGCCGGCTGTTCGGACTCGAGTCGCCGGCGGCGATGTTCCGGACGGCGACCCGGCTGCAGTCGGAGGTCGCGCTCAGCCGGATGCTGCGGCAGGAGGGGGTGCGTGCCGCCAGCGAGCTCGCCCCGCCGACCAGGCTCTTCGTGAACACGCACCCGACGGAGCTGATCGAGCCGGGCCTCGCCGAGTCGATCTGGGCCCTCCGCGCCGCGTTCCCCGGACCCGAGCTCGTCCTCGAGGTCCACGAGGCGGCGGCGACCGACCTCACCACGCTGCGGTCCCTGACCGAGTCCCTCCGCGAGATCGGCGTCGGCATCGCCTACGACGACTTCGGCGCCGGGCAGTCTCGGCTGATGGAGCTGACCGACGTGCTGCCGGACTACGTGAAGTTCGACATCGGGCTGATTCGCGACATCGACACGGCCAACGCGCAGCGTCAGGGCGTGGTGCGGTCGCTGGTGAAGATGGTCCGCGACCTGGGCGTCACGACGCTCGCCGAGGGCGTGGAGACCGAGGCCGAGGCCGAGACCTGCTGGGAGATGGGCTTCGAACTCGCCCAGGGCTACCTCTACGGCCGCCCGGCCCCCGCAAACGACTGGAACGACTGAAGACCGAAGCCGACCGCCGCTCGCCCCCTCGAGCAGGCGTTGAACACGACAGACCGGGAGGGACCCAGTGACCGTCACGTTCCACGAGTCGCACGACTCGATCCTCGCCACGCTCGCCTCGGGCGAGACGTTCTGGCCGTCCGAGCCTCGCACCCTCGAGGAGACGGGCCTGTCGCAGCCGTTCGTCGAGGCGCTGCTGTGCAAGACGCTGTTCGTCGCCGGCAACGCGACCGGCCGCAACCTCGCCAAGGACGTCGGCCTCCCGTTCGGCGTCGTCGACGACCTGCTCAGCAGGCTCCGCAACCGGCAGTGGGTCGTCCACGTCGACTCCGGCGCCTTCAACGACTACGTCTACGGACTCACGGACAACGGCCGCCAGCAGGCCCAGGCCTTCAAGAACGCGAACGCCTACGTCGGCCCGGCCCCGGTCCCGCTGATGGACTACGTCATCTCCGTCGAGGCCCAGGCCATCGGCGGCGAGCCGATCCGACGCGCCGACCTCGAGGACGCCTTCCACGACATCTCCGTCGATCCCGGCCTGTTCGAGATGCTCGGCCCGGCGGTCAACTCGGCGTCCGGCCTGTTCCTGTACGGTGCCCCGGGCAACGGGAAGTCGACCCTCGCCCAGCGGATCACCGCCTGCTTCGGGCAGGAGGTCTGGATCCCCAACGCCGTCCTCGACGACGACGACCTGCTCAAGGTCTACGACCCCGCCTACCACGACGACGTCCGGACCAGTTCCAGCGAGCACGTCGAGACGACCGGCTTCGACCGCCGTTGGCGACGCATCCGCCGGCCGACCGTGGTCGTCGGTGGCGAGCTGACGATGGACAACCTCGAGATCCGCCAGGACGCCCGGTCCGGCATCTGCGAGGCGCCGCTGCAGATGAAGAGCAACTGCGGCTGTCTGCTCATCGACGACTTCGGTCGCCAGCGAATCCTCCCCGAGGAACTGCTGAACCGCTGGATCGTCCCGCTCGAGAACAAGCACGACTTCCTGACCTTCCCGAACGGCAAGAAGATCCAGGTCCCGTTCGAGCAGCTGATCATCTTCTCGACGAACCTCGACCCCGAGCAGCTCGTCGACGAGGCCTTCCTGCGGCGGATTCCGTACAAGATCGAGGTCGAGGACCCGACCGAGCAGGAGTTCCAGCAGCTGTTCCAGCTCGCCGCGGACGCGATCGACTGTCCGTTCGACCCGGAGGCCGTGGAGTACCTGCTGGAGACACAGTACCGCGGCCGCAACCGGCCGCTGCGGCGGTGCCATCCGCGAGACGTCCTCAAGCAGGTCCGCAATCTCTGCGCGTACGACGAGCGTCCGCTGGAGATGAAGAAGGAGTACTTCGACCAGGTGGCGAAGGGCTTCTTCACGCAGGTGCTGCCGACGGTGGAGGTCTGAGCCGATGACCGACCCTCGCGAGACGACCTCCGACCCGTCCGAGGAGCCGATCGACCGGACGATCGCCCGCACCATGAACGTGGGCGGTGGCCCGTTGCCCGAGGCCCCGCCTCCCACGTCCGAGCGGACCACGATTCCCGGCTACCAGCTGCTCGAACGAATCGGTGCCGGCGGCTACGGCGAGGTCTGGCGGGCCCTCGCGCCCGGAGGTCTCGAGAAGGCCGTGAAGATCGTCTACGGGACGATCGACGGCACCCGGGCGACGACCGAACTCAAGTCGCTCGAACGGGTCAAGCACGCCCGGCACCCGTTCCTGCTCGTGCTCGAACGGTTCGAGATCCTCGACGGCAAGCTGATCGCCGTCACCGAACTCGCGGACGGCAGTCTGAAGGACAAGTTCGACGAGTACCGGGCCGCCGGGAAGCCGGGGGTGCCCCGGGCCGACCTGCTGAAGTTCGTCCGCGACGCCGCCGACGCGCTCGACTTCATGTACGACAAGCACGGCCTCGTCCACCTGGACGTGAAGCCGGAGAACATCCTGCTCGTGGGGGACCACGCGAAGGTGGCCGACTTCGGCCTCACGCAGTGCCTGCACGACGAGAACCTGTCGGGCCTCGGCGGGCTCACGCCGCAGTTCGCCGCGCCCGAGGTCTTCGAGGGTCGCCCCTCCCGGCACAGCGACCAGTACAGCCTCGCGATCCTGTACCAGCTGCTGCTGACCGGCCAGTCGCCGTTCAACGGCCGCACGGCCGCACAGCTCACCGCGCAGCACATGCACAGCGCGCCGGTGCTCTCGCCCCTTCCGCCGTCGGACCGGCCCGCCGTCGCGCGGGCCCTCTCCAAGAACCCGAGCCAGCGGTTCGGCTCGTGCGTGGAGATGGTCGAGAGCCTGCTCGAACGACCGTCCGCACGGGTGTCGAAGTCGGCCCGACCGAGTCGTCGCTCGGCCAACCGGCTCACGGTTCCGACCGACGACGTGGAGGCCCAGATCGCCTTGCGGTTCGGGACGCCACCGCCGCCCGCCGTCCAGGACCACCAGCTGCCGCCCGCAGTGGTCCCGACGACTCCCTCGACCGGCTCGTCGCTCGTCATCGGCCTCGGTGGCCTGGGGGGCCGTGTCGTCCGTGAACTGAACGCAATCAACCGTCGCGACCGCCGCGACGGGCTCGTCTCGTACCTCTACTTCGACACGGACGCCACGTCCGTCAACGCGGTCGGGGACTCCTGTTCGAACAGCTCGGTCTCGGCAGTCTCGGTCCCGCTGCGGACCGCGTCCCACTACCGCCGCGACGCTGGTCGCTGGCTGGAGTGGATCGACCGTCGCTGGTTGTACAACATTCCGCGGTCGCTACGGACCGAGGGGATTCGTGCCCTCGGCCGACTCGCGTTCGTCGACCACGAGTCGCTCGTCGCCGATCGCGTCCGACGCGCCCTCGAGGCCCTGCCGGCGAACGAGGAGGGCGAGGCTCACGTCGTGTACGTCGCCTGTTCGAGCTCCGGTGGAACCGGCAGCGGGTCGCTGCTGGAGATCGCACGCGTGCTCTGGGCGACGGCCGAGCAGCTCGACCTGAAGATCGACGTGCGGGCTGTGGTCGCCCACGTCGGCAAGCGAACCGAGTCGCACACGGGCGTCGGCGTGGCGAACACCGTCTCGCTGTTGTCCGAGCTCCGCCGCGTGCAGGACGAACGACAGTCGCAGACCGCCGCCGACCTCGACGACCCGCCGATCGGCTTCTCCGAGGTGCTGTTCACCGCGGCGGGCGACGGGCTCACCGGCGGGGGTCGCGGCGACACGGCCCGG
>JANQQW010000254.1 GCA_028284885.1 Planctomycetaceae bacterium
GGATCAGGCGTCGGGCTTCGCCGGCTTCTCGTCCGCCGCTCCGGACCCGGCGGTGATCGTCATCCTCGCGTCGAGCCCGTCCAGCAGGTAGCCGTACGGGTTCTCCACCTCGGCCCAGACCCGCACGAGCCCGGTCACCGGCTGTACCTTCAGATCGACGAAGACCAGCCTCCCCTTCGTCGTACGGCGGTCGCTGGGGAGATCGACGCCCGGCACCACCGGCTCGACCGTCACCTCGTCGCCGCGGCGAACGCGGAACGCGTCGGCAACCGTCACGAACGCCTCGACCTTCATGGTGCGTGCGTCGACGACCTCGACGATCGGGTCCCCCTGTCGCACGGCCTCGCCGCGGCTGCGGTGTACCTTCGTGACGATCCCGTCGAAGGGGGCGAGCACACGGTACGTGTCGAGCTCCACTTCCAGCCGGCCGTGCTCGAGTTCGTCGAGCTGCTGGTTGCTCTCGGCCTGCTCGATGCGGAGCTCGTTCCGGTCGCGGGCGAGCCGGAGTCGTTCCACCTCGATTCCGGGAATCGCGTTCGGCACCTGGGCGTTCGCCTGCTCGGCGGCGGCGAGTTCGGCGACCGAGACGTCGTACTCACGGCGGGCAGCGGCGATCGGGGCGTCGTTGTCCGCCTTCGCACGGGCGACCTTCATGCCGGCCGCGTGCAGCTCGTCCCACAACTGCACGACCTTCGTCCCGGCCTTCACGCGGTCCCCTTCGCGGGGCAGATCCTTCGAGACGATGCCGATGCGGTCCGCGGCGAGGATCGCCTGCCGCAGGATGAGCACCCGCCCCCGCGAGGCCTCCACCTCCCGCGGGCCGTCGTCGGCGAGGCCGGTCGTTCCCGTCGCGAGGAGGACGAGGGTCAACGCGGTCGTCACGCTCGCGAGGAGTGTCGGGCGAGGTTTCACGACTCGACTCCGCATCGGGGTCTCGGACCAGAACGCCGACGATTTGATGGTGAGCGTTCGCACCCGCAGAGTATAGTCCCCGGGAGAACGACTCCGCGAGACGACGGGACGGCGTCCCCGGATGAACGAGCCGGCCGAGAATCGACAAGCGCGACTGCAACGGCTGCTCCGGGAACTGGAGCAGCTCGGCGGTGAGGCACGGCCCGAACGCGAGTTCCTCACCGAGGCCCTGCGACGCGTCGTCGAGATCGTCAGCGCCCCGGTCGGCGTCGTCTGGCAGCTCGGCAACGGCTCACTCGAGATGGCGGTCGGCTACGGAATCGACGGCGAGCAGGCCGCACGGCTGCGGGCCGCGACGGCCCACGTGCAGGAGATGCTCGCCCAGTCCGCCTCCGCCGGCGAGGTCCGCTACGCGACTCCCGATCCGAAGGCCCCGGCCCCGTTCGACCGCACGACGACCATTCTCGCCCCGGTCGTGGTCGAGGAGGGAACGGTCGGCTTCCTGCAGGTCTTCTACCCCGGCAACCTCGAAGACGGACACCGGGCCGGCCTGACCCGCGCGATGGAGACGTGTGCCGGGCACGTCGCCCGTGGCTTGAGCGGGGCGACGTCCGCCGCGAGCGGTCCGGTCGATCCGGAGGCCCTCGACCGGTCCGCCGTCGACGTCCACAACAGCCTCGTCCCGCGTGAGGTCGCGACGACGGCCGCCGGCGACGGCCGGCTGCTCGTGGGATGCGATCGCCTCAGCGTCGTCGTCAGCCGCGGCCGCTCCACGAAGACCCTCGCCACCAGCGGGGTCGACCGGGTCGACCGGCGGGCGAACGTCGTCCAGCGAATGGAGGCACTCTGCCGGACCGTGATGGCGACCGGCGACCCGCTGCGTTACTCCGGCTCGGCTGCCGACCTCGCCCCGCAGGTCGAGGAGCCGCTGTCCGACTTCCTGGAAGAGAGCGGGACGCGGGGCGTGGAGGTCGTCCCGCTCGTCGAGCCGGTGCCGCCGCGACGCAAGTCGGCCGCCGAGGAGGAGACGAAGCGGACGCTGGTCGAACCGAAGGTGATCGGTGCGGTCGTCGCGGAGTGGTCGGGCGAACGGAATCGGGGCGGATTGCCGGTCGACCGGCTCGCGGCCCACGTCGCCCCGGCGATGGCGAACGCCGTCGAACACGACCAGGTCTTCCTGCGACCCGTCCTGCGGGGCGTCGGCCGAGGGCTGGAGTGGTTCCGCGGCCGACGCGTCTGGGCCGCGGTCGGAATTCTCGCCGGCGTCGTCGCGATCGGCGTCGCCCTCGCGCTGGTTCCGTGGACGTACCGCGTCGAAGGACGGGGCCGGCTGATGCCGATCGTCCACCGGGACGTCTTCGCGCCTGAGGAGGCGGTCGTCGAACGGATCGACGTGCGAAGCGGTCAGCCGGTCGAGGCGGGCGACCTGCTTCTCTCGCTCCGCAGCGACGCCCTGAACGAGCGGAAGCTGGAACTCGTCACCGAACTCAACGAACGAAACCGGCAGGTCTCGGCACTACGGGGCCGAATCGCCGAGGCCCGCGACGACAGCGAGGCGGTCGCCCGCTTCGAGGCCGAGCTCGCCGAGACCGTCGTCCGCATCGCCGGACTGAACGAGCGGATCGAGCGCCTCGCCGAGCGGATGACGGCACTCGAGGTGCGGGCCCCGGTCGCCGGGACGGTCGCGACGTTCCAGCTCGAACAACGCCTCGCCAACCGACCGGTGCAGCGCGGGGAGTTGCTGCTGGAGGTGATGCAGCCGAGCGAGGGGTGGCGGCTGGAGCTCGAGGTGGACGAGAAGCGGCTCCTCGCCGTTGGCGGCGACG
>JANQQW010000266.1 GCA_028284885.1 Planctomycetaceae bacterium
CGCAAGAGCGGCGAGTGGATCGACCTGCAGCTGCCGTTGTACCGCCACCTGCTCGAACCGCTCGGCGTCTCGGGAGACGTGTCGCTCGGCTACGTCCTGCTGCCCCGCGACCTCGACGAGGTGGGGGGCCGGCTTGCGAACTGGACCGAGGACGAGTTGCACGCGGCCGACGAGGTGGCGAGACAGGTGATCCAGTCGGTTCACGCCGAGCGGTTCTGGCCGCCCGAGTCGGTCGAGGCGTCGCATTTCCCGGAACTCGCCGGCATCTGCCAGGACGGTGTCCTCGAGCCGAGGTGGGAATCGTGAGCGGCACCCTCGATCTGGAGCCCGTGAAGTCGCCCGAACTCGCCGACGTCGTCATCCGCGCGTCAGCCGGAACGGGCAAGACGTTCCAGCTGACCAACCGGTACCTCGCGCTCCTCCTCGCCGGCGTGCCGGTCGACCGCATCCTCGCGACGACGTTCACGCGGAAGGCGGCCGGGGAGATTCTCGAACGCGTGCTGCTCCGCCTCGCACGGGCCGTCCTCGACGAGGACGCCCGCGAGGAACTGCTGCAGGCGACGGAGCGGACCGACGTCTCGCCGGCCGAGCTGCGGGACGCCGTCGTCCGTCTGGTTCGGCAGCTCCACCGGGTCCGCATCGCGACGCTGGACAGCTTCTTCGCCCAGATCGCGAAGAGTCACGGTCTCGAACTCGACCTGCCGCCGGGCTGGGAGATCGTGGACGAGGTGTCGGACGCCCAGCTCGTCTCGCGGGCGATCGACGAGACGCTGCAGAGCGGCACGACGCAGGACACCGTCCGCGTGATGCACCTGCTGTCCCGAGGGCAGGTCAACCGGGCGGTCGGCGAGCTCGTCCGCTCCGCCGTCGACGACTTCCACGAGCTGTTCACGGAGTCCGACGAGACCGCGTGGCACCGCTTCGCCGAGCAGACGTTCCCGACCACCGAGGAACTCGAGCGACTGCGGGACGAACTCGCGACCGTCCCGATCCACGACGACGGCAACTGGCGGAAGGCCCGCGACAAGGACGTCGTCGCGTTCGAGGATGAGAACTGGCAGGCGATCGTCGGCAAGGGCATCGCCGGCGCCCTGCTCGCCGGCAACGACACCTACCAGCGGAAGCCGATCGAGCCGGCGGTCCGCGACGTCTACGTGCGGGTGATCGGGATCGCCCGCGCCTTCGTCGTCGAGGAGATTCGCCTGCAGACCGAGGCGACGTTCGAGCTGGTCGCGCGGTTCGACGAGTCGTTCCGTGTCCTGAAGCAGCGGGAGCGACGGCTGCGGTTCGACGACGTCACGCAGCGACTCGCCGCCCGGCTGACGGAACTCGAGGCGGCCCGGCTCTCGTTCCGACTCGACACCCGGCTGGAGCACGTGCTGCTCGACGAGTTCCAGGACACGTCGATCGCCCAGTGGACGGTACTGCGGGCGTTCGCCCGGGACGTCGCGGTCGAACGACCCGACCGCACGCTGTTCTGCGTGGGCGACGCGAAGCAGGCGATCTACGCGTGGCGGGGCGGCGTGGCCGAGGTCTTCGACGCTCTCGAAGACGAGTTCACGACCACCGAGCGGCTGTCTCTGACGACCAGCTTCCGGTCCGCCCCGGTCGTCGTCGAGACGGTCAACAAGGTCTTCCAGAACGCCGCCTCCACGCCGCGGCTCGCGAACCTGGAGTCGGCGGTTCGCGACTGGTGCAACCGCTTCGAGACCCACAGCACGGCTCGCACGTCGTACGAGGGGTACGTCCGGCTCTCCGTGGCGGCCGAGCCCGAGGAGGGGGACGGCGAGCAGGACGCGATGGTGCGGGCCGCCGCCGACGTGGTGGCCGACATCCGCAAGCGGGCCCCCGGCCGGTCCGTCGGCGTGCTCGTGCGGAGAAGGGCGGTCGTCGGCTGGGTCGTGTTCGAGTTGCGGCGTCGCGGGATCGCCGCGTCCGAGGAGGGGGGCAACCCACTCGTCGACTCGGCCGCCGTCGCCCTCGTCCTCGCGTTGATGCGCGTCGTCGACCACCCCGGCAGCACGGCCCCGCGATTCCACGTGGCCACCTCGCCGCTCGGCCGGTCACTCGGCTTCACGGACCACCGCGACGACGATGCGGCCCGTGAACTCGCGGCCCGG
>JANQQW010000228.1 GCA_028284885.1 Planctomycetaceae bacterium
GCGAAATGAGGTACTACCTGTTGGCCTTGGGCACGATGGTCGTCGTCTGCGTGGGATGTGTCCACAAAATCCCCCAGGCACTCGAGAGGGCACCTGTCCAGAACCACGTCGCACCGCCGGCCGCGCTCCAGCAGCGGCCCGGACCCATGGTGGCCGGCCCCGGACCCGGGGTGATGCCGATGCTGGCGCAGCCGGTCGCCCCGCCCGCGGCCGCCGCCCGCACCACGCAGATCCGTTTCGTCGGCCAGAACGGCACGCAGATCGGCTGGCAGGTCGGCAACAGCTGGGCCGAGAACCAGCTCGTCTCGCCCGGCCGCTACGACTTCGTGCAGGGGGCGACCTACCGCCTCAAGCTGTCGAGCATTCCGAACCGCGAGAACGTCGTCCTGTATCCCACGCTGCAGGTCTACCCGGCCCACCCGACGACCGACGCGTACCTCTCGCACAACACCGTGCCGGTCGAGCTGACCGACGAGGACCTCGACCAGGTCGAGGCGAACAACCTCGTCACCAAGGTCATCTACCTGCCGGATCCGAAGTTCCAGGAGCTCGCGATCGCCGGTGTGGAGACGCTCGTCTCCACGCGTCTCGAGCCGGGCGTCGATCCGGTCGCCGAGGCCGCCCGCCGCGGCACGGTGATGGTCGTGCTCAGCATCGGCAACGTGGACCTCGAGTCCGCCGCCGCCGCCGAGGCCGCCCTCAACGGGGGTGTCCGCCAGGTCGCCTTCGAGATTCCCGAGGGCGAGCGTGTGCCGCCGATGCCCGTCGAGTACATGGGCCGCGGTCTGCACGGCGTGCCGAGCGCCATGATCGCCGCGAGCAGCGGTCAGCCGGGGCGTCCGTCGGTCAACCCGGTCTCCGGGGCCAACATGCCGGTCTGGGGCATGCCCATCACGGCCACGCCCATCGGTCTGCCCGGCCCGCCGCACCTGCCGTACGGTGGTCCCGCCGGACTCAAGTCGCACACCATGCGAAACCTGTCCCGGAACAACCTGCCCAAGCCGGTCGACCACCTGTTGATCGACGTGAAGCACAACCCGGGCTACAGCCTGCCCAAGCCGGTCAAGCACGTTCAGTACACCGAGTCGCACCCCGTGTTCGGCCCCGGTGACCTGACCTACCCGGCCTGGTCGCAGGGGGGGCAGCAGGTTCCGCCCACGGGAGCCATGCCCATGCCGGCCCCTGGCGGACACGGCCACTGAACCGTGCTCGGCCCAGCCGACCACGGAGCGTGATCTTGGCCGCCTTGCCGGACCCTCGTACTCCCCCGGCAAGGCGGCTTTTCGGTGAACGAGCGGGGCTCGACCCCGCACGAACAACGTCGGAGTGATGCGACATGCGACGCGTCTTCTGCCTCGCCGCCATGCTCGCGGCCATCGCACCGAGCCTCGTGTCGGCTCAGTCGCCGCGACTCGTCGAGGGCCGGTACCAGCCGCTCGACCGCCGCGTGCCGCCCGGCGAGACCTCGGCCTGGCTCGCTGCCACTCGCTCGCTCACGCCCGGCTACGTCCAGCCCGTTCGCCTCGAACTGCCCGCGGGCAGCACCGCCAGCGTCTTCTCCGGAACACGCGGAACGGAGACGCCTTTGGGCAACCCTGCGCAAACGGGACTCGTCGTGGGCAACGTCTACCGCTTCCGCGTCACGAACCTGCCCGACGCACCCGGGGCCGAACTCTACCCGACGATCGAACTCGTCGGGCACCTGCATCCGCCGACCGAACTGAAGCACGACTTCCCCGTCCGGGTCCCGCTCGAGATCGACGAGATTCGACTCGCACTCGCCGGCCGCCTGTTGACGAAGGTCGTCTATCTCGAACAACCGCAGCTCGCCTCCACGCTCGCCGAGGGTGACGAGGTCGAGGTCAACGAGGTCTCGCCGCGGGTCAACGTCCTGCACGAGGCCGACCGCCGCGGGCGCCCCGTTGCCATCCTCCGCATCGGCGGTCGCGTCCCCACGGCCGAGACGCGAACGCTCGACTTCGTCGGCACGCCGCCGCCGGTCTCGGCCTCTCAGCCGACGAAACGAGCCGAGCCGCCGAAGCCCGATGCACCCACGGCGCCGTCCGCGTCGCTGCTGAACCGGTTCGACGAGCGTGGCCGCGTGGCCCGCGATCCGGCAACGACCATCCGCCGCTGAGGCCCGCCGACCCGTGGCAAACGCATCCGAAGTGACGACGAGGGGGAACATGTCCAGCACCTGCCGTGTCGCCGCCGCTGCCTCGCTGACGCTGCTCGTCGCGATCGGCTGCCAGTCGTCCGACCGGGCCGCCTCGGCCGACCCGTTCCTCGACACGAGCGCCGCCGTGCTACGGTCACAGGTCGTCGTTCGAGCGAACGGACCGGACGAGCAGAGCGAGCCGGCCGGGACGAGCATCGTGCCGGCGACCTTCACGCCGGCGGAGCCCCGCGTCTTCCCTGCCCGATACCTCGACTGCCCCGTCCCGCGGCGTGACCTGGCGGGTTGCCCCCCCGGTCATGCCCACGTCGTGCCGCACCCGAACGCCGGTGCCGCGGACCGCATCCTGACCCGGCAGGCCCCCGGTGGTCCCTGCGTCTTCGACCCGCACGACTACCGGGACGAGTACCTCTGCGACGGTGGAGACCGCGCGTACCCGGTCCACTACGACGCCTTCAACCGGCTGGGGCTGGACACGGAGGACACCGTGGCCGAGTTCGTCGACTCCGCAGGCAACCGCACGACGAAGCCGACGAACCGAGTCTGTGTCTACGCACCGCGCTTCGCCGCCGTTCTCTCCGTCGACGCGACGGGAGCCGAGCAGATGGTCCAGGGCCCGTCGCTCGAGGCACGCCGCACGGGTGGGGTCGGTATTCGCACGCGTCTCGCCGTGAACGCCCACGCACAACGGCTCTCCGGGGTGGGCGTGCGGGTTCGGTCGAGGCCGAGCGGCGTCGACGCGGACGTCGGCCGCGACGCGATCGACCAGGTCAACCGGGCCGCCGGCCACACCAAGCTGGTCAACCTCTACGAGAACCTCGTCTTCCTCCGTTCCGGCCGCATGCTCCAGGAGGAGCGGCCGTCGATCGCCCGCCGCGTCGACGCCGCGGTCACCTGGGCCGCCGACGTCGCGCCGTTCGTCGTGGCGACGACGACCGGAGGAGCCGAGGTCCGCGGCACGTTCGAGGCCCAACAGCTGATCGGCCTCGACCCAAGCAACCGCAAGCCGGGCGAACTGCGAATCGTGAAGATGGCCGACAAGAAGTCCGCCCAGCGTGGGGACGTGGTCACGTTCACGATCCGGTACGACAACCTCGGCGACGAGCCGCTGCACCATCTCCGCATCGTCGACAACCTGACGCCACGCCTCGAGTACGTGGACGACTCGGCCGACTCCGACCGCCGCGGCCGGCTGGTCGTCGAGGAGAACGGCGAGGGCAGCCTCGTGCTCACCTTCGAGGTCACCGAACCGATCACCGGCAAGACGGGCGGCGTCGTCAGCTTCAAGACACGCGTTCGCTGAACGCGACGAGGACAACTGGAGTCACGGATCCCCGCCGATCCGCGGTCGCTGCATCCCGGCTTCGGGGTGCAGCGACCGACCCGTTCACGGGCTGCGGAACTCAGTTCCCCGCGCCGCCGGCCCCCGCAGGAGCACCGCCGCCGCCCTGGAACGGGAACGTGAACACGTCGGTCACGGTCGTGAAGGCCGGTGCCACCGAGAGACGCACGTAGCGGCGGACGCCCGAGACCACGGCGAGGGCGCTCGCCGTCACACCCTCGCTCAGCACCGTCGTCACCGGGGTGAAGCCGACCGGGGCGACACCGTCGGTCCGGCTCCGCTGGAAGCGACGCGCGGCCTGCCGGGTGGCACGGTCGTCCCGTCCACTCGTGCTGCGGACGACGAGCAGATCCCGCTGCAACTCGTCCGGGACGGCTCGCGCCAACTCGCGACGCCGGCCGCGGGCGAGGTTGATCCGGACGACCTTTTCCTTCCGGTCGAGCGGGACCGTGAAGACCTGCTTGGTCTCCTTCGGCGTTCCCTCGTAGCGGATCACCTGGAGTCGAACGCGGTTGCCGACCGCCTTGCCCCACAGTTGCCGGATTCGCAGGCGGTAGGCACCCGCCACCCCGCGGGCGCAGACGTACTCCTCGAAGCAGTTCTTCTGCTCCGGTCCGAATCCGTCGTGAACGAGGACGCCACCCCCTCGTGTCCGGGGCGAGTCGAACGAGCAGACCGTTCCGGCGGGTTCCTCGACGACGAGGTCCAGGTTCGCGTCGCCACTCCAGTCGATCCGGACGACGAGGTCGCGACGGCGGGCCTGCTCCACCGCGGCCTCGAGCGACCGGGCAGCTGCCTTCTGCCCCTGCTTGCGAAGGGTCGCGGCAGCGTCGGTCGCGGCGTCGATCGCGTTGTCGTGGTGTCTCTTCTGGTCCTTGCCCCAGACGTTCGTCAGCACACCGGTCGCCGCCCATTCGACGGCGTCGAAGTCCTTCGCCTTCACGGCGAGGTCGAGGCCCAACACGTACGGCTCGGGACGCGTCGGATCGAGTTCCGTGGCCTGACGGTAGAGCTTGAGCGCCTGGTCGTGCGCTCCGAAGCGGACGAGGTACGCGGCGGAAAGGACCATGTTGGGGACGTCGGCGGCCGTGAAGTCGATCCGCGACAGCAGCACCCGCTCGATCTCCTCCTGCGGCCGGTCGGTGATCTGCATGGAGAGGGCCAGCACGTCGTACATCCACGGCTGGACCTTGCCGTGTCGCAAGGCCGCCTCGATCGCCGCGATGACGTGCTCGTGTTCCTCGGCCGCGTGCAGCGCGAGGAGCGTGTCCGCGACGGCCGACCCCTTCGGCTCTCGCTTGGAGAAGTAGTCCTCCCAGAGTTCCTCGGGGCCGTCGTAGTCGCCGTCCAGCGGGAGCAGGGAGTTCGACGGTCTCGGCAGTCCGCGCGTAGACGAGGCGGGCTCGGTCGTCCGAACCCGCCTCGGTCTGTCGTCGTTCTTCTCAGGTGGTTGGGTCAGCGCGTTTTTTTTTGCCCACCGGCGACGGCGGAGTCGTCGAAGACCTGGGCGAACGACTGACCCCCGAACGTGTCGAGAGCGGCCGCTTCGTCACCGAGGATCTCGCCGAGGATGCCCTTCAACTCGGGGTCCTTCGCGGGAGCCGGCTTGGCCTTCGGTCGCGGAGCCGGGCGTCCCTGTCGAGGTTGCGGTGGCACGTTGAACAGTCCACCGCCCACGCCACCGAGTCCGCCACCGATGTTGTTGCCGCCGATGCCGCCCACACCGCCGAGGCCACCGGCCCCGTTGTTGAAGCCACCGCCGACGCCACCGAGGCCGCCGATGCCACCGAAGCCCTGACCGATGCCGGCGGCAGACGGCGTGACGACCGGGATGACGAGGTCACCGACGGGGTAGACGCGAATCTGCAGGTTCCCGAGCTCCTCGGCGACGATCGTGCTCGTGATCTTCATCACCTCGTCCTTGATGATGTAGGTCAGGTTGAGCGGCTCGAGGATGATCTTCAGGGCCGACCGCAGCTGGATGCCGGAGAGCACCCGGTTGATCGGCTCGTCGAGCGGGATGCCTTCCTCCTCCAAGGCGATCTCGTCGATGATGATCGGGATGCCGTGGAGGTCTTCGAGGAACTCGAACGCCTCCTTCAGCGGGATGTCGATGAACTGGATCTCCGTATCCTCCTTCAGCGCCGTGCGGATCCTCTCCTCGTTCGCGCTGTACTTGCGGAGATCGACGGAGGACCACTTGGCTCGCCGCTCGCTGAGTGCCTTCCAGACGGGGGCGGCCGGCCAACGGATCGGCGGTTCGTCCGGAAACGGAACGGCCGAGAGCTCGACCTGGTACAGCGTCTCCAGCCAGAGGTCCTCGCGGAGCTTCCGCAGGCGGAACGCCTTGTTGACGTGACCGGCGGCCTCGGCCGTGAACCGGGCCGCCTCGGCCGGGCCGTTGCCGGGCCGGAGATCGACCGCCTTCTCGGCGACGTCCTCGGCGTCCTCGTACGCGTAGTCGTCGCCTCGTCGTCCCTCGTTCAGCAGGGCGCGAACCTGGTCGATGAGCTGCTCGAGCCGCTCCTCGTCGAGGAGCATCTGCTGGATCAGCCGCTTCTCGGCCTCCAACTGGGCGATCGCCTCGGTCCGCTGAATCTCGCGCTGGATGAGCAGCTCACGCTGGTTCGTGAAGTTCTGCTCGAGGTTGGCGAGACGACGGATCATCTGGGTGCGGGCGTCGGGCAGCAGGTCCGTGCCGGCGGCTTCGACGTTCGTCCGGGCTCGCTTGATCAGGGCGATTGCGTTGTCGGCGTCGAAGTTCGCCATCTCGAGTCGGGCGTCCTGGATGACGCTCTCGATGTAGGCGAGCATCTGCTGCGTCTTGATGTTGCGGTCGGCCTCGAGCTGGTCGATCAGGTCCGCGGAGTCACCCGGAACGGCGGGGCCGGGCGGGTTGCCGGGAATGGACGGGTCGTTGAGCAGGCTGTCGGGATCGTCGTCGGCTGTGGGGGCCGGATCGTCGCCGAGGCCGTCCAGCAGGCTGGGCTCGTCGTCCTGCACGACCGCGATGCGACCGTTGTGGCGGTTGCGGGCCGCCTTCAACAGCACGCGGGCCTGAACGTTGGAAGGGTCGACCTTGCGGAGTTCGCTGGCGATCTTCTCGGCCTTCTCGAACTCGCTGAGGGCCAAGGCCTGGTCGCCGGCCGTGAGCAGGGTCTCGACTTCGTCGTCGAAGCTCGCGCGAGCGGCGTTCAGCATCCGCTCACCGGCCATCGGGACGGTCAGTCCGTCGGTCCGCTCGGCGGCCCGCCAGAGTGCCGCGACGAAGGCGTTGGAGTTCAGGGTGGCCGGCGCGTCGGCCGAGTCGGTCAGCCGACGGTCGTTCAACAGCACGGCGACCGAGGTTCGCTCGCCGAGGTCCCCCTTGGCGAGGACGACCGTCTCACGGTCCGAGCGAAGCGGGACGGCGACACGCGGGGCGACCTCCACGTCGGCCGAGAACCGCAGCTCGTCGACGTAGTGCACGACCCGCCGGGCCGCCGTTGCCAAGGCACGGCCGACGTCGGCCGGATCCTGCTTCGCGTTCTCGCGGCCGTCGTCGAACTCGATGACGCCGCCGGTGTGCTGGGCAATCGTCCCGAGCAGCGAGAGGTCGGTCCGCGGACCGACCGCGTAGGAGTGGACGGCGACGCGACGGCGGCGAAGGTCGTCGAGGATCGAGCTGAGTTCGTCCTGTCCGAGCA
>JANQQW010000284.1 GCA_028284885.1 Planctomycetaceae bacterium
CCGGCCGGGCGACGGCGTTCCGCTACGTCGGCACGGCCGGCGAACGGGCGGAACTCGTCGTCTCCCTCGTCGACCACCGGTCCGCACGGATCTGGTGCGCCGTGGCGGCCGTCGCCACGCTGCTCGCCTTCTGGCTGCTGCGTCGGCTGAACCTCGTCGCGCGAACGCTCGTCGTGCTGGTCGCCTTCGCCTTGGCGATCGGCCTGGGCCCGCTGACCGACGTCCGCGTTCAACCGGCGATGGAGGGACTCCTGATCGGGTCCCTGCTCGGCATCGGCCTCTGGTTGCTGCTGGCCCTGCGTGACGCCGTCCCCGACCCGGAACCCGAGACCGCGGACCCGACGTCGTCGAAGGCGACTGCCGCGACCGCCTCGGTCCTGCTGCTGGCGTTCGCCACCGGCACGTCGGCGTTCGCCGAGGAACCGGTGACGAAGGCGGCCGGAGTGGAGAAGTCCGAGCGAACGACCCCTGCCGCGGCGTGGACGGTGATCGTGCCGTACGAGTCCGATGCGAACCCGCTCGACGGCGACCGCGTGCTGATTCCACGGGAGGCGTACGAGGCGCTGCAGCGCACGGCCCGTCCGAACGGGAACTCCACCGACGCGGCCCCCACCGACGCCGTGGTCTCGTCGGCCGCTTACGTCGGCCGGCTCGTCCCGACCGAGGATCCGACGCGGGCGAGGGTCGCGGTCACGGCGACGTTCGTGGTGGAGGCGTTCGGGAAACGCCGGACGGCGGTCTCGTTGCCGGTCGGCAAGGTGGCCGTTCGCTCCGCACGAAACGGCGACAAGGCGGTACCGGTCCGCCCGGTCGACGTCGGCGTCGCGGTCGATCTGTCGCCGGGTCGGTCGGAGATCGTCCTCGAGTTCGACCTTCCCGCCGACGTGAACGGACCAGCCGGGAGTTTCCGGTTCCTCGTGCCGAACGTCCCGGCGGGGTCGCTGGTGTTCGACGTGCCGACGGAGCAGCCGCTGATCCGCGTGGACGGTGCCTCGAACACGTTCCGACTCTCCGAGGAGGCCGAGGACGGTACGACGATCGTCGTGCCGTTCGGCAGCCGGCGTGGCGGGACGACGACGGTCGCGTGGCGCCCACGGACGGAGGATCGCGCGGGCGACGCGATCGTCCAGGTCGAGAGCACGACCACGATGGAGCCGACGGCCGCCGGGACGGAGGTCGCCGCCGAGTACGCGTACCGTGTTCGCCGTGGCGGCGTGACCGAACTGCGGTTCGCCTCGCCCGCCGGTGCTCGGGTCCGCCGGATCGCCGGCGAAGACGTGGGGGGATGGAGCTTCGACGACGAGGGCGAGGAGCGGACGCTGCGGGTGCTGCTCCGGCGGCGGGTCGAGGACACGACGACGGTGGTCGTCGACCTGTTCCAGCCGCTACCGGACGGCTCGACGGACGTGGAGCTGCCGCGTTTCGCTCCCAGGGACGTCGTCCGGGAGTCGGGACGGGTGGCCGTTCGCGTCGCCCCGCGGCTGTCCGCTCGGCTGATTCGTGACGAAGGTCTCCAGCGAACGCGTCTCGAGGAGTTCGCCGTCGCGAACGAACCGGGCGCGGAACGGGGCCCGGCGTCGCCGACGCGGTTCGCGTTCCGCTTCGCCCAGCGACCCGTCGATCTCGCCCTCTCCGTCGAGCAGCGGCCGGCGACCGCCGAGGCGACGGCGGGGCACGAGTTCGTCGTCGGGCGTCACGACTTGCGGATCGACAGCCGAGTCGTCTTCCGGTTGGACGGGGCGGCGCGGCAGCGGGTCGCCGTTCGACTGCCGGACGGCTACGTCCCGCTGAACGTGCAGGCCCACCTGCTCGACGACTGGTACACGCGAACGGTCGGCGGCGGGCGGGAACTGGTGGTCGAGTTCACCGAGACACGGTCGGGGTCGGTCGAGGTCGTGCTCCGCGGCGAGGTCCGCCGGACGCCGGACGTGGCGACCGTCGCGGTCGACGTGCCTTTCCCCGTGGACGTGGTGCGGGCCGACGTCGGCGTCGGCGTGTTCGTGGAGGACGGGCTGCGGGTGGAGAAGAGCGAGTCGGGCGGGTGGCGTCGGCGAACCGTGCGGGACGTGTCGGGCGGCGAGTTCGTCGAGTACACGAAGCGCGGTCGGCGACAGGCGGCGTTCGTGCTGACGACCGACGAGACCGAACCGGCCCCTGCTCAGTGCGTCGTCAAGCGGGCCGTCGTCCGCTGGAACGGCGGCGACGTGCTGCAGCTGGTCACCGTCGACGACGACAAGGTCTCTTCGGTCTTCGTGATGGAGTGGCGGTTCGGCGGCGCGGCCGCGGACACGTTCGCGTTCACCGCGCCGGACTCGTTGGCCGAACGAGTCGACTTCGTCGCACCGAGACTCCGTCGCGTCGAGCGTACGTCGGCGGGCAACGGTCGGACGCGGTGGACGCTTCACGCGGTCGAGCCGGTCAGCGAGTCGTTCCTCGTCGTCGCCCGGACGACCGGCCCGCCGGCGGGCGAGCGGCTGGTCGCCACGGTCCCCGAACTCGAGTCCCCGGACGACGAGGCAACCGGGTTCACGCCGTTGACGGTCCAGGAGCGGTACGCGGTCGCCGTCAACGAGTCCCGGCGGCGTCTCGACCTGCTCCCGGACGACGACCTTGAGCCGGTCTCCCTCCGGGACGTCGGCTTCCTCGGGGAGTTGAACGCACAGCAGCAGGCGCTCGCCCGGGCGACGACCCTCGTCCGCCTGCGGAAGCGGAGCGCGACGCCGACGTGGCGACTCGTCTCCACGGCGCGTCGCCGCGGTGGCGTGGCCGCGGTCCGGCTCGCCGAACTCGTGACGGTGTTCGACGCCGACGGCAGCTGGCGTGGGCAGGGGACCTACCACGTGGAGAACCGCGAACGGCAGTTCCTGCCCCTCGTGTTCCCCGAGGGGGTGCGGCCGTTGTCCGCCCGCGTCGACGGGGTGGCCCGGCCGATCGTCCGGTCGAAGATCGGCGAGGTCTCCGCCTCGCTGGTGCCGATTCCGCTGTCGACGACGGAGAAGCCGAGCTTCCGCGTGACGGTCGTGTTCGCCGCGGAGAAGGGGCTGGGGAGTCTCGAACGGGCTCTCGGTCTCGTCGAGCGGTCCGTGCAGCCCCCCGCCCCGCGCATCGTCTCGCCGCGCGAGTCGTCCGAGTTCGGCGTCTCGGTCTCGCAGACGACGTGGACCGTCTACCTGCCGGACGGCCTCGTCGCCCGACCGGACGACGACTCGGCCCGCAACACGTTCGCGTCGAGTCCGGGTGGCTCGCTGCAGGACTTGGGGTCGGAGATGCACAACCACCACTCGTCGGAACGCGGTCCCCAGAAGACCGGCCGAGCGGGCGGGGAGGTGACGAAGTACGACGACGAGACGCGTCGACGGCAGCAGTTCGACCTGGCGAACGAGCTGTACGACCAGAACGTCGGCGTCGGGCAGCAGGTGTTCGAGGCCGAGCCGGACGACGAGCTTCGCCTCAACGCCCTCGACCAGAAGCTCGCACCGCCGGTGTCGAAGAAGCCGACGGGCCGGGAGTCCGGGCGGGACGGGAAGGAGTCGCGCGAGTCGCGACAGCAGCGTGCCCGAGAGCAGTTGGACCTCCTCGAACAGCAACTCCAACGCAAAGGGCAGTCACAGCGATTCGAACGCGTGCCGGGGCTCGACAGCCCGGACCAGAGCGGCTTCGACCGGAACGAGAACGGCATCCCCGACGAGCAGCGTCAGTGGGGCGAACTCGCATCCGGGTTGCAGGGGAAGAACGACGCCGTGCGGGACTTCGATCTCGATGCTCGCGAACGTCGACTGGACGCTCCAGTGGAGGACGCGATCGAGGCGGAGCTGCCCGAGGGCTGGTCGATCGCGCCGGCGGCGACGCCGCAGACGTTGTCGCTCGACTTCGAGTTGCCGACGACCGGGACGGCGTTCACGTTCGCCAAGTCGGGTGGTGATCCGAAGCTCGGGCTGCTCGTCCGTCGGGCGGACGCCGGGGCGCGGGGGCTCACCATCGGCTGGGCGGCCGTGTGGGTCGTGCTGCTGGTCGTCGCCTGCGGGCTGGTCTCCCGGGGCGAGGCGGCGATGGTGACGTTCGTGCTGGCCGTGGTGACGGCGATGGGGGCCGCGGCGTTCCTGGTCGCGGACGAGCGGCTCGCGGTGGCGGGGTTCGTGGTGTTCCTCGTCGGTGCTGTTGCGCTCTGCGTGCGGTTCGGCCGAAGGCCTCGCGTCGAGGCAGGTCGCTGAGTGGCGCGCGAAGCGTTCTCGCCAGCGCGTCTTGCCCAACCGGCCCTCTCGAAGTCGTTGCGGACGACACGTCCGTCACGGTCGATAGAGTCCCCAGTGCGGGGTCACGGACGTGCCAGCGGAGGGACGGGAATGCCCGACCAGGAAGCCTTCATGACGATCGTCGAACAGGCGGCCCACGAGTTCCTGATGTGGGTCGGGTTCGGCACGCTGGTCGGGCTGTCGGCCAAGGCGATCATGCCGGGCAAGGACCCGGGCGGAGCCGTTGCCACCACGCTGATGGGCATCGCCGGCAGCGTCATCGGCTGCGGCACGCTGTTCTTCTTCTGGGACGGCATCCGCATCAGCCCGATCAGCGGCTTCGGCTTCTTCGCGGCCACCGGCGGGGCGTTCGTGCTGCTGTTCTTCTACCGGCTGCTCGCCGGGTCGTTCTTCACCGAGAGCGAGGACGGCGACACGTGGTTCCACGGCTACCGCCGCTCGCGTCGGCGGCGGCGGATGCTGCGGGACGCCTGAGCGGTCACTTCTCGTCGGTGGCGACGGCCGGGACCGGCTCCTCGACCGCGCTCTCCAAGGCGAGCAGCAGTCCCTCGCACGCGGCGACCGCGACGACGTGGTCGAAGTTCGTCCCCTCGTCGAGTTCGACCCACGCACGGTCGGCCGCCAGTCCCCGTGAGGTGGCCGCCTGGACGAACGTGGCGGCCTCCGCGGCGACGAGCTTGGACGACAGCGACTTGAGGAACGCGACCGACCGTTCCCGTCCCTGCGGACCGCGACGAAGACGGCAGGCGACGCGAACGGCCGCCGTGTCCGCCTCGGGGCCGCGGCCCGCCGACAACGTCTTCGCCACCGCAGCGGGGGTCGCGTCGTCGGCCAGCAGCAGGCCCGGTTCGGCGATCGCGGCCTGCTTGAAGGGGAGGTTGCCGTCGGCGGACTCGAGTGCGGCGGTGACGGCCTTCCTCGTCGCCTCGGAGCCGTTGGCCTGCAGAACGAGGCCGAGCGGCGTGGTGAGCATCGCGGTCGGCGACTCCTCGAACGACTCCGCCTGCAGGTGGGCCCAGACCTCGTCGGCGAGTCCGTTGGTCGCGGCGTCGAGGAGCACGGCGGCCTTCAGCTCGAATCCGGCCCGGGCGACCTGCTCGAGCTGCTCGACGCGGATCTGGTAGTCGGTCATGCGGGTGGGGGCGATCCCTTCGACGGGGCCTCGGGACGCGAGCGCCCGGTGGGTGGTGACGGCCTTCAGCGGCGGGGCGAACTGACCCGCGTGGCCGAGGGCCGCCTGGTAGGCCCGCCACGCGGGTGCGGCGTCGCCTCCCTCGGCCAATTCCGCCTGAACGGCGAGCGCCCGCCCCATTGCGGCGGCGGCGAGGGTCTTCTCCGGACGACGGACGGCGAACCCGTGCGAGACCTCGAGCACGACGTTCGGTGCCGGGAGCGTGGCGACCTCGCCCGGCGACCCGACCGCCCGCGCGACGAGCGCT
>JANQQW010000302.1 GCA_028284885.1 Planctomycetaceae bacterium
GACTACGCGCTCTGGTTGACGGCGTGGGAGAACCGCGAGGACTGGGTGCCGAAGCTCGCCACGGGCGAGATCGACTTCGGCGGGAACGCGTCGCATCTCACGTTCGCCCTGCGGGCCGCGGACTCCCCGCAGACCGTCCCAGCGCTCGTGAAGCTGTTCGAGAAACACCCCGGCGCGCACCCGACGTCGATCACCGTGGCCAAGCTGTTCACGGCCATCGGCGGCCCGAGAGAGTTGCGTCTCGTGTTCGACCTCGCATTCCGAAAGGAACTCGACGCGTCGAACCGGGCCGAGTTGATCCACGGCCTCGCCCGAGCAGCGCGGACGCGAAAGCTGGTCCCCGTCCAACTCCCTCCCGAACAGGGAGTACGACGACCCACGGACGTGAGTGACGTGCGGGAGGGGTTCGACGATCCTCGGGTCGTCGCGGCGACGATTGATCTCGCCGGGGCGTGGCACGACCGCGACTCGATCGCCTGGCTGTCCGAGATGGCATGCGATCCCGAGGCCCCACGCGACACGCGGATTGCGGCCCTCGACTCCCTCGCGGAGATCGGCGCACAGAAGGTCGCCGCCGAGCCGGCCGTCGCGACGCTCGTGGAGTTCGTGGGTGGCGAGGCGACACCCGACCTCCGGATCCGGGCGGCCGCCGGGCTGGTGAATGCTAGGCCGGGCCAAGGGGCCGAGGTGGCCGTCGAACTGTTGAAGTCGCTCGACGGCCAAGCCGATCCGGCCCCGCTGTTCGACGCATTCCTCGCACGGAAGAACGGGGCGGCGACGCTTGCCGACCGACTGGCGAACACGACGCTCGATCCCGACGTCGCCCGGCTCGGCCTGCGGGCCGTCTCTGCAAGTGGCCGGCCGCAACCCGCGCTCGAGAACGCCCTCCGCAAGGCCGGGGGCATCACCGGCGGGGCGCGGAAGCTGCCGCCCGAGGAGGTGGCCCGGCTCGTCGCGAAGGTCCGCGAGTCCGGCGACCCGGCTCGCGGCGAGGCGGTCTTCCGCCGCAGCGGTCTCTCCTGCCTGAAGTGCCACGCCGTCGGCGGGGCCGGCGGCCGGGTCGGGCCGGACCTCGTCAGTCTCGGGGCGAGCGCCCAGCCCGACTACATCCTGGAGTCGCTGCTCGACCCCAACGCCAAGGTCAAGGAGAACTACCACACGGTCACCGTCGTCACGGAGGAAGGCCGACTGTTCGCCGGCATCGTCGTCCGCCAGTCGAAGCAGACGCTCGTCCTCCGCGACAACGAGGACCGCGAGGTCGAGATTCCGACGAACACGATCGAGGAGAAAGCGGACGGTGCCTCGATCATGCCGGCCGGTCTGGTCGACACGCTCACCGAGGCCGAACTCGTCGATCTCGTGCGGTTCCTGTCCGAGCTCGGCAAGGAGGGGGACTACAAGGTGGGCCGCCGGCCGGTCGCGCGGGTGTGGGAGGTGATGCGGGCGACGCCCGAGGCCGCGTTCCGCCTGCGACGGACCAGCTACGACACCGCCGCCGGCGACGACCCCGCCTACACCTGGGACCGCCGCTACGCGACCGTCGCCGGGGCGTTGCCGCTCGCCGACCTGCCGGAGATTCGGGTCCGCAACCGGTCGGCCCCCGGCGAGAAGGGAGTCGCCTTCGCCCGGACGGAGATCGAGGTCACCACCGAGACGCCGGTGAAGTTCGACCTCGAACCGGGCGGCCTGCAGGTCTGGATCGACGGCACGCCCGTCGAACCGGCCTCAGTCGAGCGGACGCTCGCCCCCGGCCGGCACCGCCTCACGTTCGCCGTCGATCTCGAGAAGCGGTCGCAGGAACTGCGGCTCTCCCTCGGCGACGCGAACGTCCCGGCCCGCTTCGTCGGCGGCAAGTAGCCGGTGCGGGCGTCGAGGCCCGACGGAATCGGAAGAGTTAACCCAACGAGCCCCCGCGACGTGGGTCGCGGGGGCTCGGTTGTGTTCATCGCATGACGAGTCCGTCAGGCGAAGGACGTGAGCGACAGGTCACTCGCCCTCGGTCTCTTCGGTCTCTTCGGTCGTCTCTTCCTCGGTCGACTCCTCCGTGGACTCCTCGGTCGACTCTTCCGTCGATTCTTCCGTGGACTCCTCGGTCGACTCGGTGGTGGTGTCGGTCTCGGGCTCCGAGCTGCCACCGCAGCCGATGGAGGCAACCGAAACACAGGCGGCGAGCAGCAGAGCAACAAACTTCTTCATTGGGGATCCCCTTAGGCGTCGATTCGATGCCGTTCCGCGATTGGGCCCACAGCGGACCCGTCCGGAAGCGTGATCGCAGCCGTCTGCGGTTTATTCCAGGAGTTTCCGATTCTCTCCGAATTCGTCGCGGAACTGCGGTCGCTGGCCGGCTCGGGTAGACTCGCGGCGTCGCCAAGCCGCTCCCCGTCGCCGAGTTCTCGCCATGTCGCCCGTCCGTCTTCTCGCGTTCTTCACACTCGTCGCCGCGGTGCCGACCGCTTCGCCCGCCGCGGAGGACCGCCCCAACGTGCTCGTCGTCCTCGCGGACGACTGCACCTTCAACGACCTCCCGGCCTACGGCGGCCAGAACGCGAAGACGCCCCACGTCGACCGGCTCGTCGCCGAAGGGCTGCTGTTCGAGCGGGCCTACCTCGCCGAGGCGATGTGCCAACCCTGCCGGTCCGAGCTCTACTCCGGCCAGTTCCCGCTCGGGAACGGCTGCGCGTGGAACCACTCGGCCAGCCGGCCCACCACCCGCAGCCTGCCGCACTACCTGAAGCCCCTCGGCTACCGCGTCGGGCTGGCCGGAAAAGTCCACGTCAAACCCCAGAAGGCCTACCCGTTCGAGAGCGTCGCCGGATTCGACAAGAGCTGCGTCCGCAACCCGACCCGGCAGCACGATCTCGACGCCGTCGCCGAGTTCGTCAACCGGGACGGCGGGCCCTTCTGTCTCGTCGTCGCCCTCGTCGAACCCCACGTGCCGTGGGTGATGGGGGACGCTTCCCAGTACCCGCCGCGGAAGCTGAAGCTGCCGCCGCACCTCGTCGACGACCCGGCCACCCGCGACGCCTTCTCGCACTACCTCGCCGAGATCACCTACATGGACGGCCAGGTCGGGGAGCTTCTCGACCTCCTCGACCGCTCCGGCAAGGCGAAGAACACGCTCGTCCTGTTCTCCTCGGAGCAGGGGGCCCAGTTCCCCGGCAGCAAGTGGACGAACTGGGACGTCGGCCTGCACACGGCCCTCGTCGCCCGCTGGCCGGGCCGCGTCGAGGCGGGAGGCCGGACGCAGGCGATCGTCCACTACGCCGACGTCGCCCCCACGATCGTCGAACTCGCGGGCGGAGACCCCGCCGAGCACGAACTCGACGGCCGCAGCTTCGCCAAGGTGCTCGACGACCCGGCGACCGGCTGCCGCGACCACGCCTTCGGCCTTCACAACAACGTCCCCGAAGGCCCCGCCTACCCGATCCGCTCCGTCACCGACGGCGAGTTCCGCTACATCCGCAACCTCGAGCCGGCCACCATCTACGTCGAGAAGCACCTGATGGGGAACCGCGGCGGCAGCAAGACGGTGAACCCGTACTGGGCCAGCTGGATGTTCGCCACGTTCGAGAACCCGAACGCCGAGCGACTCGTG
>JANQQW010000304.1 GCA_028284885.1 Planctomycetaceae bacterium
CTGTTCCGGCCGCCGAGCGTGAAGGGGTGGGACGGTGCCGGCGACTGGCTCGACTCGCGGTCGATGCTCGCCCGGCAGCAGGCCACGATCGAACTCACCCGCGGTCAGGGGCTCGGGCAGCGGACCGACCCGGCTCGGCTCGTCGAGTCCCGCGGCGACCAGGAACTCGCCGCCGAGTTCCTCGACCTGCTGCTGCAACGGCCGGACCACCCCGCTCGCGAGACGATTGCCGAGCACCTCGCCGGCGAACGGCGGCGGTTGCGGAGTCCGTTCACCAGCGACGCGGTCGTCGACCGACAACTCGCCCGCACGGCCGCTCAGCTCGTCACCGCCCTGCCCGACTACCAACTCGTCTAGGCCGTGCCGTCGCAGGCGCCTCTTCGGAATCAGGAACTCGGAGTCTCAGTCATGCCGTACAGTCGCCGCCAGTTTCTCGCCGGCTCTGCCGCCGTCGGCCTCGCCCTGCCCCCGTTTCTCCGGCGGGCCGCCCTCGCGGCACCACGGGCCGACGCCCCGGGCGGCGAGGACACCGTGCTCGTCGTCGTCCAGCTGTCCGGAGGAAACGACGGCCTGAACACCGTCGTCCCCTACGCCGACCCCGCCTACCGCCGGCTCCGGCCGACGCTCGCCCAGCCGAGCGGCCGGGTCTTGAAGATCGACGACGAGCTCGCCCTGCACCCGGAGATGACCGGCTTCTCCCAGCTGTTGGAGGACTCCTGTCTGTCGGTCGTCCAGGGGATCGGCTATCCCAACGCGACGCGGTCGCACTTCGAGTCGATGGACACGTGGCACCGGGCGTCGCCGGACGAGTCGGAGCGGTTCGGATGGCTCGGGAAGGCGCGGGTCGGCCTGCCGGGCGGCGGCGGGGTGTTCGTCGGCGAGGGGACGAGCCCGCTCGCCATGTTCAACGCGACCGGCCATCCGCTCACCGTGCAGTCCCTCGACGAACACCGTTTGCCGCTCGACGGCGAACGGGGCCGGCGAACCCGGTCGACGATCGAGTCGCTGCTCGACACCGAGCCGACCCGGTCGAACGAGCTGCTCGAGCTCGCTCGGTCGTCGACTCGGTCCATGCTGGAGGCCGAGGAGAGGTTCCGTCGGGCGGCCGAGGAGAACGCGGCGAGCGGCGACTGGCCCGACAGCGGGCTCGCCCGCAGGCTCCGCGTCGTCGCCCAGTTGCTCGCGGCCAAGTCGCCCGAGCGGATCTACTACGTGGAACTCGACGGGTTCGACACGCACTCCGGGCAGGCTCCGTCCCACGCCCGGCTGCTCGGCGAGTTGAGCACAGCGGTCGCCGCCTTCCGCCGGAGTCTCGAGCAGTCGGGCCAGCAGAAGCGAGTCCTGCTGATGACCTTCTCGGAGTTCGGACGGCGGGTGAAGGAGAACGGTTCGCAGGGGACCGACCACGGGGCGGCGTCCCAGATGTTCCTCGTCGGGGACGCGGTGAAGCCCGGTGTCGTCGGCGACCACCCGAGTCTCGAGGATCTCGAGCAGGGCGACCTGCGGCACCACACCGACTTCCGCAGCGTCTACCGCACGGTCCTCGAAGACTGGCTGCGGGTTCCGGCGGAGACGATTCTCCCCGGCGACCACCCCAAACTCGATCTGCTGCAGGCCTGAGACGGTCGGAAGGCGTCGGTCAGGCGACGTGCCGACGTTCGAGCGGGCGACGGATCGAGGGGGTGCGGGCGACGAGTCGTTCGAAGGCGGCCCAAACTCGTTCGGCCGTCAGTTCGTCGAAGCAGGCCTGGTGGGCGTTGCCGCGGTGCGGGCAACGCTTGTTGTAGCTCGCCGCGCACGGCAGGTGGGTGCTGACGAGTTCGTGCTCCCCACCCGGCGGTCCGGACCGGACGGCCGAGGTGCAGGTGAAGACGCCGACGACGGGCGTGCCGACGCCGGCTGCGAGGTGCATCGGGCCGGAGTCGTTGGTGAGCATCACGTCGGCCTCGGCCAACAGGGCCGTCAGCTGCACCAGGGACGTGCCTCCCGTCAGGTCGAGCACGCGGCCCTCGGGGTGGAGCCGTTCGATCGTGCGGGCGAGGTCGCGACTCGTCTCGCGTTCGTCTGGGCCGCCGACGAGGACGACGGAGAAGTCGTGCCCGCGGGCCGCCTTGGTGGCCACCGTGGCGAACCGCTCGACCGGCCACCGCTTCGTCGCCCAGCGGGCCCCGGCGTGCACGGCGAGGTACGGCGGGGGAAGCGGTCGAAGTCGCTCGGTCACCCAGCGGGAGTCGTCCTCGGAGAAGGCAACGGTCGTCGGCCGCCGGCCCCCCTCCACGCCGAACGCCTCGGCCACCCGCCAGTAGCGCTCGTGAGCCGGGACGATCTTCCCCGTGCCCGGGAGCGTCGCGTGACAGGCCAGGTGCGCACACTCGCGTGAGGTCTCGAGTCCGAGTCGCAGCGGAGCACGCGTCGCCCACGTCATCACGGCGGACCGCAGCAGCCCCTGCAGGTCGAGCACGAGGTCGAAGCGTCGTCGTCGCAGCTCCCGCAGGAACTGCCAGTTCGCCGCCCATCCCGCCTTGCGGTCGAACGGGATCGCCTCGTCCAGGCAGGGGTGGCCGGCGACGAGATCGACGAGTCCCGCGTTCACCACCCACGAGAGCCGGGCTCCGGGGAACCGCTCGCGCAGGGCCGGCAGGAGCGGCAACGTCTGCACCACGTCGCCGAAGGCGCTCGGCTTGACGAGACAGACGTTCGACGCGTCGAGCGTCTGCAGTCGGGAGAAGTCGAAGGAGCGTCGCACGCGTGAGCCGTCCGTGGCGTCGGGTCGTGCGGGATCATAGGCGGCATCGTTTGCCGCCCACAAGACGACTCCGAGCCCTTGTCCGGCAACGAAAAAAGCCCCGCGAAGGGGCTTCTCGAGTGGACGCGGCAGGACTCGAACCTGCGACCTCCACGATGTCAACGTGGCGATCTAACCAACTGATCTACGCGTCCGTGTCGGGTCGAGTCGTGTCGAGCTCGCTCCGAGAAGGGAAAGGTACGTCTCCAGTCGTGGGGCGTCAAGCACGGGGGCGGAAGCAGGCGAGGTTCAGAACGACCACCAGGGCTTGGCCTGCTCCGGGGCAGGCATCCGGGCGATCCACCCCTCCGAGCGGACCCGTTCCGCGAGTTCGTCCATCCGAGGGCTCGTGTGCCAGGCCTTCGACTCCCGCCCCTTGTCGATCTGCACGTCGAGGTGGGCCGCCGCGTTCGGCCTCGTTCCCTCCTCGAAGTAGCCGGTGCGGGCGAGGTCGACGAGGAGCAGGTCGATTTCCTCCCGCGGCACGTCCAGCACCCACACTTCCTCGACGACCGTGCCGGTCTCGCCGTCCGACTCTGTCCAGGGGACGTAGGCGAGAACCCGGTCCGTGACCGACTTGTCGGCCGACGGCTCGGACGTCGTCGGTCGGGTCGCCTCGCGGCGGGCCAGTCGCAGTGTCAGTCGGGCCTGTCCGGACTTCGCCTCCGGGTGCGGGGACTCGATCCGGAGCGTGGCCCTGGACCACGCCTTCGTCGTCGTGCGGATCGCGGCGCCGGCCTCCTCCGAGACGTACTCGACCGGTTGGATGGCCGAGGAGGAGAGGGCCCCGTGGCCGTCCTGGAGGTCGTAGACGACTTCCAGCCGGTCGTACTTCGGCGCGCCGGTCGTCGACTTCGCCACGGTGTGGTGTCGGGTGCAGCCGACGACGGGGATCGCGGTCAGAAGCAGCAGGAGCGTCGCGGCTGGACGGGTCTTCGGAGTCACGGAAGTCTCGGAGCGTGCCTGGCCCATGGTTCACACCCGCGTGGCGACCGGCCCGGTTCCGTGGCGGCAGAACGAGCGCGCCGGTGGCGGCACGCGGGTGACGTTGGGGACTATCGTCACGATCGACACCGCCCATCATGCTTCCTCCGTCTGCCGTAAAGGTTCCACATCCGCGGTTCGGTGGCGCGCGAGGGAGCGTGGTCCGCTTGGATGCCCGCGTCAGCCTGCTAGCATCCGCGAGGGAGTCCGCTGGGGTCGTCGGCCGGGAGCACGAGTTGGGGGCGTTCGCAGACGAGTTGGCGAAGTGGGGACCGGACGCGCCGGCGAGCGAGCCGCTCTCGGTCGCCGAGGCGGAGGCCTACTGCGCGGACCTCGCGAGGTCGCACTACGAGAACTTCCCGGTCGTCTCCGTGTTGCTGCCCCGGCGTTGGCGAGGCCACTTTCGCAACGTGTACGCCTACTGCCGTTGGGCGGACGACCTCGCCGACGAGTCCGGGGACGCCGAGACGGCGCTCGAACGGCTCGCGTGGTGGCGGTCGCTGCTCGAGGAGTGCTACGCCTCCGAACGGCCGTCGACGAGCCACCCGGTCTTCACGGCACTGCACGGGACGATTCGCGCCCGGGGGATCCCGAAGCAGCCGTTCGCGGACCTGCTCTCGGCCTTCGAACAGGACCAACGTGTGACGACGTACGAGAGCTTCTCGCAACTGCACGATTACTGCCGTCGCAGCGCGAATCCCGTGGGGCGACTCGTCCTCCACGTCGTGGACGCGGCACGTGACGAGTTCCTCGAGTGGTCGGACGCGGTCTGCACGGGGCTGCAACTGGCGAACTTCTGGCAGGACGTGGCCCGCGACCACGCCATCGGGCGGGTCTACCTGCCGGCCGAGGACCGCCGTCGCTTCGGCTACGACGACACGGCACTGCACGGGCAAGTCGAGAACGACCCGTTCCGCGAGTTGATGCGGTTCGAGGTGGACCGGGCCCGCTCGTTCCTGCTGAGGGGGCTGCCCCTCGTGGACGCGGTCGGCGGACCGGTCGCCCCGGTGGTCGACCTGTTCGCGCGGGGCGGGTTGCGGATTCTGGAGCGAATCGAGGCGATCGACTACGGTGTGTGGAGTCGGCGTCCGGTGGTGAGTCGCTGGGACGTCGCCCGTCTCGTCGTCGGAGCGACGGGGCGGTCCACGTGGCGTCGCCTTCGTGGGCGGAGAGTTCCGCCGAACACCCGCGACGTACCGACCAAGGCCGGGCGATGAGTCCAGACGGCGAAACCTGGACGGCGGACGCGACCCTCGACGGCGTCGGTTCGGACCTCGATCGCTCGTTCGCGTGGTGTCGCGAGTTGACGCGGCGAACCGCCGGGAACTTCTACTACGCGTTCCGGGTCCTCCCGCGAGACCGCTTCCGGGACACGTGTGCCCTGTACGCGTTCATGCGGATCACGGACGACGTCGGCGACGACCCGACGCGTGCCGTCGCCGAGCGGCGCGAGGGGCTGCGGAACTGGCGAGCAGCTCTCGCGGCGGCACTGGACGAGGACCGCATGGAGCACCCCTGTCACGCGGCACTCGTCGACGTCGTTCGCCGACACGGCGTGCCACGCCACTGCCTCGACGACGTGGTCACCGGAGTCGAGTCCGACCTCGACCACGAGGGGTTCGAGACGTTCGAGCAACTCGAACGGTACTGCTACCACGTCGCGGGGGTCGTCGGGGTCTGCTGCGTGCACGTGTGGGGAATGCGAAACGAACGCGCGGCCGAGGCGGCGGTCGAACTCGGCACGGCGTTCCAGCTCACGAACATCCTCCGCGACCTCGCCGAGGACGCCCGCAACGGCCGGGTCTACCTGCCACGCGAGGACTTCGAGCGGTTCGACTGCGACCCGGCCGGGCTCGCGGCCGGCGTTCGTGACGACGGCTTCCGGTCGTTGATGCGGTTCGAGGTCGGTCGCGCTCGGGAGTACTACGAACGCGGCAGCCGCGTGTTCGACGACGTCGAGCCCGAGGCCCGCCCCATCCTCTCCGCGATGATCCGCATCTACCGCGGGCTGCTCGACGAGATCGAGCGGAGGGACTTCGACGTGCTGACCGAACGGGTCGGCCTGTCCCGAACGAGGAAGCTCTGGATCTCGGTCGACACGATCGTCCGCGGCTGGCTCCGTCGCCCGGCCCCGACCAGCTGACCGGTCTGCCGCAGAACGAAAACACCCCGCCGAACGTCGTTCGGCGGGGTGTGAGTTGTCGTGTTCCGGCCGCGGGGCGTCGCGGCCGCGGGGGGCCCCGTTCACTCGAACGGGTTGCCCTCCTCCTCGAACGGGTTCTCGTTCTCCTCGCCGTACTCGAACGGGTTGTCGTCCGCAGAGGGCGTCGGGAGTTGGATGGTCGGGCCGCTCGGCTCGGCCTCGATCACCGCGTCCTCGACGACCTCGTCCTTCGGTTCCTCGCGAACGGTCGGCTCGGTGGAGGGAACCTCGTTGGAGGCCGGGCGGGCACTGCCGCCGAAGGGGTCGCGGTTCAGCGAGGTGACGAACCGGGTGAGCGTCTCACGGGTGGCGAAGAGGTGCAGCCGGTCCTTGTACCAGACCGCGTGGTCGAGGCTTCCCTCGACGCGTCGCCCCTCGACGGTGAGCAGGATCACGTCGTGCCCGCTCGCCACCGGAGCGTACTTCTGCGGGTCCGACTCGAACTTCTGCATCGCGTCCCGAGACGAGAGGTGGTAGGTCCGGGCCTTGTGGACCACCGCGAACTCGGCCTGTGCGTCGACCAGCTGACGGTCGTCCCGGAGGGCGACCGGGCAGAAGCCCTTGAGGCCCGTCAGGTCGGCACGTTCCTGGATGCGGCGGACACGCGGATCGACGTCGTCGGACGGGGCGGGCGGCGCCGTCTCGGCCGGCGTGCTGGCCACTCCACGGGGACGGATCACCGGCGTCTCGTCTTCCGTCGGGGCCGGAGCCGCCGGAGTCTCCTCGGCGATGCGGGCCGGCTCCGGAGCCTCGACCTCGAACGGGTTCTCCTCGGGCATCGGGGCGGGCTCGGTCACCGGCTCCTCGACCGTCTCGAACGGCGACTCCTCACCGGCGTCCGCCTCGCTCTCCGAGAGTTCGGGGAACGGGTTGGCGAGCGCGTCGTCCACCGGGCGTTCCTCGGCAACCGTCTCCTCGGGGAGTGGCGGCATCGGCAGCGGCTCGCGGTCGTCGTCGGTCGTCGGTTCGGGAAGCTCGAACTCGTTCCCGGACTCCGTCTCTCCGGCCTCGGCGACGTCCGTCGGGGCCGGGGCCACGATCGGTGCCTCGTCCTGGGTCGCAGGCGGCTCGGTCGGACCGGCCACCGCGTCCTCGACGTCGGACTCGACCGGGCTCGTCTCCTCGACGACCGGCTCCGGCTTCGGCTTGCGGCCGAAGATGCGGCTCAGGAACGAACGCTTCTCACGCTTCGGCTTCTCCACCGCCACCGGTTGCGGCAGGCGGTTCGGTTCGATGTCGCCGGAGACCTTCGCCTCGGGAACGCTCCCCTCCACGGCGTCACCCGTGGGGGCGACGACCGCGTCCTCGACCGGCTCCGTCTCCGGGGCCCCCGGGGGCTCGATCATCGGCTCTTCCGAGCGGTAGCCGAACTTGCGGCGACGGTTCTGCCAGTCGCGTCGCATGCTCGAACGGCCGGCGTTCCGGCGAGGCCGCGCCTCGGCGACCTGGACGGGCTCCGGGGCGACGACGAACGGCCGCGGTTCCGCGACCGGCGCGGCGACCTCGGCCGTGGGCGCGGTCTCGACCGACGGGGCGGACTCGACGACCGACGGCGCGGGGGCGACCGTGTTGCTGGCACGGTCCACCTCGGCGGTGGCGCGGTTGAGGTCCTCGTTGTAGGCGGCGAGCAGGATCCGGCGTTCGTGCCGGAGTACCTCGAGCCGCTGTTCCTTCAGGCGGGCCGTCCAGCCGGCCGTGGACTCCTGAGCGTCCGTCGGAGACGCCAGGAACATTCCACAGGCCGCCGCGAGCAACAGCCGCCCCGACTTCGGGGTCGTCGACATCATGTCGTGCGTCTCCTCCATGACTGCTGATGGGCCGATCGGAGCACCGCCCCGCTCTGCGGGGACCTCGTCTCCTCGGTGCAGGCCGATCACGCCGTACGTTGCAGATCGCCGTTTCCACGGGGATAATCGAAGCGATCGGAGCGACCGGATGGTGCAGGGTCTCTATCGTCCTCCGTCACGACGCGTTGTGACGCCCATGCCGGTCAGACGGCGGTTTCGCAACCTGTCGGATCCACGACCGCTACGACCCGCACCGCCGGTGCGACCCCTACGGTTTGACGTCGACCGGCCCGAACCCCTTCGCGAACCAAGGACACGACGTGGCCGATCAGCCTGCCGAGGTCGAGGTGACCAAGACGCCTGGCGACGAGAAGACGGAGATCGTCGTTCGCGTCGAGCCGAGGCCGCCCGGTGCGGGGCGGTGGATCACACGCGCGCTGGGGGCCTTCCTGGTCCTCTCCGTGCTGGCGAACGTGTCGATGTACGTCGGCTACCGCGACTACTTCGGGGAGTCGACGCCGCCGCTCGAGCGGTACCGTTCCGGCGAACGGACGGCGACCGCGCGGATCGCCGTCCTCGAGGTCGAGGGGACGATCATGCCCCCCTACACGGAACGCTACCTCCGCATGATCGAACGGGCCGAGGAGGACGACGACGTAAAGGGGATCCTGCTCGTCGTCGACAGCCCGGGGGGACTCGTCGCCGACAGCCACCAGATCTACCACGCGCTCGTCGAGATGCGGAAGAAGACGCAGAAGCCGGTCGTCGTCTCGATGCGTCGGATCGCCGCGTCCGGCGGTCTGTACGTCGCGATGGCCGCCGGGCCGGAGGCGACGATCTTCGCCGAGCCGACCGCCTGGACCGGGTCGATCGGCGTCATCGTGCCGCACTACGACATGACGGGACTCGGCGAGAAGCTGGGCGTCGCCGGCACGCATCCGGCCCTGAAGACGGGGGAGCTCAAGGACTCGCTCAGCCCGTTGAGGCCGCTCTCCGAGAAGGACGTCGAGGTCTGGAAGGCGATCATCGGCGACTCGTTCGAGCGGTTCCTCAAGGTCATCGCCGACAACCGGGACAACCTCGACAAGGAGGAGGTCCGAGCTCTCGCGACCGGGCAGATCTACACGGCGAACCAGGCCCTCGAGAACGGCCTGATCGACGAGATCGGCTTCGAGGAGGACGCGCTGGAGGCGCTCAAGGAACAGATCGGCGTCGAGAAGGTGCGGGTCGTCACCTACCGGTGGAACCAGACGCTGTACGACGTGCTGACCGGTTCCGTCGAGGCGAGCCAGCCGGAGAACCGCTGGCGGGACGTGATGGAGTCGACCGTGCCCCGAGCGATGTACTACTGCTCGACGGCGCCGTTCTACGCCGGACGCTGAGCGGCTACCGGCGTTCGAGCAGAAGCAGCACGCGGACGTTTGCGACGTCGTCCGCAAGGTCTTGTCGCGCGGCCTCCTTGGGCGTCGCGTCGGTGGCCTTCTCCGCGACGACGCCCTTCTCCGGCACCCGCTCGCCGGCGGTGGGAACCGCGCGCTTGGCCCGGTTGGCTGCCGCGACGGGACCCAGCAGCTGATAAGACCCGGACGTCGGCTTCCGACCGCGGCGGGACTCGGCGATCCCCGCGTCTGTTTCTCGGTCGCCGGGCTTCCCCTCCGCCGCTCGGCTGTCGCCGGATGCTGCCGCTCCCGCGGTGAACTTGCGCGGTCCGCCAAGCGGTGGGACGGGGGCGACTGCCGTCGGTTCTCCGGGCTTGTCGAAACGACGGTCGTTCGAGGCGACGAGGGTCCGTGGTCCCTCCAGATCGACGACCACCTTGTTGGCTCGCAGCGACTCCAGGGCAGCCGTCATCTGTTCGGGCGAGGCGGAGACGTACACGGCGTAGGTTCCCGACTCCTTCGACAGCTTCTCGACCGTGGCCGCATCGTTCGCGACGGTCTTCTCCTCGTCGGCGAGCGGCGTCACGTCGTTTCTCTGCAGCAGCACCTGAACCTCGCCGAGCGCTCGGTGCACGTCGACGACCGTGACGCGAACGACCGCGACCTCGCCCGCCCGGGTCTCGTACAACGGGATCACGTCGCCCGCCTCGACGTCTCCGGGGATCGAGCCACGCGGCACGACGAAGTCGCGCCGCGCCGCGATCTCTCGTCCGTCGATGTACAGTCTGCGGTTGCGAGTGCCCGCATCTCCAACGCTGTCGGGCTCGTGTTCGACCTCCGCGAGATCGACCGCCATCTCGGCCGCCGCTGCCTGCGGTCTCTCGAGCCGGGCGACGGACTCTTCGCGTTCGGTGGCGAGGCCGACGGCCGAACCGTCCGCGAGCTCGTCGTCGAACTCCGCGTCCGTCTCGTTTCGGGCGATGCTTTCCTCGTGATCGACGGACGAGTTCGGTGGCGACAGGAGGAGGGCGGTGACGAGGACCGCAGCCACGCTGGCCGCGACCGAGACGGCGGCCGTCCACCGGCCGCCCTTCCGCTTGGCCGCAGACGAGCCCTCGACAACGGCGACCGCCGCCGGTCGCTCCGGCGATCGTGCCGCGGGAGGCTCGGCAACCGCGCCCTGGACGGCGGCGACGAGATCGACTTCACCCTCCGGAGTCGCGAGTGCCGAACGCAGCATCTCGCCGAGCTCGTCCAGTTCACGCAACTCCTCACGGCCTTCGGGCGACTCGTCCAGCCACGTCTCCACGCGGGCGCGCTCCTCGGCCGTCACCTCGTCGTCGAGGTAGGCGGAGAGCAGTTCGCTGGGGTGGGGAGTCGTCACGGATTCTGCCTCTTCGGCCCTCTCGGCCGGGGCTCCTTCGGGTTCGTCACTCGGTCATCAGGAGTCTGAGCTTCTCTCTGAGTTCGCCGCGGGCCCGGTGGATTCGGCTGCGGACGGTGCCGATCGGACAGCCGACGATCTCGGCGATCTCCTCGTACTTCATACCCTCGATCTCCTTGAGGACCAGCACCGTCCGGTACTCCTCGGAGAGTTGCTCCAAGGCGTGCCGCACCTGTTGGCGCTGCTCGTCGAGCTCGAGTGGCTGCTCGGGGCGGACGTCGCGGTGCTCGTCCTCGACCTCGAACCCCTTGTCCTCGCGGGCGGCGTCGAGCGAGCCGCGAATCCGCTTCGTCTTCCGCTTGCGGCTGATGGCCGCGTTCATCGCGATGCGGAAGAGCCAAGAGTAGAAGGCCGAACGGCCTTGGAACGTGTCCAGCTTCCGGAAGGCGTGGACGAACGCATCCTGAGCGACGTCGCGGGCGTCGTGGGAAGAACCCAGCACGCCAACGAGCGTGTTGTAGAGTCGGTCCTGATAGCGCACGACGAGTTCGCCGAAGGCGTCGGCACGGCCTTCGAGGCACTCGTCGATGAGCGCTTGGTCTTCGGCTTTCACGTTTTTTGGAACGGCCCCTCGACCCGCATCGAGCACGCGAAAGGCTTCCTTCGACCTGTGAGACGTGGAGGGGGCGACGTTCGTTCCGAGAATGTCGCCGTCTGTCGGGCGAACGCCGTCATCGGCATCCTGTTGGGTGCGGTGACGGCTGTCAAGTTCTTGTCGTCGAGTGGCTTACGTCGAGGTGGGCGGTCGTCCCGGCGAGCCGTCGGAGCGGAACCATGTCGCCCAGGCGAGCCAACCGACGAAGACGAGGCCCAAGGGGCAGATCAGGATGCTGAACAACTGGGAGATCGTGAGCGACGTGCTGAACTGCCCCTTCTCGTCGTTCCGGAGCAGTTCGATGACGAATCGCGTGATCGGGTAGGTCGCGGCCGCGAGAGCGATCACCGACCCCGGCTTCGGCCGGTACCGGAAGTAGGCGTGCAGCAGTCCGGCGATGAGGAACGCGTTGACCGCGCTGTAGACCTGCGTGGGGTGCAGCGGCATGGTCGCCGCGGCCTCCGGGCTCAGGAAGCCCCGCGAGAGCAGCACCTCGAAGGGGACGCTCCCGCGTGGGAACTCGACCCCCCACGGCAGCGTGCAGCGGTCGCCGAAGCAGCAGCCGTTGAGGAAACAGCCCAGCCGGCCGAAGCCGAGCCCCACGAAGAACGACGGCACGAGCACGTCGGCGAGCAGCAGTGCGTCGATCTTCTTCCGCCAGGCGTACAGGGCGAACAGCAGCGAACCTCCGACGATGCCGCCGTAGAGGACGAGTCCGCCTTCCTGGAGTTCGAACAGGGCACGGAACGCGGCCGCCCCGGTCTTTCCACGGAAGACCTCGTTCCGGTACTGGACGAGGTACCACACACGGGCTCCCGCGATGCCGCCGACCAGCAGGATCATCGCCCCGTCCCAGACGTTGTCCAGCGAGAGCCCGACGACCTTCGCACGCCGACCGGCCCACCAGGTGGCCAGCAGGAACCCGACGAACAACATGAAGCCGTAGCCGTACACCGGCAGGAAGGCGAACCCGTGTTGCTGGTAGTACCCGGTTCGCTCGGTCCAGAGTGGCGCGGTCGCGAGGACGGCCAGGACGCCGATGCCGAGGTACGCGGTCGTGGAGGACTCGCTGCCGGTCCAGTCGATCGAGTCCCGCTTGTGGTACAGCCACCAGCCGAAGGCCGGAACGAGGACGAGCAGCAGCCAGCCGATCCCGACGGTCGTGATCCCCTCGAGCGGCGTCGACGTGAAGAACTCGTCGAGGCGAATCCGGAGCAGCGTCTGTCGCATCGGCGTGTCTCCGGTCAGTTCGGGGCGTCGAGTTCGACGAGCACGTTGTCGATCAGTCGCGTCGATCCGACTCTCGCGGCGACGAGGGCGACCATCCGGGACTGCGGCCGGTCGAGTTCCTCGAGGGACTCGGGGTCGCAGATCGTCGCGTAGTCGAGTTCGACGCCCGGTGTGGCGGCGAGCCGCTCGGCGAACAAACGACGCTCGGTGGAGACGTCGTGGGCTCCGGACACGAGCAGGTCGCGAACGGTATGCAACTCTCGCGACAGGGCGAGTGCCGTCGTTCGCTCCTCCTTCGAGAGGTACGCGTTCCGGCTGCTCATCGCGAGTCCGTCCTCCTCGCGGACGGTCGGGCAGCCGACGATCTCGACCGGCATGTCGAGGTCACGGACCATCCGGCGGATCAGCATCAGCTGCTGGTAGTCCTTGCGGCCGAAGAACGCCTTGTCCGGCTGGACGAGGTTCAACAGCTTGGCGACGACGGTCGTCACGCCGCGGAAGTGCGTCGGCCGGTGTATGCCCTCGAGCACGCCCGAGAGTCCCTCGACCTCGACGTACGTCTTGAAGTCGGCCGGGTACAGCAGTTCGGCCGTCGGTTCGAAGACGAGGTCGACCCCTGCGTCCCGACAGGCGGCACGGTCGGCCTCGAGCGGCCGCGGGTACTGGTCGTAGTCCTCGCCTGCGCCGAACTGCGTGGGGTTCACGAAGATCGAGGCGACGACGAATCCGCACTCCCGCCGCGCTCGCTCGACCAGCGAGAGGTGCCCTTCGTGGAGGGCCCCCATCGTCGGGACGAGGCCGACGACGTCCGCGCGCCGGCTAAGGACGGCGTCGCGGAGTTCACCGACGTCCTCGACGACTTGCATGCGTGACGTTCCGACGGGATCGGGCTCGCGGTCAGAACCCGTAGGCCGGGTTCCGCGGGTCGAAGTCCGCCCCCGTGAGGTTCTGGTCCACCTTGACCCGCGAGAACGTGTACTGCTCGAGGAGCGGCGGTCGGGCTCCCGGCCCGGCGGGGAAGCCGTACTGCTCGACGCGGACCGGAAGGTTCGTCTTCTTGTCGATGAACAGCCGGGTCATGTGGAACTTGAACTGCTTCCGCGGGCGGGGGTGGCTCGACTGGATGACCTTGCACTCCATCTCCTGGAGCTTGGCGTTCGGGAAGTACTTCACCTCCGTCTCGCCGTACTTGGACTCCTCCTCCCACTGGTCGATGACGCCCTGCACCATCGACTTCAGCCCCATGCGGGTGATCGGATAGCGGTTGTTCGACATCGCCTTCGGGCTGTTGACCGGGATGGCGACGGTGCCGACGAGGCTGGCGATGCCGCTCTCGTGGGCGAGGATGTTGCCGTCGTTCTGCCCGTCGACGTAGATCACCTCACGTCCCTCGTGCGGCTTGAGGAACTTGAGGTAGACGCTGAACGGCTGGTGCCGAATCTTGACGAACATGAACTCCGGATCCTGCAGCCGGCCGTTCACGAGTTCCTGCTTGGAGAAGACGCCCTGGTAGTCGGCGATCCCGTCCAGCGTCTTGCGGCTGGACTTCGCGACCCGAATCGCCGGGGCGAGCGGGTGTTCCTTCTGCTGGGCGAGGGCGGGAACGGCCGTCACGGCGAGAACCGTGAGTGCGGCGACCGTGCGGACGAGACGTGGGCGTGCAGTCGGTGCGGTCATCCTGATCACCTCCGTTGTGTGGGCGTGGGCGACGGTCTCCCTCCGTCGCGGCCGGCGTCGATCGCGTGGCGCGGGCGACGGGCGAGCACTCGGGCGCGGCGAGCCCCGCTGGGCTGGTAGCCTAGTGGACCGGCGAGCGGCGACGCAAACCCAATCAGTGGCCGTTTCGCAGCCGGCGAACTCGCATTGCGGCGTTTCCCCACCCGGCGTAGGATTCGCGCGCTGACGGAGGACGGGAGGTTCTCCGCTTCGAACGCGGTCAGGGGCTTGCACGGATGCGTGGCTTCTTGAACTCGGTGCTGGCGACCCTTCTCGTCCTGGTCCTGCTGATCGTCGCCCCGCTCCTGGTGGTCTTCGGGATCCCGGAGTTCGTGCCGGTCGTCGCCTTGTCCTCCCAGGACGTGACGGAGGCCCCGCGGTCGGAAGTCGTCGTGGAGGTCGGCGTGGGTCAGTCGGCCCGGTGCGAACCACACGACCTCTTCGCCTCGCTCGACGAGGAGCTCCCGCCTTCCGCCGTCTCCGCCTTCGACGTTCAGCGCATTCCCGTGAGGTCGCGCGTTCCGGCCGTCGCGGACACCCCGATAAGATGGGACGTCGACGACCGTGGTCGCGTCGTGAGGACCGCGAGCACGACCGAGACAGGGTTCACGACGGCGACCACGAGTGCCGTGTCCGCCGAGGAGTACCACGTCGGCGACTCGGTCTCCATCGACGGTCCGGCGACCGGGGGACCACGCGAAACGGCCGACGTGCCCGAGTCGATGGGCGTCGACCGTGTGACTTGGCAGTCGGCGGTGCGGCGGCTGAACGAGCTCGGGATCAGCGACTACAACCTGACCCGTGGCCGGGACGGTCGTGACTTCCGCTTCACCTGTGCGTACGAGCCGGGTGGCGACCTGGCCGGGCGGCGTTTCGAGGCGGCGGCTCCCGAGCCGTTGCTCGCCGTTCGCCACGTCCTGCTGCAGATCGACGACTGGAACGCCCGCCGCCGATGACGAGCGACGTGCCCGGCCAGACGTGGGGATCGTCGTACCTGCCGAGTGGGCTTGCGGCACGGACTACCCGCGAGTGGTTCGCCCGTCGAGAGACGACGCGGTCCTCGCCCTTTCTGCACCGGTCGCCCGAGGACGGGGCGAACGTCGAGCCGGTCGTCGCCGGTCGGCGGTCGCCGAGAGTGGCCCGGGTCGAGGCGGCCCTGTTGGTCGCCGACGCTCCGCTGTCGCCACGTCGCCTCGTCCAGCTGGCCCGGCTGCTCGACGTGGCCGAGGCCCGTGCCGTCGTCGAGCAGTTGAACGAGTTGTTCGACGAGGACGGAACGGCGTTCCGAGTCGAGTGGGTCGCCGGAGGGTTCCAACTGCTGACCCGGGCACGGTACGCCGCGTGGCTGGAACGACTCCACGAGCGGCGTGCCCGCGTGCGGCTCTCGCGTTCGGCGATGGAGACGCTGGTCGTCGTCGCCCACCGGCAACCGGTGACGCGTGCCGACGTCGACGCCGTTCGCGGTGTGCAGTCGACCGAGGTGCTGCGACAGCTGATGGAGCGGGGGCTGGTCCGAATCGTCGGCGAGGCCGACACGCTGGGGCGGCCCTACCAGTACGGAACCACGCGGGCGTTCCTCGAGACCTTCGGCCTCCGCACCCTGGCCGACCTTCCGATGGCCGAGGAACTGCGAGTGCCCGCGCCCGTCGACGAGACCGAACCGGACGAGGTCGTCGAGGTCGTCGAGTCCGATTCGGACGACGAGGCGATCGTGGACGGCGACGCCGACGCGGCGTGACGACGGTCAGGTCTCGGTCTGCAGACGCTCGTGGACGAGTCCGGCGATCTCGTCCCCGATCTCGGCAATCGGTCGGGCGACGGCGTCCCGGGCACCGGAGACGGTTTGCCAGTTCCGCTCGCGACGAGCGAGGAGGCGGTACGCCTCGAGCACGCTGTCGAGGTAGCCCTCGTCCGCCTCGTGCAGGTCGGCGGCGCGTTCGGTGTAGTCTCGTCGGGACTTCGCCGCGATCTGTCGGACGGCCACCGCGACCGGGACGTCGAGCAGGATGACGAGGTCCGGTCGGGGCAGCGAGTAGACGTCGTGTTCCAGCCGGAGAATCCAGTCGACGAGGTCGGGACGCTCCGTCTCGCCAACCCGGGCGCCTTGGTGAGCAACGTTCGACGGGACGTACCGGTCGGCGACGACGACGTCGTGCGAGGCGAGCAGTTCCTCGAGGTACGGACGCGACTCGAACCGGTCGCCGGCGAACAACGCGGCCGCGAGGTGCGGGTCGACGTGTGCGAGCGGACCGAACCGGCCGTTGAGGTACTCGCCGATCGCCGAGCCGAAGAAGGTCTCGGAGTACCGCGGGAACGAGACGAGGGCGGCCGTCCGACCCTCGGCCACGAGGCGGTCGCGGAGGCGGGCCGCCTGGGTTCCCTTGCCGGAACCGTCGATGCCCTCGATGGCGACGAGCAACCCCACCGCACGTCCCCCGGTCGTCACGCGTCCGCGTCGAAACGGCGCACCGCGTCGGCAACGCTCTCCGCGACGTCGAAGTACTCCAGCAACTTCGCCGTCGCGAGGACGTCCCGGACGGTCTCGCTGAGTCGGCAGAGCACGAGGCGACCCTCGCCACGGCCCAGCTTGCGGTGCAGTCCGATGATCTTGCCGATCACCGAACTCGTGGCGTACTCGACCGCCTCGAGGTCGAGGACGATCTGGCTCTTCTCGTACTGGTCCACGAGGGCGAACATCTCCAACCCGAGCTGGTCGATGTTCTCCTCGTCGTTCAGGTGCGGTCGCGTGAGCCGCGCGACGACCACGTCGCCGTGCTCGGTGACCTGCAGGAACGACGGGTTGAAGTTCTCGAGGCTCACGACACGCTCCGGGAACGTTCGACGAGGGGACGGGAGGGAGTCGCGGCCAGGTGTTCGACACGGGCCGTCGTTCGGTCGGACAGAGGCTCGGCCGTCACGCCACGGTCGCCGACACCCGTGACGCGGATCCGGACGAGCTCTCCCGGGTTGCCTGCGGTCGACGGCAACTCGACCGGGACGTAGCGTTCGTCCGTTCCGCGGGACCAGCCTTCGCGGGTTGCCGAGGGACGTTCGACCAGGACCTCGACCTCGCGACCGACGACGGTCTGCCACTGCTCGCGGGCGAGTTCGGCGTCGACCGCGATCAGCCGCTCGACGCGTTCCTTCCGCACCTTCGGATCGACCTGGTTCGACATGTCGGCGGCAGGCGTTCCGCTGCGGGGGCTGAACGGGAAGACGTGCGTCTTCAGGAAGCGAGCTCGTCGGCAGGCCGCGACGGTCTCGTCGAACTCGTCCTCCGTCTCGCCGGGGAAGCCGACGATGACGTCGGTCGTGAACGTGGGCTGGTCGAGTCGTTCGCGCATCCGCTCCATCTTCTCGAGGAACCGTTCGACGCGGTACCGGCGCCGCATGCGGGCGAGCACGCGGTCCGACCCGCTCTGGAGCGACGGGTGGAACTGCGGGCACAGGCGTTCGCAGTCGGCCGCGGCCGAGATGAAGTCCTCGTCGACCTCGGCGGCCTCGATGCTGGAGAGACGCATGCGCCAGTGACCCGGAATCCGGTCGAGCCGCTGGAACAGGTGCCACAACCGGAACGGCGGCAGACCGGACTTCCCGCGGGTCCGCTCCACGCCGTAGTGCCCGACGTGGATGCCGCTGAGGACGATCTCGGAGTGCCCGGAGCCGACGAGCCGGCGGACCTCCTCCTCGATCGACTCCGGCGTGCGGCTGTGGAGCCCCGGCCGGACGTACGGGATGATGCAGTAGCTGCAGCGGAGAATGCAGCCGTCCTGGACCTTCACGAATGCTCGCTGCCGGCCGTCGAAGCGGCTGATGCCCGCGGGCATGTCGACGAGGCCGAACCGCTGCAGGACGTCGGGGAGTTCTCGCTTGTCGCGGACGACCTCGACCACGCCGGGGAGTTCGGCGACCGCCCGGGGATCCCGTGTCGCGTAGCAGCCCATCACGATCGTCCGGGCTGCGGGGTTCTCGCGTGCCAGGCGACGGACGACCTGCCGCGACTTCGAGTCGCCGGTGTTGGTGACCGTGCACGTGTTGACGACGTTGAGGTCCGCTGGCTCGCCGTCCGCCGCCTCGCGGTAGCCGGACGAGAGGAGAGCCTCCCTGACCAGTTGCGTCTCGTACTGGTTCACCTTGCAACCCAAGGTGATCAGACGGCAGGTACGGTCGTTCATCGAGAGTCGTCGCAGACGGAGGCGACAGGGCCAAGCCTTGAGACTACACGTTTCCACGGAACTCGACCAGTCGCCGGCAGTCAGTCGCGGTCCGGGCGTCGGCGTCCGCGGCGTCGTGAACGGGATCGCGACCGGCCGCCGCCGTTCCCGCGTCCGTCGCTCATAGACGGGGAGTTCTTGACGAGGACGCCGATGGTGTCCGCCCACGTCGGGATGTTCCGGTACGACTGCGGCACGACTTCGTCCTCCTCGGCGACGTCGTCCGTTTCCTCCTCGTCCGACTCGTCCTCCGCGTCGTCGTCGTCCGAGGCTTCGATCCTCGACGAGGAACGCCGTCGCCGACGTCGCCGCCGCCTGCGGCGAGGCCGTTCCTCCTCCTCTTCGTCCTCGCCGTCCGACGACTCGGTCTCGGCGACCTCCTCCTCTTCGTCGTCGTCGACGGCGGCCAAGCCGGACGAGAACGGATCGTCGTCCTCTGTGGAGTCGTCGATCTCCGGGACGTCGTCCGCTGCCACGGTGGACGACGAACGACGACGCCTGCGTCGTCGACGGCGTCGACGTGGACGCTCGCGTTCCTGTTCGTCTCCCTCCGAGTCCTCCTCGACGTTCGCTGTCGGCGGCTCGTCGGCTTCGGCAGCGGGTTCGTCGTCGTCGGAGAGGCCGTCCGAGAACGGGTCGTCCTCGGGTTCCTCTCGTTGGGCGCGGCTACGACCGCGGCGTGAACGGCCCGAGCGAGAACGGCGACGGCGGGACGTCCGGGCCGGCTGCTCCTCGGCCTCCTCCTCGTCCCCGTCCCCGTCTTCTTCGTCTTCGTCGTCAGACCGGTTGCGTGTCGCCGCTGGCCTCTTCAAGTCGCGGTCGGCCCCGCTCCAGTCCCAGTCGTCCAACTGGGCCCAGAAGTCGTCGGGCGGGGCGGGGCCTTCGTCCTCGACGGCTTCTTCGGCCGGTTCCGGAGCGGCCGTCGCGGCGGCGTCCACGGTTTGCGACTCGACCTCGACCTCGTCGACGTCAACGTCATCGGCCGCGACCGGTTCGTCCGCTTTCGCCGGCTCGTCGAGCAGCGCGTCGGCGAACCCGTCCTCGGCCTTCGGCTTCCGCGAGGACTTCAGCTTTCGACGCTTGGGGGCCGGTTTCGACGCTGCCGGCTCGGCCGGCTTCGCGACGGAGGCGGGCTCGGGCTCCGGAGGCAGGTCGTCCAGCAACCCGAAACCGAATCCGTCGTCGACGGCGTCCTCGGTCGTGTCCTCGACCTCGGGCACGGCGGAGTCGGTCGCCTCGGGCTCGTCCTCACCGAGGTCGAGTTCGGGGACGACGTCGGCTGGAAGGTCGATCTCCGAGGCGTCGAAGTCGATTCCGAAGAGGTTGGAGGCGGCCTGTTCGATCGACTTGTCGTCGTCGGGCCGCGAGCCGGGCGTGTTCGAGTTCATCCCGAGGACGTTATCGGGCGAATTCCGCCGATTCAAGCGTTGCCCGCGGTGTTCCCGTCACCGAGAGGTCCGGTGACGAATCTGCTGGACGCGGCCCTGCAGGTTGCGGGCGGCGACGAGCGACTCGTGGTACTTCTCCGGCTCGACGTAGCCGACGAGCCGGCCGAGCAGGTCCGCTTCCGGGCTGAGGACGAGCGTGCAGGGCAGCGACTTCACCTCCAGCACGCGAGCGAGCTCCCGGTCCTCGTCGTAGTCGAGGTGGACGGGGACGAACGACTCCGAGACCAGCGTCTCGACGTCGGGGTGGGCGAGCGTCTGGCTGTCGAGTTTCCCGCAGTAGCGGCACCACTCGGCCCCGATCACGACGAGGATCGGCCGGTTCGACGCGACCGCCTCCGCGTGGGCGGCCTTCAGTTCGGTCTTCCACTCGATGCCGGTCTTGTCGTCGCCCTTCGCTCCGGTGAGGAACAGGGCGCCGACGCTGACGGCGGCCAACATGGCGGTGGTGCAGACGGTCCAACGACGGCTCATCGCGCGATTCCCTTCGCAACGGAGACGTTTTCCGTTCCGTTTCCTCGGCACGGACCGGCCGACGATTCCACGCGTTTCCACCCGCACGGCCGTCACGACTGGAACCGGGTCCGGTTGTGCGGGTTGCGCGGGCGGGCCGCCGGTCAGCTGCCAGGGGCGGGCTCGATCACGCAGGACATCGAGCCGGCGCAGCCCGCCATCAGCGGGTCGGGTCCGAAGGCGTGAATCTGGTCCTGCTTCAACTCCGCGTGCTCCTTCGTCGTCGTCAGCACGATCACGCGGCCGGTCGCATCGACCTCGCAGGCCATCTGGAAGGACTTCTCGACCGTGTGGCCGAACAGGCGGCCGAGCATCTGGATGACGTACTCGTACGTGTGGTCGTCGTCGTCCAGCAGGATCACGTTGTACGGCGGCTGCCGCTTCTGCTTCTCGTCCTTCTTCGACTTCGACTTCGGCTTGGAGGGGGCCACCACGACGGTGGTCGCGGCGTCGGACTCCTCGGCAACCATCGGGTCGGCTTCGAGTGGCTCGCTCATGCCCCGATTGTACAGCGGCGGTCGCGGTAGGCGAGACCGAATCGGCCGGGTCCGGGCGTCGGTCAGTCGTCCGACTTCGCCTTCTTCTTGGCGGCCGACTTCGCCTTCGGCGACTTCTTCTTGGAGCTCTTCTTCTTGGCCTTCTTCTTCGGGCCGGCCTTCTTCTTCTTGGCCTTCACGCCCTTCTTGGCGGCCTTCTTGGTGATCAGGTCGAGGGCTCGTTCGAGGGTGATTCCGTCGATGCCGAGGTCCTTCGGGACGGTGGCGTTGACCTTGTGCCACTTCACGTAGGGCCCGTACTTGCCCTCGTAGACGCCGATCTTCTCGCCGTCCTCAGGGTGCTCGCCGAGGACCTTGATCGGCTCCGGGGCGGACCGCCGCTTGGCGGTCTTCAGCATCTCGACCGCGTCCGCCAGCGTGACGGACAGCACGTCGACGGTCCGGCCGTCCGGCGTCTGCCAGGTGTGGGTCTTGTCGAAGGACTTGTAGGTCTTGCCGTGCTTGACGTACGGGCCGTACATGCCGATGCCGGCGTTGACGACCTTGTCGTCGACCGGGTGGTGGCCGAGTCGCTTGGGGAGCTCGAACAGCTTCATCGCCATGTCGAGGTCGAGTGTCTCGACGTCGACGTTCTTGGGGATGCTGCACCGCTTCGGCTTCGGTTCGCCCCCTTCGGGGGTCTCGCCGAGCTGCAGGTACGGACCGAACGGGCCGATCATCTTGAAGACGGGCAGCCCCTCCTCGGGGTGCATGCCGATCGACTCGGGGCCCTTCTCCTTCAGGGCGATCAGCTTCTCGGCCTCGTCGTTGTCGAGGTCGGCCGGGGCGACGTCGTCGGGAATCGAGGCAGTCACCTTCTCGCCGTTCTTCTGCTTCTCGAAGTACGGACCGTACCGGCCCACGCGGACGTCGGCGTCGAAGCCGTCGAGCTTCAACGTGCAGGCGACGCGGGGGTCGATCTCCTCCTCGTGCGTCTTCACCTGCGAGTCGATTCCCTCGTCGCCGAGGTAGAACTCCTTGAGGTACGGCAGCCGGTCGGCGTCGCCGGAGGCGATCTCGTCGAGCGTCCGCTCCATCTTCGCGGTGAACTCGTACTCGACGAGGTGGTGGAAGTGCCGGTCGAGCATCTGGGTGACGGCCATGCCGGTGAAGGTCGGGACGAGGGCCTTCCCCTGCTTCCGCACGTAGCCGCGGTCCTGGATGGTCCCCATGATGCTGCTGTAGGTACTCGGCCGGCCGATCCCCTTCGCCTCGAGTTCCTCGACGAGCGACGCCTCCGTGAAGCGGGCGGGCGGCTTCGTCTCGTGCGGGATCGCCACGATCGCCTTGCACTCGACTTTGTCGTTCTCGGCGAGCGGCGGGAGTTCGACCTCGTTCTCGCGGAGCTTCGCCTCCGGGTCCGGCGAGCCCTCGAAGTGGGCCCGGCGGAAGCCGGAGAAGACGGTCTTCGTGCCGGAGGACCGGAACTCGGCGTCGCCCGCCGTGATGCCGACCGAGACCGTCTCACGGATCGACGGGGCCATCTGCGTGGCGATCGTCCGCTTCCAGATGAGGTCGTACAGCTGGGCCTCGCGGCCGGAGAGCCCGAGCTCCTTCGCCGTCTTCATGGCCGTGCCGGCCGGGCGGATCGCCTCGTGGGCCTCCTGGGCGTTCTCGGACTTCGAGGCGTAGGTTCGCTTGGTGTCGTGCAGGTAGTCGCTGCCGTAGCGGTCCTCGACCGAACTCCGGGCCGCGTCGACCGCCTCGCCGGAGAGGTTGACGCTGTCGGTCCGCATGTAGGTGATGTGCCCGTCCTCGTAGAGGCGTTGGGCGACGGCCATCGTCTCGCGGGTGGAGAGGCCGATCTTGTTGCCGGCGTCCTTCAGCAGCGAGTTCGTCGTGAACGGCGGGCCGGGGTTCGAGGACGACTGCTTGGTGGTGACCTCGCTGACGACCCAGTCCCCCTTCTCGATCCGCTCGCGGAGTTCGGTGGCGGCCTTCTCGTCGAGTAGGACGACGTCGGCCCCTTCGTGCAGTTTGCCGGTCTTCTCGTCGAAGTCCTTCGTGCTGGCGACCCGCTTGCCGCCGACGTTACGGAGCTCTGCCTCGAAGGTGGCGTCGCCCCCCTTCGCGAGGTCGGCCTTCAGGTCCCAGTAGGTTCCCGAGCGGAAGGCGAGCCGTTCGAGTTCCCGCTCGACGACGAGCTTCACCGCCGGCGACTGCACGCGGCCGGCCGAGAGCTTCGGCTTGATCTTCTTCCAGAGCAGCGGGCTGAGCGTGTAGCCGTAGAGTCGATCGACGACGCGGCGCGTCTCCTGGGCCTGGACGAGGTCGAGGTCGATGTCGCGGGTCTTCTCGACCGCCTCGAGGATGGCCCCCTTGGTGATCTCCGAGAAGACCATCCGTTTGACGGGGACCTTGGGCTTCAGCTCCTGGACGAGGTGCCAGCCGATGCTCTCCCCTTCGCGGTCCTCGTCCGTCGCGATGAGGAGTTCGTCGACGTTCTTGAGGTCGGATTTGAGCTCCTTGACGATCTTCTTCTTCTCCGGGGCGACGACGTAGAGCGGCTCGAAGTCCTTCTCGACGTTCACGCCCAGGCGGGACCACTCCTCCTTCTTGACGGCCGCGGGGATCTCCTTGGCACTGGAGGGGAGGTCGCGGATGTGGCCCACGCTGGCCTTGACGATGTAGTCGGAGCCGAGGAACCCGCCGATCTTGCGGGCCTTCGCCGGCGACTCGACGATGACCAGTGCCTTCTTCTTCGCCACGTGGGATCGTTTCGGTGTGGGGTGAGGCAGACGGTTCGGTCTGCCCGGGGCTGGGGTTGGCGTCTGGGTCGGAACGGAGGACGGCCGAGCCGCGGGGCGAGCGTCCCCACGGAATTCGACCTTCCGGCGTAAACCCCTAGTGGCAAGGCCGTTGGCCTTGTGGGGCGGGTGCCCGAAACTACAATGCGGCCGTTCGCACGGCGGACGATCGATAAACCAACGCTGCGCCGGCTGTCAAGAGTCATGCCTCGCCAACGGGTGGCGGGACCGGCTCGCGACGCGTGTTTCGGACCGCTTCCCGAGGACGGAACCGAATCCGGGAACCGAGACCGACCGGGCACGTCGAAAGAGACGCGCGACCTCCAGACGGAACACCGAGATGGCCTCTCCCTTCAGCTTGTTTCGCAAGAACCAGAAGACCCTGATGGTGGTCCTCACGGTGCTTGCCATGTTCGCGTTCGTCCTGCTCGGCAACGCCGACCCGAACGCCCCGGGCTCCTCCCTCGTGTTCGCCGTCATGGCGATCTGTGCCGTCGCCGGGATCGGCTGGGGGCTCGGCTACCGGCAGGGCAAGGGGACCGACTACGCCACCACCGGCGCCGTCGCGGCGCTCGCGGGAATCGTCGCCGTCTGGTTCTTCGCCGGACCGGAACCGTACGTCACCACGGCCGAGGGGAACATCAGCCGGAACCAGTTCGAGACGCTGCGGGCGCGGCGGATGCTCGCCAACGACTTCGTCCAGCGGCTGTACGTCGCCGCGTTCCCCTACCCGGCCGAACTCCCCCCCGAGACCGAGAAGCTGCTCGAGAACTTCCCGGACGAGAACCAGAAGGAGATGCTGCGGGCGCAGCTGCTGCAGCCGCAGATCAACGAGTGGCAACGCGGGTTGGCCGGCATCCAGTTCGACTTCGGTCGCGGCAGTCGCGACCTGAACCGGGACATCGTGTTCGGCTACCTGATGGGCAAAGAGGCCGACCGGCTGGGCGTGGAGATCTCCGACCAGGCGGTCAGCGACTTCCTGAAGTCGATGCGGACGCAGGTCCGGAAGGAGACCTACATGGGAATCCTCGCCGAGATGGGCGTCGCCGAGACCGAGATGTACGACGCCCTCCGGGAGGAGATCCGGGCCTCGGAGGCGTTCCGGCTGCTGCTCCCGCCGACGTACACCACCCCGGACGAGTACTGGGACATCTACAAGCGGTTGACCGTGAGCCAGAAGCTGGTGGCGACGGCCGTGCCGGTCTCGGCCTTCGTGGACGAGGTCGAGGAGCCGAGCGAGGACGAGCTGAACGTCCTGTTCGACCAGTTCCAGGACAAGACGCCCAACGCCGAGAACGCCGGCGACCCCGGCTTCCTGCAGCCCTCGAAGGTCCGTCTCGGCTACGTCTCGATCGACACGTCGAAGTTCGAGAAGTCGGTCACGCCGCCGACCGAGGCGGAGATGCTCGCCTACTACGAGGCGAACAAGGACATCCTGTTCCTCAAGTCGGACTTCCCGGACGACGAGTTCGGCCCGGCTCCCGCAGGAACCGAGTTCTCCCCGTCCGATTTCTCCGGCGAAGAGACTCCGACCGACGAGCCCTCCGACGAGGGCAAGCCGGCGGGCGAGGAGAAGCCGGAGGACAGCGAGCAACCGGAGGACAGCGAGAAGCCAGACGGTGGCGAGAAGCCGGAGGGTGGCGAGACGCCGACCAAGACTCCCGACTCGGACGGCAAGACGGAGACGCCTGCTCCGGCAGGTGAGGAGGGGGAGAAGCCGGCCGAACCGAAGCCGAACGAGCCCGCACCTGCGGAGAAGGAGTCCGAGGCCGATCCCGCGGAGTCGGACGAGCAGTCGGCCCGGCCGACGAACTCGGGGGCAACGCTGCTCTCCGTCAGCGACGATCCGGCCGAGACGTCGGACCCGAAACCGAAGGCCGAAGCCGAGTCGGAAGCCCCCGCCGATCCGCCGGCCGAGGAACCGAAGGGCGACGAGAAGCCGACCACACCGGCCGATCCGGACTCGAAACCGCCGAAGGGCGACGAGCCGCTCGACGTCGAGCTCGTGAAGCCGGACGACACCGAAGAGCCGCGTGAACCCGTCGATCCGCCGGCTGGCGACGAACCGGCGGAGCCGGAGGAAAAGAAGCCGGAGTACAAGCCGTTCGACGAGGTTCGCGAGACGATCGAGAAGACGTTGACCGGCCAACGGGCCGACGCCGCGGTCGAGGCGGCCGTCCAGGAGACGTTCGACTTCATGCGTTCCCTCGGCCTTGACTACGCCCGGCTGTCGCTCGACCAAGAGGGCGTGATCACGGACCGCGAGTTGAAGAAACGCGTCTCGAAGTTCGCCAAGGACCGCGGGTTCGTCTACCTCGAGACCGAGCTGATGAGCTACCGGGAACTGCAGGAGTCCTCTGACTACGAGATTGGCTCGGCGATCGCGACCGACGGCGGGCCCCGCGGCGGATCGGTGGTGGACCAGTTCTTCCAGGGCATCTCCGAGTTCCTCGTCTCGCCGGTCCAGGCCCGGTCGTCCGTCCGCATCGGGCTGAACGAGCAGGAGGCGTTCGGCGACTACCGCTACGTCGTCTGGAAGCTGGCCGGCGTGCCGTCGCACCGCCCGCTGCTCAAGTCGTTCGACCTCACCGCTTCGGCGAAGCTCGACGACCTGGCTGACGAACTCGGCTTCGACGAGGGGGACCGTGTGAAGCTGTTCCCGCGACGCGGCCAGTTGAACACCGTCGGCGAGTACTTCGAGAAGAGCGTCGGTGGTGAGCCGAAGGAGGGGGACGCGGTCGACGTCGGCCAGTTCCGCTTGATCGCCAAGAAGGGAGGCGGCTTCCAGCTGTACGAGCCGGGCGTGAAGGACGAGGTGACGGAGGCGTGGAAGCGGCAGCGGGCCCGGCGGCTCGCCGAGGAGCGGGCCGACGAACTCGCCGAACTCGCCAAGGAGAAGCCCGCCACCGAGATGGCGCTCGTCTTCGAGGACCAGACCCTTTCGGGCAAGAAGGACGGGCAGAAACTCGAGGTCCGCACGACGGGCCAGTTCAGCTGGTACGAACGCTCGACCGTGCCGCAGAGCCGGTTCGAGCAGCCGCAGCCGCCGCGGCTCGGCACCGTCTCCGGCATCCCCAACGTCGGCGAGTCCTTCATGCGGGAGGTGTTCGAGGGGCTGGGGAACTCGGAGATCGGCGTCGTCCCCGACTTCGACCTGTCGAACTACTACGTGGTGAAGGTGATCGAGCGCGATCCCGAGAACCCGGTCGCGATCGAGTCCCAGCTGGAGGAGTTCATGGACGTCGTCCGCGACGAGGGGAACCCGACGACCGGCGGCGACTACGTCACGCTCGCCGGGGCCGAGCGGAACCTCGTCAACGCGACCTGGTTCCAGAAGATCGAACAGGACCGCTACAACGTGAGGTACAACACGGCGTTCCCCGACCCGTGAGTCGGGATCGTGTGAGCCTGCCCCGCGTGCGGTTTCGCCGTACGTGCTGGACAGGACCCAACGTCGGTCGGTAACTATGCGTAGCTTGGAGTGGGTGGGGGGCACATCCCCCTGCCCCGGCACGGAGCGCGAACCGAGCCACCCAGCTTTCCCGGAACGCGTTCGCCTCCGTGGCCACGTCGATCGACCGACCCGGATCGTTCGTTTTCTCGAGGTGCCACATTGAGTGAAACGACCTCCGACGCCCCGCCCGTCGAGCCCGCCCCGTCGCCCGAGAAGGAGCCCGGCGGCCCGCCCATGATCGAGGCGGCCGGGCTGACCAAGTTCTACGGCTCGTTCACCGCCGTCCGGGACGTCACGTTCTCGGTCCCCCGCGGCCAGGTGGCGGCCTTCCTCGGACCCAACGGCGCCGGCAAGTCGACCACGATGAAGCTGCTGACCGGCTTCCTCGCCCCGTCGGAGGGCTCCGCCCGCATCGCCGGGTTCGACGTCCGCGACGAGCGACTGCAGGCCGTCGAGGCGATCGGCTACCTGCCCGAGAACGGCCCGCTCTACCCCGAGATGACGCCCGAGGGCCTGCTGCACCACGTGGCCGAGGTCCGTCGGATGCCGCGGGCCGAACGCGAGGCCCGCATGGAGTTCGTCGCGGAGAAGTGCTCGCTGGGGAGCGTCTGGCGGAAGAAGGTCGGGCAGCTCTCGAAGGGCTTCCGGCAGCGGGTCGGCATGGCGCAGGCCCTGCTGCACGACCCGGACGTGCTCATCCTCGACGAGCCGACCGCCGGGCTGGACCCCAACCAGGTGCACGACGTCCGCGACCTGATCCGCGGCCTCGGCAAGACGAAGACGATTCTGTTCTCGACCCACATCCTCCAGGAGGTGCGGGCCGTCTGCGACCGCGTGCTGCTCGTCAACGAGGGGCGGCTCGTCTTCGACGGACCGACCGCCGAACTCGCCGAGGACGCGGGCGTGATGGAGAAGAAGTTCCGCGAGTTGACGGTCGCCGGCTGACCCGCCGCGGCGTCCTCCGACCACGACACGACACACGAAGGAGACCGGGATGCTACGCTGCGGCGTCGTCTGGGCGATCTTCAAGCGAAACTTCGCCAGCTACTTCACCGGGTCGCTCGGCTACCTGTTCATCTCGGCGTTCGTCTTCGCGGACGCGTTCCTCACGTTCACGGCGGACTTCTTCACGTCCAACGTGGCGACGCTGGAACACCTGACGGCGAACATGCCGCTGCTGCTGCTGTTCTTCGTCCCTGCGATCACCATGTCGGTCTGGGCGGACGAACGGAAGCAGGGGACCGACGAACTCCTCTTCACGCTGCCGACGACCGACGTCGAGATCCTGCTCGGCAAGTACTTCGCCGTGCTGGGCGTGTACACCGTCTCGCTGGCGTTCACGCTCACGAAGATCGCGGTGTTCGCGTGGCTCGCCTCGCCGGACGGCTGGCTGATCGCCGCGACCTACCTCGGCTACTGGCTGGCCGGGGCGGCCCTCCTCGGGGCGGGCATGTTCGCCTCGGCCGTCACGTCGAGCGCGACCGCGGCGTTCGTCCGCGGTGTCGTCGTCTGCTCGATCCCCGTCTTCGTCGATCTGTTGCCGCTCACGCCGGACCTCTCCGAGACGCTCAGCATCGGCCACCACCTCGAACAGTTCGGCAAGGGGCTCGTCCCGCTCGCCGGACTGGTCTACTTCGTCTCGCTCGCGGCCTTCACGCTGTACCTCAACTACGTGCTGATCACCCGCCGGCACTGGGGGGCCGAGAGCCGCGTGAACATGGAGGCCCACTACGCCGTGCGACTGGTCGCCGTGCTGGTCTTCGTCGTGGGGCTGAACTACGCGGTCCGCTGCGAGTCCGAGGTGACGACGCTCCGGATCGACGCGACGGCCGAGAAGGTGCACACGCTCTCGAAGGAGACCCGCACGATCGTCGCCGAGGTTCCCGAGCAGACGCCCGTGACGATCGAGGCGTTCGTCAGCCCGAACCTGCCGCCCGAGCACGTCGCCCAGGGGAAGTCGCTGCGAAACCTGCTCCGGCAGTACGACCGCCTCGGCGGCGACCTCGTCTCGACGAAGCTCCTGGAGACCCGGCCGCACACGGCGGAGGCGACGGCCGCCGAGAAGTGGGAGATTCAACCGCGGTCGATCGCCTACCAGGACGAGACCGGTCAGCGACGGTCCGACGTGTTCCTCGGGGCCGTCGTGCACAGCCCCCGTGGGCAGGTCGTGATCCCCTTCTTCGACGAGGCGCTCTCGATCGAGCACGAGCTCACGCGGGCCGTCTCGGCCGTCACCCAGCGGGAACGGCTCAGGATCGGGATCGTCGCGACCGACGCCGAGGTGCTCGGCGGGCAACGCAGCCGTCAAATCGCGTTCGCCGACTTCCTCGAGGAGTACTACGAGGTCGAGTCGGTCTTCCCGAGCTCCGCGATCGACCTCGACCGCAACGTCGAGTTCGCCCTGCTCGACGCGAAGCGGAAGGAGTTCCGCGAAGAGCACGCCGCGAAGGTGGCGGAACGCGAGGCCGCGAAGAAGGCCGCCGAGGAGGCCAAGAAGGAACCCGAACTGAAGCCGATGCCCGAACCCGCACCGGGCGAGGAGAGCGAGGAGGGGGACGGCTCCGACCCTGAGTCCCCGACGGACGACGGGGCTCCGAAGGACGAAGGTGCCGCGGACGAGGAACCGGCCGACGACGCGGAACCGGCCGACGAGGAGGAGACTGAACCCGCGGACGAGCCGGCCGACGCCGAGGCCACCGAGGACGATCCCCCCGCAACGGAGCCCGAGCCCGAGCCGCTGCCGGACGTCGACGAGTACGTCGCGGACGCCATGAAGGCGTACGAGAAGGAGACGCCCCGCAGCGAGTACTTCGAGGAGGACCCGACCGAGTCCCTCGACGCGGCGAAGATCTCCGACGACCTTCGCAAACGGTTCGGCTGGCGGAACGTCCGGCTGTCGCCGTCGGCGAAGGTGAAGGTCGTCGAGAAGGGCAAGAAGTGGACGGTCACGGACGTGAACCCCGAGAAGGAGTACACGGTCGAGAAGACCGACGGCCAGATCCGGGTGACGATGCCCCGTTACGACGTGCTCGTGGCCGTGATGCCCTCGACGCTCGACGAGCCGCAAATGAAGAACCTCGTCGACTACGTGAAGACGGGCCGTCCGGTGCTCGTCTTCGACGACCCCCTGCCCTTCCACCTGCCGCCGCGGTTCGCCGTGGACCTCTCTCCCGTGCAGCCGAAGCCGCAGCAGAGCCCGCAGATGGCGCCGGGCAACACGCCGAAGAAGGCGGCCGGCGGGCGGGCGACGCCGTTGCTCGACGCGCTCGGCATCACCTGGACCTACGACGAGATCGTGTGGGACGAGTACGACCCGCACCCCAACCTGCGTCGCTTCCCGGTCGACGGCACGATCGACCCGAAGCTGCTGTACGTCGGCCCCGGAAACGGGACGCCGACGGCGATCGCGGGCAGCGTGGCCCCCGGGCTCGGCGAGTTGCTGTTCGTCTACCCCGGCCGTGTGAACCCCTTGACCGACGCGAAGTTCGACTTCGACCCGCTGGTCCGCGTCGGCACCAGCGCGGGCACGTACGACTGGACCGACGTCGTGCAGACGTTCCCGCCCGGATCCTCCCGCGGTCGTCCGGTCGGCATCGTCACCTCGCCCAAGCAGACCCCGGAGAAGACGAAGGACGGTGAGCGGAAGTCGCAGTTCTGCATCGCCGCCCACATCACGACCAAGTCGTCCGGGAAGGAGTCCGCCGACGGGGCGGCAGCCGTCGAGGCGCAGGACGACGCGACCGAGAAGCGGAACGTGATCTTCGTGGCCGACGTCGACGCGATCGGGTGGATTCCGATGGTCGCGTTCGTCGAGCAGAGCATTCGCGAGTACTACGAGATCGAGTTCGCGATCGACAACCGGGCCTTCGTGCTCAACGCGATCGACGTGCTCGGCGGCCGGGGGGACCTCGTCGAACTCCGTGACCGCCGACCCCGGCTCCCGACGCTGCGGACGATCGAGCGGAGCAAGCAGAAGCTGGAGGAGGACAAGGCCGAGTTCGTCCGCGAGACCCGGCAGAGGGAGGAGGACAAGATCGAGGAGTACCGCGAGGCGGTGAAGTCCAAGCAGCAGAAGATCGCCGAGTCCGAGGGGCTGACGCGGACCGAGCAGCTGCAGGAGAGCGTGATGGCGCTGTACTCGGAGGGGGTCAATTTGGACCGCAACCTCAGGCAGATCCGCGAGGAGGCCGAGGAGGAGATCGACAAGTACGAGGCGGGCTACCGGCAGGAGGTGGCCGGGCTGCACGAACGGGCCCGCATCGCCGCGAACGTCTTCGCGAACGTCCCGTCGCTGCTGTTGTGGATCGTCGGGGCGATCTGGCAGTTCACGCGGGAACGGTCGAACGTCGACCCCCGCCGCGCCCGTGACTGACACGTCTTCGAGGCCCACGCACAACCGGATTCCACCGAAGTCGAACCGATGAACGCGTCAACCAAGACCATCGTCTACGTCGCCGCCGCCCTCGCCGCGGTCGGGCTCGCGTTTCTCGAGCACCAGCGGGCGAAACCCCGCCCCGTCGAGGGGTACGAGGAGGTCGGCACGCTCTTCTACCCGGACCCGGACTCGCCCGAGCAGCCGCTGTTCGACGACCCGTCCGAGGCGAAGTCCCTGCTGCTCGCCGTGTTCGACGACGAGTCCGAGGAGCTCGACACGTTCGAGATCGCCCACCGCGACGGCGTGTGGCGGCTGGTCGACTACAACGGCTACCCGACCGACGCCCAGACGCAGCTGGCGAAGACGCTCGCCAGCGTCTCGATGGTCCGACGCGAGGCCCTGCAGACGCGGCGGAAGTCCGACCATGCCGAGCTGGGCGTCCTCGACCCGCTCGACGAGGACAGCTACGTCGAGCAGGGGCACGGGGAGCGGGTCACCATCTCCGACGAGGACGGCAAGCCGCTCGTCGATCTCATCATCGGGAAGCGGGTCCCCGACAGCGAGCCGTCGGAGAACCTGTACTTCGTGCGGCGGGCGGACC
>JANQQW010000308.1 GCA_028284885.1 Planctomycetaceae bacterium
GTGTTCCCGTCCTCGTCGAGGCGGTTCTCGACGACGAGCAGGCCGCTCGGTCCCCAGAGCACGAAGTCGAGATCCGCGACGTGGCAGGACTCGGGCTCCGCCGTCGTCGCGTCCGCGCCCTCCTTCCCGTCGTTCGGAACCGTCGCCGGCAGTCCGGGGGCCGGGACGTCGGTGTCGAGATCGGCCGCGAGAACGCCCCGATATCCAGCGGCCGCCAGAGAGACCAACAGTCCGAAGCGGTCGTCCGATCGGCGAAACACGGAAAGGGTGTCGTCGTCGAGGACGACGAGGTCCGTGACACCGTCGAGATCGACGTCGCGAAGCAGGAGGTCGCGAACGGCGTCCGGCGCCTCGACGTCGAGCGGACTCTCCGAGAACGCGACCGGGATCGCCTCGGCCCGTTCGGCCGGTCGCCAGTTCGTCTGCTCGTAGAACGCCGGGGCGAAGTCGAGAGCGACGAACTCCAGCAGGTCGCGGTCGACGCGGAGTCGGTCGCTCTGCGAGACGGTCTCGGGACGGACGACGTTCGCGACGACGCGGACGTTCCGCCGGGCAACGCCCCACTCGCCGGCCTCCACGGCTTCGGCCGCCTTCTGGAGGAGGTCGAGCACGTCGGCCGTCGTCCGCTTCTCGATGCCCGGTGCGAACGGCTCCAGAAGTGGCGCTGCCAACTCCACGGCCTCGACCAGCCGGGCGTCCTCGCGCGACGCGAACTCGGCCAGCAGGTCGACCAGCACGTAGACGTTGTCCGGGGCGGCCGCTCGGGCTGCGACGAGAGCCTCCAGCGCTCGACCGCGATCGACGTCGTCCGTCGTGTCCCGAAGCTGCATCCAGAGCTCGAAGTGCAGCGAGGCGTCGTCCGGGTCGAGTTCGATCGCTCGTTCGAGAGCCGAAGCGGCCGCATCCTGGTCACCGGTGGCCGTTGCCAACCGTGACGACAGCCGCAACGGCAGGGGCCCGGCGTCGATCGCCACGAGCTTTCGGAGGTCCTCGCTGGCCTGCGCGGCAACGGAGTCGACGGCCTCCGGCTGCGACTCGATCGTCAACAACCGGGCGATGGCGAGGTTCGTGTGCGGAAAGGCGTCGCCGGGAACGCGGTCGCCGATCGACTCGAGAAGCGGGATCGCGTCGGCGGTGTGCTCGTTCTCGAGATGGGCGACGGCTCGACGCGACTCGTCGACGAGTTCGCGAAGCTCAGCCGTCGAGAGAGCGACGCCGTCGTCGTCCGGTCCGGGATCGACCGGACCCGGCCGCAGCCACCACCAAGCGAGCACGACGACCGAGATCAGTCCGACCACAACGCCGACGGCGACCGCACGTTGACTCCTCGCCATGGTGTTCCGGTCTCGCTCCGATGGGCACTCCACTTTCAACCTAGCCGTTTCCTGCCGTTGCCGTCGAGCCAGACCCCCACGCCCGAGGAGCGACAGCGGCGAGTGGAGTCGAGTTTCCTGACCTACTGCGACGAGGACGGGCTGTTCGCCGACTTCCACGCGAACCGGCACACGTTCATCACGAACCTCGGCCGGGCCGGCGTCACGCTGAAGGAGGCCCAGACGCTCGCCCGCCACAGCGACGTCAACCTCACGATGGGGATCTACTCGCACGTCGGCGTCAGCGACCAGGCCGCAGCAGGTCTCTCGATGAGCCAATTCAGCAGCAACTTACGTCGGATCGAAGAATCTCCTGATCCATCCGGCATCGAACACGTTCTCCTCGTTGAACGGGTTCGACGGTCGAACCCCGTGTTTCGTGGGAGGACATGGCGATGGACGATTTCGTGAGCGTCGCGTTCTCGTGCCTGATCGGAGCCGGTCTCTGGGCGATCTCGCCCGAGGCCCGTGAGCCGATTCCCGAGACGCAACCGGCTACCGTCGTGGAGGTGGTCGCCGAGGACTCGCCGGGCGACGAGGTGTCGGTCGTGCGACCGGTCGAGGCAGCCGAACCGCGTTGACGCGGTCAGTTGTGCTCGAAGGAGCTGCCGGAGAGACGCTGCCGGATGTACGTCGCGCGGGCGACGTTGCGTTCGGCGGTGTCCAGTTCCTGCTGCCGGATCTTCTGCAGATGGGCCGGCTGCGTGTGGATGAACAACTCGTTGACCGTCGACATCTCGAGGTCGTCGATCAGCTCGAGGTTGATGCCCATCCGCAGGCTGGAGAGCAGGTGCATCGTCTCCTCGGAGGAGATCGTCTGCGCGTTCTTGAGGATGCCGTACGCCCGAGCGACCTGGTCGTGCAGGCTCTGGCGGTTCTCCTTCACGAGGGCGGACCGGACGCGGCGTTCGTAGTTGACGATGTTGGGGACGACGTCCTTCACGTTGTCGACGAGCTGCGTCTCGGACTTCCCGAGCGTGACCTGGTTGGAGATCTGGTAGAAGTCGCCCATCGCTTGGCTCCCCTCGCCGTAGAGGCCGCGGACGGCGAGGCTGATCTTCTGCAGCGCTTGGAAGACCTTTTGGATCTCCTTGGTGAGCACGAGGGCCGGCAGGTGCAGCATGACGCTGACGCGAATGCCGGTGCCGACGTTGGTGGGGCAGGCGGTGAGGTAGCCGAGCCGGTCGCTGAAGGCGTAGGTCACCTCGGACTCGAGTTCGTCGTCGACGGCGTCGATCTGGTTCCAGCACTCGTCCAGCGAGAAGCCGCTGCGGAGGACCTGGATTCGGAGGTGGTCCTCCTCGTTGATCATCAGGCTGACGGTCTCCTCGCGACTGATGCCGACGCCGCGGGCGCCGTGCCCCTCGGCCAGTTCGCGGGAGACAAGCTGCCGTTCGACGAGGAAGCGGCGGTCGAGGTCGTCGAGACCGTCGACGCGGACGTAGTTCATCCGGCCGTCGGCCCGGAGATCCTCGATCTTGTCCCGGAGCAGCGACTCGATCTCGGACCGGACCCCGTCGTCGGCACGCCCGACGAACGGATACTGGGCGACGTTGCGGGCGAGGCGAATCCGGCTGGAGATGACGATGTCCGAGTCCGGACCCTGACCGCGGAGCCACTCGCCGCTCGTCCGGGTGAGCGCGTCGAAGTCGAGGCTCATTCGTCGTCCGCTCCGTCTCGACCCTCGAGCTCGCCGATCATGTCGCGGAGCTTGGCGGCCGTCTCGTAGTCCTCGTCCTCGACGGCGGACCGGAGTTCGCTTCGCAGCTGAATCAGCTCGAACTGCTTGCGGCTGGCGTCGGGCGCCCGTTTCGGGCACTTGCCGACGTGTTGGGTCTCGCCGTGGATGTTCTCGATGAGCGGGATCAACTCGGACTCGAAGGCCTGGTAGTCGTGGGCGCAGCCGAGCCGGCCTTCGTTCCGGAACTCCTGGTAGGTGATGCCGCAGCTCGGGCAGACGAGCTGGGCGTGTTCCGCGAGGTCGTCGTCGTCCGCCTCCTGAAGCTGGGCGGCGAGATCGGCGGGGGCGTCGCTGCTCGGGGCGGGAAGCGTACCGGAGAGGTACTGCTGGGCGTGCGTCTCGCAGAGGTGCAGCACGTGCACCTCGCCGTTACGGATGTCCGTGATGTGGACGGTCGCCGGTTTGGAGCAGTGGGCACACTTCTTCATCGGTTCCTCGAGTCGGACGCCCCGGGGATGGTTCGTCTGGCGCGACTTGGGGCGTGGACGCCGGGCAATTCTAGCCGTGGGCAGGGGGGTGTCAAGAAGGCAACGCAGGGCGGCTTGCGACGTAAGGTTGGGCGACTATTATGGATCGGCCACTTTGAGGTCGAGGGGTCCGAGTCGAGGGTCGAGGGCCGGAAACGCTCGATCGCATCGACGTTCCTGCGTGGTGAACCCTCCACTCCCAACCCTCAACTCTCGACCCGTCGATGCACCACCCGAACCTCGAGACGTTCCAGTCGCTGTCGGCCGACGGTTCCCTCGTCCCGGTCTACCGGCGGCTCTTCAGCGACACGCTCACGCCGGTGACCGCCTACCGTCGACTCCGCGGCGACGGGCGGTCGTTCTTGTTCGAGAGCGTCGTCGGCGGCGAGCAGGTCGGCCGGTACAGCATGCTCGGGTCGGACCCGTTCCTGACGATCTCCGCGTACGGGACGCGAGTGGTCGTCGAGTCGCAACGCGAGGGGGACGAGCCGAAGCGCGAGTACGAGGCGGCGGACCCGCTCGCGGAACTCGAGTTGCTGCTGGAGCAGTACCGTGGCGTGCACCTTCCAGGGCTGCCGCGTTTCTGCGGCGGGGCGGTCGGCTACGCAGGGTACGACGTGGTGCGGTACGTCGAGGAACTGCCGAACGCACCCGAGGACGACCGCCAGCTGCCCGACCTGTCGTTCTCGCTCTACGACCGGATGGTCCTGTTCGACCACATCACGAAGACGGTGCTCCTGATCGCGAACGCCCGCGTCCCGGACGGCGGCGACGCTGCTGCCGCCTACGAGGCGGCGACCGTTCGGGTGGACAAGCTCTGCCGCCGACTGCAGGAGGGGGACGACGACCTGCAGCTGACCGACGTCTCGGTCGGACGGCACCCGCTGCCGGACCCGCCGCCGTCGAACTTCGGCCGTGAGCCGTTCATGGCGGCGGTGGAGAAGTGCAAGGAGTACATCCAGGCGGGCGACGTCTTCCAGGTCGTCCTCAGCCAGCGGTTCCAACGGGAGACGCGCGCCCGCCCGCTCGACGTCTACCGGGCGCTCCGGGTGGTGAACCCCAGCCCGTTCATGTTCCTGCTGCACCTTCCGGAGGTCGATCTCGTCGGCAGCTCGCCGGAGATCATGGTGCGGGTCGAGGACGGGACGACGACGATCCGTCCGCTCGCCGGCACGCGACCGCGCGGGGCGACGGAGGAGGAGGACCGTCGGCTCGCCGAGGAGCTGCTGGCCGACGAGAAGGAACGCGCCGAGCACGTGATGCTGATCGACCTCGCCCGGAACGACGTCGGCCGCGTGGCCGAGTTCGGGTCGGTCGAACTCTCCGACGTGATGGTCGTCGAGCGGTACAGCCACGTGATGCACATCACGTCGAACGTCACCGGGCAACTCGTGCCGGGGAAGACGTCGCTGGACGCGCTGCGGGCCGGGCTGCCGGCGGGCACGGTCTCCGGGGCTCCGAAGGTGCGGGCGATGGAGATCGTCGACGAACTCGAACCGCACCGCCGCGGTCCGTACGCGGGGGCGGTCGGCTACGTCGACTTCACGGGCAACATGGACACCTGTATTGCCCTCCGCACGCTGGTGATGCAGGGCCAGACGGCCTACGTCCAGGCCGGCGCGGGCATCGTCGCCGACAGCGTCCCCGCCAACGAGTACGACGAGTGCGTGAACAAGGCCCGCGGACTGCTGAAGGCCATCGAGGTCGCCGAGGAGCAGCTATGACGCGGTCTCGAAAAGAGTCACGCTGGCGACCGCCTCCACGGTCCCCTACGCTTCGCCCGCAACCCACCAACGACGAACGGAAGCAGAGATGGGATACGACGTCTACGGAATCGGCAACGCCCTCGTCGACGTGCAGGCCCGCGTCCCGGACGCGAAGGTCGAGGAACTGAAGTTCGCCAAGGGGATCATGACGCTCGTCGACGACGACACGCAGTCCCGCGTGCTCGGCGCGCTCGACGGGGCCGACGTGTCCCGGTGTGCCGGCGGCAGCGCGGCGAACACGATCATGGGGATCGCCGACTTCGGCGGGACGGCCGCCTACGCCGCCAAGGTGGCCGACGACGAGATCGGCCGCTTCTTCCTGGAGGACATGCGCAACGTCGGCGTGACGGTCGAGGTCCCCCCGGCCACCGGCCAGACCGGGACCTGCGCGATCCTGATCACGCCCGACGCGCAGCGGACGATGCTGACCAGTCTCGGCGTCTCGGCCACGCTCGGCCCGGACGACGTCGACGAGGCGGAGATCGCCAAGGCGAAGTACGTCTACGTGGAGGGGTACCTGTTCACCGGCGAGTCGAC
>JANQQW010000313.1 GCA_028284885.1 Planctomycetaceae bacterium
GACCGCGAGATCGACCATCGTGCCGACACCCGCCGCCTCCGCTCGCCGAACGGCCTCCGGGTCACGCAGGCAGACGAACGACGGCCCGAGCCCGCGGGCGTGCAGCTCCCGAGCGAGCCACGTCCCGTCGGCCGGTGAGCCGCCTCCTACGTTGTCGCCCATGTCGAGCAGCAAGACGGGGGCCTCGCTCACCTCCGCCCGATCCACCGCCGCCTCCACGCCGAGCGACTCGCTCCGAAACGCCTCGCGGCCTTCGTACAACGCGTCGCCGAGTTCGGCCGCCAGTCGCCCGGCCAACGCGGCGTCGCCGTCGGCCACCACCGCGACCGCCGAACCCGTCTCCGGCACGTCCGCGTACGGGAAGCCGAGGAACAGACTCGCCGACAGCACGTCCGGCCGTGCGCCGACCTCGCGAACACGACGGACGAACGACGCGCACGGCTCCTCGTCCGTGCACTGCCGGTCGATCGGCAGGATCATCGGCGGGAACGCGGCCCGCGTGACGGGGTGAATCCGACCGGCGAGCATGTCGCACAACGTCCCGGCCGCCTCGACTCCGCGGGCCTTCTGATCGACGTGCGGATTCGACGCGTAGGCGACGAGACCGTCCACCGCCTCGACCATTGCCGGGGAGAGGTTGGCGTGCGGGTCCGCCGTCGCCACGATCGGCACCGCCGTCCCGACCGCCGCGCGAACGGCCGTCATCCAGTCCCCGTCGACGTCCCGCGTCTCCTCCGCGACCGTCGCCCCGTGCGGCGCGAGCAGCAACCCGTCGAGCGGCCCTCTCCGTTCGAGCGCGGCGAGCAGTCGGCCCCGCAGATCGCGAAAGGTCTCCTCGGTGACCGTCCCTCCCGGCAAGGCGCGGGCCGCGAAGACCGGAACCGCCTCGGCACCACGGCGGTCGAGTTCCTCGAAGAACCCGCCCAGTTCGTGGTCCGTCCCGGCACACCGTTCGCGAATCGCCTCCCCCTCCAGCAGCAGTTCGCGCTCGAAGTCGACGAGCGTCGTCGGCTCCGGCACGAACGTGTTCGTCTCCTGCAGCAGGGCGATGATGCCGACTCGCATGACGTGTTCCCCGACGGCCTCTCCAGCGCCCGAGCGTATCGCGACCCGTCGCTATCGGGTATTCCGTGAGGAGCACGCCCGCCCCTAGGAACGAGACATGCCCGAGGAGATCACGCTCGCCATGATGCGGGAGTCGCTGTACGCGGCCGTCGTCTGCGACGCCCTCGACAAACTGGGCTACCCCAACCAGTCCCCCCGCGTGCCGCTGCCCCCGTTGACGACCCGGGGCGTCCTCGTCGGCCGCTGCCGGACCACGCTGTGGGCCGAGATGTTCCACGAGGACCCACGGCCCTACGAACTCGAGCTGAAGGCGGTCGACGCCTGCCAGCCGGACGACGTCTTCGTCGCAGCGGCCGGCGGGTCGATGCACTCCGGGCTGTGGGGCGAGCTGCTGACGACCGCTGCCCGGAACGGCGGGTGCGTCGGGGCGATCGTCGACGGCGGCGTTCGCGACGTCGCCAAGATCCGCAGCATGGACTTCCCGGTCTTCGCCCGCGGCACCTGCGTCTACGACTCCGCCAACCGGCACCGCGTGATCGACCTCGACGTTCCGGTCGAGATCGACCGAGTCCGCTTCGCCCCGGGCGACCTCGTCGTCGCCGACGAGGACGGCATCGTCGTCGTGCCCCGGGAGATCGAGGCCGAAGCCGTTCAGGCCGCGTGGGAGAAGGTGCACGCGGAGAACGCCGTGCGGGAGGCGATCGCGAACGGCATGGGCGCCGCCGAGGCCTTCGACCGCTTCGGCGTGCTGTGACGGTGCACGACTTCGTAGTC
>JANQQW010000316.1 GCA_028284885.1 Planctomycetaceae bacterium
TCGATCAAGTCGGACAACAGTTCGACGTAGCGGCCCGTTCGGCCACCGAGCGGTCCCTCCGCGTCGGCGTGCCGTGCGGCGAACGACGTGAGCTCCCGCCGAGCCCGGTCGAGGCGACCCTCCGCGATGCTGACGGCGACGAGGCTCGCGAGAACCCGTGGCACGGGGACGTCGGAGTCCGGGTACCGCAGTCGCGGCAGCGGTTCGCCCACCTCGAACTCGCCGGGCAGCGGCAGCAGCCGCGTCCAGTGCTCGCGGGCGGCGTCGGTGTCGCCCCGCTCGAATGCAAGTTGGCCCAGCAGCCAGAGCGCCTCGTCCGCACGGCTCGACGCGAACGCCTCCTCGACGACTCGCCGCAGGGCGCGTTCGTCGCGATCGCGAAGGCCTCGTTCGACGAGTTCGCGGAAGGCGGGATCGACGACCTTCCGGTAGGCAGCCAGTCCGTCGGCGGGGAGTCCGGCGACGGTCAGGTTGACGAGCCGCTGCGGCCGGACGTATCGGCGCGGGCCGAGCGGCACGAGTTTCCCCTCGGGGGACGTGGCGATCTCCCGGAGTCGTTCGACGCCGCGTTCCCATTCCCCGGCACGAAACTCCTCGCGGACGGACGACGTCAACTTCGTCGCCCGCGAGTCGACGTCCAACGAGGCGGACTCGACGACGCGTTCCCCGAGTCGGTCGTCCGTGCCCTGTGCGAGCAGCGGCGAGACCGCGGAGACCAGCAGCAGGAGCAGGACGGTGACGGCGGTGGGGAATCTCACTCCGACCCCTCGGGGCGTGGGACACGTCCCTTCAGCGTAGGCGACCACCGCGGACCGTGCCACGATCCTCGCGACCCGCCCACTTCGCCGAGCCCGTCGTGCCGTCGCGTTTCGTGGCACGTGCGACGTCCCGCAGGGTTTGCGCGGCGGGCCGACTCGACCTGTCAGGAACGACGCGACACGTGGGGGGCGAGATTCCCGCGCGCGGACGATCTCGTTGACGACGGCGACGCGGTCGGTCCGATGAACGTGGTGGAGATGCCAGCGCTCCACGTGAGCGCGACGTTCAGGGTGGGACGTCCGGTTTCCTCGAGGGATTGTCCGTTCCGGTAGGCAGCTCCCACACCGCCGACTTCTCCGACCTGGTCGCCGTCCCCGTCGGACGGCCCTGCCGCGGTGTGTTCGTCGACCGACGGAACCCACTCGAGGACACCCGATGAACGTCTCGCTGCGTGCTGCCGTTTTGTTGACCGCCGCCGCCCTGCCGCTCGCCGGCTGCAAGAGCTCCGACAAGCACGTCGAGCCCGGCCCTGGCGGCTACGACGGTCCCTTCATCCCGAACGACGACTTCCACGACCCCGGTCACGACGGCTACGAGTCGCCGAAGCCGCTGCTGCCCATCCCCAAGACCGACACGCCGGGACGACCGCTGAAGGCACCACCGGCCCCGGCGGCATCGGAACCGAACGGCGGAGGGGGACGGCCCGTGCTGCCGCCCCCGCCCTCGGCGCAGCGCGTCGGTCAGCGTCGCTTCCTCGCCACGCGGACCCGCCCGCCCGTTCGGCAGGTGGGTGCCGAGGTTCGAGCGAACCGACCCGAGCGAGGGCCGAACCCAGTTCAACTCGAGGG
>JANQQW010000318.1 GCA_028284885.1 Planctomycetaceae bacterium
AGTGGACGGAGCGCTGCGTCGGCCTGATCAACGACGACGAGACGCCGGTCGGGCAGGTGCACCTCGGGATCGTTCACGTGTTCGAGCTCGATTCTCCGCAAGTTCGCCCACGTGAGGAGTCGATCATCGAGACGGGATTCGCACAACCGTCAAAGTTGCGACAGTCCGCAGACTCCTTCGAGTCGTGGTCGCGAATCTGCCTCGAACATCTCTTCGCCTCCGAAGCATGAAGGTCGGCGCGCGGAACTTCGGGCCACTGCGTCGTCGCCAACCGGGAGTCACCGTCGATGAGCTTTGTTTCGCGCGCGGCACGTCTCGGCTCGGTCGTGGCGGTTCTCGGACTGGTCCTGAGCGCCACGAGCAGTGCCCGCGCGGGGGAGGCCCTCTCCCAGGCCGAACTGGGACGCATGCTCGACGGCATGGGGCTCTCGCCCAAACTCGACGACCAGCGTTACGACTTTCAGTTCAACGCCGTCCACCGGGGTCGGAAGTGGAACCTGTCGATGTCGGCCGTCTTGAGTGCGAACGGCAAGAGCGTCTGGCTCGTCGCTTGGCTTGACGAACTCCCCAAGTCCGCTGCCGACGTGCCGCGTACGGCGTTGCTGCGACTGCTGGCCGACAACGACCGGCTGGGGCGCGGCAAGTTCTTCGCCTACGTGCCGGCGAATCGTCGGTTCGTGCTGCAACGAGTCGTCCCGAACGACGACCTGACCCCCGCGAGCTTCCGTGACGCCTTGCAGGATCTCGGCGGGAGCGTTGCGGAGACCTACGGCCACTGGTCGGTGGCCGGGTGGGCCGCGGAGTCGGAGGGCTCGACCGGCCGGCCCCCCGTCATCGAGGCGACACGCGACGCCTCGAAGTTCCGCCCGACCTCGCGGAACTGAACGCTTTCGACACAACGAGTCTTCGTCGTGCTGACGAGACGGCCCGGTCGCCACCGTGCGATCGGGCCGTTTTCCTTTGCGCACGAAGTGTCGGCGTCGCGAACGACCGGAAACGAGAACTCAGGCCTCGGTCGTCTCGCGGTCGACTCGGGCCATCTCGTCGAGAACGACCGCATGCCAGTCGTGTTCGCGCTGGTCGGCCGGCACGTGGTTGTGCCGGGCCCAGGTGCGAAGACGCATCTCCTCGACGGCGTCGATCTCGTCCAGCGGGTCGAGAGCCGTTGCGGCGTCGGCTCGGTTCTCCAGCAGTGCGGGCGGGTTCATCCGCTCGTCCTCTCGAAGCGTTCACGATGGCAAAGAACCGGGACACGCAGCATGCTTCGTGTCCCAAGGGCTGAGCAGGCTAACACGGGTGCGATCCGCAAAGCAAGCGGCGTCCCAACCTCTCTCGCATCGTCGCACTCGCAGTGGCAGCCGCGTCAACTTGCGTCGGGCACGGGCATGCGGAGAATCCGGAGAGACAACGTCGTCCCGTCGTTCGTGCTCGGAGAGTCGAGTTGGCCAGTTTCGAGGAACTCGTGACCTCTCGTCGCGCTTGGATTGCCGACGTCCTCGAGCCGTGGTGCCGCGCGGCTGCTCGCAAGGACCTGGTCCAGGCCCACGCCGAGTGGACGGACATTGCGGGCAAGGCCGATCCGAACGCCACCCTGTGGAAGTGGGCTTGGAGCCGCTTTCCGGACCTGGTCCACGCCGACCTCCCGGGCGTGGACGAGACGACCCGGGTGGAGGTCACGCTCGACGACGGCTCGACCCACGCCGGCTTCCCCGACGGCCGAAGCAGCGAGTACGGCCGCCTCGTCCTGCTCTCCGACGACGGGGGCGAACTCGGGCCGTTCTCGATCGACGAGGTTCGCGGGGCGAGGCGACTGCCGTGACGGACCTGACGCTCGCGGTCGACGTGGGGAACAGTCGGTTCAAGATCGGGATGTTCCGCCGAGCGGCCCACGACTCGGCGTTGCCGCTCCAAACGGAGTCGGTCGTCGTGCCTCTCTCGGACGAACTGCCGTGGGACGAAATTCTGGAGTGGACGAGCGGCGGCGACGTGCCACGCGGGGTCGTCGCCGGGTCGAATCCCGCGGGCGTTCGACGCGTGCTGGAAACCTGGCCGGGGAGTCGCTGGCCGTTGCCCGTGGTCGTGGACCATCACCAGCAGCTTCCCCTCGACGTGAATCTGCCGTTCCCCGGCGGGGTCGGCCTCGACCGACTCCTGAACGCCGTCGCCGGCAACGTGCTGCGGTCGGAAGGACGGCCAATGGTCCTCGTCGACAGCGGTACGGCGACCACCGTCGACTACGTCGACTCGCTCGGGCGGTTCCGCGGCGGGGCGATCCTGCCGGGCTTCGAGTTGTCGGCGAAGTCGCTGCACCAGTACACGGCGCTGCTGCCCTACGTCGAGCGGGAGGAACTCGACCACTACGACGTCCCCCCGCTCGGGACGGAGACACGCGAGGCACTCCGCAGCGGGCTCTACTTCGGCCAACTCGGTGCCGTGCGGGAACTCGTCGGGCGGCTGAAAGGAGTCGAGTCGGGCGAGGCGACGACGCTGCTCACCGGCGGCGGGTCGGCGTCGCTGTGGGAACTGGTCGGGGCCGAGCCGTTCGCCCGGGTCGAACCGGCACTCACGCTGCAGGGCTTGGTGTTGGTCGCGGACCACTTGGAAGCCGAGGCCCGGGATGGAAGCTGACTCGCCAACCGCATGGCCGCGAGCATGGCGGCTCACACCCGACGGTCGGGGAGGCGTCGCCACGGTCGCCGTGCACGGGCCCGTCGATCTCGTCCAGCGGGCCGGTTTCCGGGCCGCTTCGGGACGAGAGCTGCCCGACTCGGAGCCGAATCGGGTCGTCTTCGGTCACTGGGGGGACCCGCCGGAGGACGTCGTGGTCTGTCGGACGAGCGAGTCGGTCGTCGAGGTCCACTGCCACGGCGGACGCGTCGCGGTCGGGCGCATTGCGCGAGACCTGCGCGACGTGGGTGTCGAGTGGACCGACCGCCCTGTTCCGACGGGCACGCGGCTCGAGAACATGTTGCGGCGGACGCTCGTCGCCGCGACGACGCTTCGGACGGCGACGATCGCGCTGGACCAGTCGAACGGTCGGCTTCGCGAGTCGCTGGAGATGCTTCGTGTCGAGTTGGAGACCGCGAGTCTCGAAGCGGCCCGGCGGCGGTGCGACGACCTGTTGTCCTGGTCGAACGTCGGACGGCATCTCGCGAGCCCTTGGAACGTCGTCCTGACCGGACGCCCGAACGTCGGCAAGTCGAGTCTGGTGAACGCTCTCCTCGGCTACGGTCGTTCGATCGTGTTCGACCTGCCGGGGACGACGCGTGACGTCGTCTCGGCCGACACGGCGTTCGACGGTTGGCCGGTCCGCCTGGTCGACACGGCCGGCCTTCGTGACGGTGCCGACGACCTGGAGTCGCAGGGGATCAATCGAGCTCGCACGGCCTTGGCCGGGGCCGACTGCCGACTGGTCCTGCTCGACGTGTCGCAGCCTGAGGACGACGAGGACTTCCGGTTGCTTGCGGAGTGGCCCGATGCGATCGTGGTGGCCCACAAGTCCGATCTGCCCTGCATTCGCGAACGCCTGCCGGAAGGCGCCCTCGCGGTCTCGTCGACGACCGGGGCCGGACTCGAAGAGTTGGCCACGGCGATCGTGAGGGCGATCGTCCCGCGAGTTCCCCCGCGGGGCACGGCCATTCCCGTCTCCGTCGAGTTGACCGAGTCTCTCACCAGGGTTCGTGACCGGCTGGACGACGACCTGGCCGCCGCGTTCGACGAACTCCGACGTTGGCTCGCGTAGCCGTCAGTGCGGAACTCGGACCTCTTCCGCCAACTCGCGGAACAGCCGGGCGAAGTCGGCGATCTGGTAGTGCGCATTCAGTCCGCTCGGGTTCGGCAGAACGTGTACGCGGGCCGGGCCGATCTCGTGGTCCTGCGGGCCGACCACGGCCTTCTTCTCTCCGAACGCCGACCGGTACGACGTGATGCCGAGGAAGGCGACGCACTTCGGCCGCCGCCGGCGGACCTTCCGTTCGAGCTTCGCGGCTCCCGCGACGAACTCCTCGTCGGCGAGCTCGTCGGCTCGCGCCGTTGCCCGCTCGACGACGTTCGTCAGACCGCAGCCGAACTCGACGAGCAACGCCTGCTCGGACGGGTCGAGTTGCCGGTCGGTGAACCCGCCCTGGTGCAGCGCCGGCCAGAAGCGGTTGCCGGGTCGGGCGAAGTGGTGGCCGACGACGGCGGAGTAGAGGCTCGGGTTGATGCCGACGAACAGCACGTCGAGGTCGTCGGCCAGGACGTCCGGGATCGTGGTGTCCCGGGCCGCTTCGAGTTGCTCGCGGGTGATCTTCGGCACGATGCTGAGGGACCCCGATGAGCGAGGGTGAAGGGCGAGTCGCCTCGCGACCCTGTGGGGAGGGCCGTTCGCGATGCTCGGCTGCGGCGGTGATCGTCACCGGCCGACGAGTCGGCTTCACCGGCAAACTCCACGACCAAGCCTCTGGATCATAGTGCAGGAGCACCGCTCGGAGTCCCGAGATTCTCGCTCGCTCGCCGAGTCGCGGCTCCACGCGGTACACTCGCCCCGATGAACGCCACTTCGACGAACGAGAACGCGCCACCCGCCCAACCGGTCCGGCTTCAGAAGCTGCTGGCCGAGGCCGGGTACGGCTCGCGACGAGCCTGCGAGGAGTTCATCACGTCGGGGCGAGTGGCCGTGGACGGCGAGACCGTCACGAGGCTCGGGACGCAGGTCGATCTCGACCGGCAGCGTGTCACCGTCGACACCGTGCCGCTCGAGCTGGAGAAGAAGCAGTACTTCCTCGTCAACAAGCCGCCCGGCTACCTCTGCACGAGCAGCGACCCCCGCGGGCGGCCGAGAGTGATCGACCTCGTGCCGCCGCACGGCCGGCTGTACACGGTCGGTCGGCTCGACGAGAACAGCCGCGGCCTGTTGCTCGTCACCAACGACGGCGAGATGGCCAACAAACTGCTGCATCCCCGGTACAAGGTGCAGCGGCGGTACAAGGTGCAGGTGGCGGGCGAGCCGACCGGCGACACGCTCAAGTCGCTCGAGGCCGGGTTGCACTTCACAGAGGGGAAGTTCCGCGTTCGTTCGGCGAAGAAGATTCGCAAGAGCGGCAAGAGCGCGTGGCTCGAACTCGTGCTGACCGAGGGCCGCAACCGGGAGATTCGTCGCCTGCTCGCCCGCGTGGGCCACAAGGTGATGAAGCTCGAACGCGTCGGCTTCGGCCCGCTCAAGATCGGCCGGCTGAAGAGCGGCGAGTACCGACCGCTCACACGCAAGGAGCTCGACGAGCTGCGGGACCTGGTTCGCAAGAACTCCGGCTCGTCGTCCGGACCGCCGCGGCGTTCGCGGAAGAAGTCGGCATCGGGAGGCCGGCCGGCGTCGAAGCCCGGGTCCTCGAAGCGTGGTGGGAAGCCAGGAGCATCGCCGAAGTCGCGGAAGAAGGGCGGACGCCCGACGAAGAAGAAGGGACAGTCGTCGAAACGCGGACGACGCTGACGGACGGAGAACCGACGTGAGTGGACCAGTTGCCGAACTCCCCGGGTGCATCCCGACGGCCGAACGCGTCGTCGCGACGGTCGTCGAACAGGAGCAGGTCGCCCGGGACACCTACCGTCTACGGCTCCGCTGCCCGTCCATCGCCCGGCAGATCCGGCCGGGGCAGTTCTTCATGGTCCGCGATCCGCACGGGGACGACCCGCTGCTCGGTCGGCCGTTCGCACTCCTCGACGTGGCGGCCAGCGAGGGCGGCGAGATCGACTCGGTCGACTTCGGCTACGTCGTCGTCGGTAAGCTGACGACGCTGATGAGCCGCTGCCAGCCGGGCGACACGTTCGAGGTCTGGGGCCCGCTGGGCAACGGTTTCCCGAAACCGACGGGCGGCCACCTGATGCTGGTCGCCGGCGGCATCGGGCAGACGCCGTTCCTCGCCGTCGGCCGCGAGGCACTCGGCCGGCACGTCTACGGCGACCCCCAACGCGTTCTGGTCGAGAAACCCGACCGCGTGACGCTCTGCTACGGTGTGAAGTCCGAGGACCTCGTCTCGTTCGTCGACGACTTCGAGCAGGCCGGCATCGACGTGCGGCTGACGACCGACGACGGCTCGAAGGGACGCTATGGCTTCGTCACCGAACTCCTGAAGGAGGCGATCGCCAGTGGCAGCGACCGGCCGGACGAGGTCTTCTGCTGCGGCCCCGAACCGATGATGGCCCGCGTCGGCGAGACCTGCGTCGAGCACGACATCCCCTGCTGGCTGTCGCTGGAGTCCCCCATGGCCTGCGGCTTCGGCGCCTGCTTCAGCTGCGTCGTCCGCCTCCGCGACGACGAGTCGGAGACCGGCTGGGACTACAAGCGAAGCTGCGTCGAGGGCCCAGTGTTCCGGGCCGACTCGCTGATTCTGTGATGTCTCTCCTCCTCGGCTACAACTCGAACGGCTTTCCGTTCCATCGTTGGCCGGACGTGCTCGAGCTCGTGGCGGAGATCGGGTACGGCTCGGTGGCGATCACGCTCGACCACCACTGCCTCGATCCGTTCTCGCCGCGGCTCGACGAAGAGATCGAGCGGACGAAGTCGGAGCTCGAACGGCTCGGGCTGCATTCGGTGATCGAGACCGGGGCGCGATTCCTGTTGAATCCGCGTTCGAAGCACGAGCCGACGCTGATGAGCCCGACCGCCGAGGAGCGGGCCGTACGGATCGACTTTCTGAAGCGGTCCGTCGACGTCGCCGCGGCGCTAGGGTCGGACGCCGTCTCGTTCTGGTCGGGCATCCTGCGGGAGCCGGTCGAGTGGTCGACGGCGATGGACCGACTCGTCGCCGGGGTTCGAGAGGTTGTCGAGTATTCCGGCGAGCGGAGCGTGTCCCTCGCCTTCGAGCCGGAGCCGGGGATGTTCGTCGAGCGGGTCGAGCAGTTCGACGAACTCGTCGAGCGAGTCGAGGCGGTCGTGGGTCCGTCCCCTCACCTCGGCGTCACGCTCGACGTCGGTCACCTGCAGTGCACGGAGGACCGCCCGCCCGCCGAGTACGTCCACGCCTGCCGAGACCGGCTGTTCAACGTCCACATCGAGGACATGGTTCGCGGCGTCCACGAGCACCTGCGATTCGGCGACGGAGAGATCGACTTTCCACCCGTGCTCGCCGCCCTGGAAGACGTCGGCTACGCGAACGGCGTTCACGTCGAACTCAGCCGCCACGGCCACGTGGCCCCCGTGGTGATGCGGGAATCGTACGACTTCCTCGTCGCCGCCTCGCAGTCGTCGGCGTGATTCGTGCGGACCGGTCGCCTGACGCGCACGACCGTCAGGCGGTCCGCTCTCGGGCGACCGTCCGGATTTGCTCGGCGACGTCGAGTCCGACGTGCTCGCTCCACGCGGAGATCAGCCGCTCGAACACGGGGCCCGGTCGGCCGGAACCGATTGGCTGGCCGTTCGCCTTCGTCACGGGCAGCAGGCAGTAGGGCGTCGACGACGTGAACGCCTCGTCCGCGTTGAGCACGTCGTACATCGTCGTCGGCCGGCTCGTCATTGGCACTTCGAAGGCCGCTGCGAACTCGGCGATTCTTCGCTGACTCGTCCCTCCGAGCGCGCCCGCGGCCCCCGGCGCGCAGATCGCCCCCTCGCTGACGTAGAGGAAGTTCGCGCTGCTCGTCTCGGTGACGAATCCGTCGTGGTCCAGCAGCAACGCCCCGGCCTTCGGATCGACCAGCCGGGCCTGGGCGTCGGCCATGTACCAGAACAGCCGGCTCCGCATCTTGAGCCGCGGGTCGATCGAATCCGCCGGCACGTGCCGGATGCTGGGCGTGACGAGATGCTGGCCGTGCTCGAGCTTCTCGGCCCACAGCTCGAACGGGAGCGGAAACGTGTGCACGCCGACTGTCGGCTGGCGGACCTGCCCGGCCCCGGCCGACCCGACGTACGTGGGATTCGCCCCGGCCGTGACGAACGCGACGATGCCCAGGTCGTGGTGCTCGGGGATCAGCGTCGCGTTGTGCGCGACCACTTCGTTCACCCGCTCCCGCAACGTCTCCAGCGTCAGGTCGCCACCGAAGCCGACGACCTTCAGCGACCGCAGCAGACGGTTCAGGTGCCGGTCCAGTTCGAAGGGCAGGTGGCGAAACGTGCGGATCATCTCGGTGACGGCCGCCCCCTGCACGAGCCCGAGGTCGTGCACGGAGACCCGGGCGTCGGAGAGGGGGACCACGCGGCCGTCGAGACTCGCAATCGGTTCGCTCATTCAGGGATTGTACTAACTCCGACGGCTTTCGACTTCGTCACCGCGGAAGCCGTTCGAGGCGCTGACGACAGCCCTGGCTGGGGGTACACTCGCCGTCGGCATTCGCCGTTTTCCCCTCTCGCTCCACTCGGAAGGACGATCGCATGACGATTCTCGAGCCCGTCGAACAGTCCGCGGCCGCCGACGTCCCGGACCCGGTCGTCTTCATCGTGGACGACGACCCGATCGTCAACGACTCGCTCCGCTTCCTCGTCGAGTCGGTCGGGCTGCAGGCCGAGTGCTTCGGCAATGTCGGGTCGTTCCTGGACGCCTTCGAACCGAACGCGCCGGGCTGCGTGATTTTGGACCTCCACCTTCCGGACGGCACGGGCATCGACGCGCTCCGGAGGCTGCGGGACAAGAGCCCCAGCATCCCGGTGATGATGGTGACGGCTGAGCCGCGTGTCCCGAAGGTCGTGACGGCGATGCGGCTCGGCGCGATCGACTTCTTGGAGAAGCCGCTCGACCACCTCGCGTTGTTGGACAAGGTGAAGCAAGCCGTCGAGCGGGACGTGGCCGACTGGCCGCGGAAGGCCGAGGTCCACGACATCCGCCGTCGGCTGGAGACGCTGACGAAGAAGGAGCGGGAGGTGCTCGAACTCGTCGTCGAGGGGCTGATCAGCCGTGCCATCGGCGACCGCCTCGTCATCAAGGAGAAGACGGTCGAGGCCCACCGAGCGAGCATCGCGAGAAAAATGGGTTCGGTGAACGTTTCCCAGCTCGTGAACATGGTCATGCGGGCCCGGCAACCGGAGAATCCGTTCGTCTCCAGTGACGAACCGACCGACTCCTGAGCCGACCGACCCCCAAGATGCTCCCTGAGACGACTCTCGACTGCCACGGCGTTCCCGTGGTCGACACGTTCGCCGAGGCGTTCCCGACCGTTGCCGCACGGCTCGTGGTCACCGCAGCCTCCGAGGAGTGGGCCCGCACGGCCTGCCGAGAGGCCTCGGGCCACGCCTCCAGTGTGATCGCCTGCGACGCCGAGGCTGCCGTCGAAGGACCGGTCTCGCCGGAAGACACTCCCGACGGCCGGCCCGGGGTCTCCCTGCTCGTGTTCGCGTTCTCGAAGGACGCCCTCGCCAAGGCACTCGCCGCCCGCGTGGGGCAGAACGTGTTGACCTGCCCGACGACCGCCTGCTTCGACGGACTCGCCGAATCGGGGGACGAGTTCGACTTCGTCGCGCGACTCCCCGTCGGGGACGCCCTCCGGTTCTTCGGCGACGGCTTCCAGTCCTCCAAGAAGCTCCTCGACCGCCGCTTCTGGCGCGTTCCCGTCATGGACGGCGAGTTCGTCTGCGAGGACCGCGTCGGTGCGGTGAAGGGGGTGGCCGGCGGGAACCTCATCCTCGGCGGTCGCTCTGCCGCGGAAGCCCTCGCGGCCGCGGCGGCCGCCGCCGCCGCGGTCGAGGGCGTGCCAGGTGCCATCGCGCCGTTCCCGGGCGGCGTCGTCCGCAGCGGGAGCAAGGTCGGCTCGAAGTACCCGAAGCTGAAGGCCAGCACCAACCACGCCTACTGCCCCACGCTGCGGGCTCAGTGCGAGACCTCGGTCGACGACGAGACACGGGCCGTCTACGAGATCGTCGTCGACGGCCTGACCGCCGAGCACGTCCGCCGGGCGATGCACGTCGCCCTGCACGCCGCCTGCGCGTGTCCAGGGCTGACGTGGGTCACGGCGGGCAACTATGGTGGAAAGCTGGGCCCGCACCACTTCCACCTGCGGGACCTCGTCGCCCCGCCCGCCGAGTGACTGCTACGTGACGGACGCCTCGCCCGCCGTGACCGCCGCCGATCGCGATGCGGTTGCCCCGCGCGCCGTCCGGGCACTCTTGGTCACGGTCGTTCTGACCGCCGTTGCCGGCAACCTGTTCCGGGCGGAGCCGCTGCAGAGTGCGAACGACCGGAGCCGTTGGTGCACCGTCGAGTCGCTTCTCTCCGGCAACGGTTACGTCATCGACGAGATCGACGGCACCCGGGGCTGGAGCACGATCGACAAGGTCCGGCACGAGGGCCACTTCTACTCCACGAAGCCACCGATGCTCCCCACGCTCGTCGCCGGGGTCGCGTGGTGCGTCGAACGGGCGAGCGGGCTGGATCTGCGTGACGACACGCCCACCGTCGTGCCTTGGGTGCTCTTGTTCGTGAACGTCGTTCCGCTCGGCGTCGCCCTCGCGCTCTTGGGCCGCATCGCGGAACGGCACTCGTCCCGCGGCTTCACTCCGCTGTTCGTCGTGGCGGCCGCCGGGACGGCAACGCTGCTGCTGCCGTTCTCCTCGACGCTCAACAACCACACGGTCGCCGCCTGTTCGCTCGTCGTCTCGCTCGCGGCCTTCGACCGCATCCTCGCCGGCAGCCGTTCGTTCGTCGCCTTCGCCGTCGCCGGGTTCTTCGCGGCGTTCACGGTCGTCAACGAACTCCCGGCCGCCTCGTACGGCGTCGCCGTCTTCGCAGTGCTCCACTGGAAGTCGCCGTCGCGGACGTGGGCCGCCTTCGTCCCGGCCGCCCTCGTCCCGCTCGTGGCCCACTTCGCACTCAACGTCGTCGCGACCGGCGGCGTTGTCCCGTTCTACGCGAAGTACGGCACGGAGAAGTACGTCTACGTCCACGAGGGCGTCCCCAGCTATTGGGCGAACCCCACCGGCATCGACGCCTCGACCGAGTCGCCGCTCGTCTACTTCCTCCACTGCACCGTCGGCCATCACGGCATCTACTCGCTGTCGCCCGTCTTCCTGCTCACGCTCGTCGGCTGGTGGTTCACGTTGAAGAGGGCTCGCGACCGGAGCGAGCGAAGCAAACTGCTTCCGTTGGCCGCCATGGGGCTCGGGCTGACGGCGATCGTGCTCGCGTTCTATCTCTCTCGCACCCAGAACTACAACTACGGGGGGATCAGCGCCGGCCTCCGCTGGACGATCTGGCTGATCCCGTTCTGGCTGGTCGGCATGCTGCCCGCGGTCGACCGTCTTGCCACCCCGCGCGGACGAGCCGTCGCGCTCGTCCTGCTGTTCGCCTCGGCGTTCTCGGCGTGGACCTCCGCCCGCTCGCCGTGGGCGCAACCGTGGCTGTTCGACGCGATGGAGCAGGCTGGCTGGATCGACTACTCGGAACCGGAGCCCACACTCGACGAACCGCTTCACACGCTGATCGGCTCGCTGCCGGGACTCCGTGACGAGACGAGGCCGAGTTGGATTCGATTCCGAACGACGGAGGGAGACGGTCGGTCAGTCTGGCTGTTGCTCTTCGACCACGGACTGGACGACGAGGGCGGCCACGAGCTCCGGTACGCCGTCAGCCCGGAACCGCTTCTCCTTGGACGCGCCCACGTCGTCACGCTGCGACCGGAGGAACTGCGGGGAACGGACACACCCGACTGGCAGCGGGAGTCGCTCACTCACGATCCGACGATCTGGAAGCCGCGGGACGCTCGCGACGGCTTCTTCCCGTTCGGCCTGCCAGAGCCGGCACGTTTCCGTGTCCGCAAGATCGAGTACGTTCGCACGCCGCTTCGTCGGGACGCCTTCGAGTGCCTGCACTGCATGGCGACACTCGACAAGTTCGCTGGCGAGAACGGCCCGACGCTTCGGTACTACGCGGAGACCTGGCTGACCGACGAAGTCCCGTTCGGCACGGTCAAGTTCGCGACGACCGTCGTGAACCTCGACACGGGCGAACTCGTCTCCAAGCAGGTCTGGACGGCGATCGACGCGAGCGACTTTCCGACCGAGTCTCCGATCGTGGTGACGCCGTCCCGGTAGGTCAGCCGCCGACGTCGAGACCGGTCAGGAACGGCCGCAGCGACTCTTCGGGGAACAGCCACCACGCCCACTCGCGGTTCGCGAGTACGGTTTCCGCTCGTTCGCGCTGCTCGAGTCGCTCGACTTCTCCGCGCCACTCGTCCCACTGTTGTGACAGGAGCTCCGCCAACTGCTTGTTGACCTCTTGAAGCTCGTCGAAGCGACGACGGTTTCGCACGCTGTCGCGATGGCGCTCGCTGCGGGATCGCCTTGGCTCGCGAGCCGCCTCCGCGGAGTGCTGCTGCTCGACCAACTCGGCCTTGCGAGCGACCAGCTCCCGTGCGACCGGCGATGCGGCCCCGTCGACGTGTCGTTCCGGGTTGTACCGCAGGCTTCGTTCCCGTCGATGGAGCCGGGCCCTCGCCTCGGCCAACCCGCCGGCTGCGACTCCGTTCTGGGAGAACGGCAGGTGCCGCGTCGCCGAGAGCAGCAGGAAGCGCGGCACGGGCAGGCCGAAGAACCGCTCGATCAGCCGGTCGGTCATCTCGTCGTACTTCGCCCCGCCCACGCCGTGGACGAACAGGTCGGACAGGAACAGCCGGGCGTACAAGGTCGTCGTCAACGCTCGCGTTCGCAGCCGGACGCCCCGGTCCTTCAGGGTCCCGATCGCCGCGACGGCTGCTTCTGCGTCCGTTGGAAGTTCGACTAGGTCACCGTCCCGGTCGCCGAGCACGAGTCGGTCGGCACGACGTCGAACCACGACCGGCCGTCGAAGCTCGCCGCCGGCGTTCCAAGTCCAGAACGGCAGCTCGGTCCAGTCGTCACCGCCGTCCAGGGCCGGGACCGGGTGCGTTGCGCCGCGGATGCCGTTCGCCCGGCGGTACTCTCCGAGAACCTCGTTGTGCAGTTCCCGGAATCGCTCGGCGTCTCGTGCGAGGTGTAGCAGGAACCGCGCGAAGGACGACGTCTCGCAGAGTCGACTCTGCCGAACCTCGAGGTTTTCGCAGCCCCACCGCCGTTCGGTCCGGACGCGAACCCGGGTCAGCAACTCGGCGAGCCCGTCCCCCGCACGTGCCTCGGGCCAGTCGCGAGCGACGGACGGCTGGAGTCCCCACTCGGCCAACGCCCCGCGGAGTCGGTCCGACAGCGTCCGCCACGTCTCCGGATCGACGACGACGGACTCCTCCCACGGGGTGGCGGGCTGTTCGCCGTCGAACGGCACGGTCTCGACCCACGGCGACTCACTGCCGCCGACCGGCACGCGAACGGTGCTCGAAGCACGAAGGTCGCCGTCGACGACGAGGTTCACGCCGACGCCGTCCAGCCGCCTCGCGAGCGCGGCCGTGGCGAAGTTCTTGATCCAAACTCCCGGGTGGAAGGGCGCCGGTTGATGGCCCGTCATCACGACGAGGCGGACTCGGCGTGGCGATTCAACGGGCTCGCCCGCGAGAGACTCCGTCTCGCCGACCGCCGTCCGAATCAACTCGTCGCGGGCGGCTCGTCGCAAGTCGAGGAACGGTCGCCCGGCGATCAGAAGGGTGCCAGCCGAATCCGAGTTCGTCAGCCGCTGCACGTTTTCGCGTGCGAGGTCGGCCGCCCGGTCGAGCGGTGGGTCGGCGAGGATCGCGCCGTCATCACGCGGAACGCGGATGGACCGTGGATGGTCGGGTGAACCGGCCGGCACTCACTCGTTCCTCGCCGGCCACTCGTCCGTCCACGCGTCCGCACAACAGTGCGTGGCGGCCAACTCCCGCTCGAGCACGGCCCGGTAGTGGTCCATTCGGATCGTCGCGTCGTCGAGCGACCCGCCGAACGACCGCTCCTCGTCGAGGTAGATCAGCGGCACCGCGTGCTCGACGATCCGGAGCCCCGCGTCCTTGGCCTGCACCCACAACTGCAACGGCATCGCGTAGCCGGGCTCGGTCACGTCGAGCTTCCGGAGCGCCTCCACCCGGTACGCCTTGAATCCGCAGAACGCGTCGGTGAGTCCGAGCCCGAGTCGTTCGTTGAGGAAGGCCGTGACGTCGGCGTTGATCTGCCGCCGTTCCACGGGAGGCAGACTGTCCCCGTCGAAGATCGCGAGGTAGCGACTCCCGGAGACGACGTCGTTCGGCGGCCCGTGCTCCGGGAAGACGGCTGCGGCGAGCTCGGGGATTCGCTTCGGTTCGTGCTGACCGTCGCAGTCGATCGACACCAGCACGTCGTATTCGTGTTCGGTCGCGTAGTCGAACGCGGTCCGCAGCGCGGCCCCGTAGCCCCGGTTCGGTTCGTGACGGACGACGGTCACGTCCTCGAACTCGACCAGACGTTCGCTGGTCCCGTCGGTCGAACCGTCGTCCACGACGAGAACGTCGTCTGCGTAACGCCGGACCCGTCGGAGAACCTCGGCCACGTGCTTCGCCTCGTTGTAGACCGGAAGGGCGGTCAGCACGCGGGGCATGGCGTCGTCCTCGTTCGGGGTGAAGGCCGCGAGCACGTCGTTCGCGGTGACTCGATTCTTGGGGGATCGACAACGAGGGTCAACTCGCAGCACGCGAGGATCGCGCGTTGCCCCGGCCTCGACAGCCGTGTTGCGGCCGGTTCGGACACGCTTCTTCGAGCAGCACGACACTTCGTGGAGCGGCTGCTTCGTGGACAGCAGCGTGTGACTCGGGTATTCCGGATCGAGGATTCTCAGCACGAACGACATCGACGAAGTCGAGGAGCAACGAGTGACTTTGAAGGGCAAGACGGCCGTCGTGACAGGCGGCGGAACGGGAATCGGGCGGGCGTGTGCCGTCGCGCTCGCGGACGCCGGGGCGAAGGTCATCGTGACCGGCCGCCGCGAGGAGAAGGTTCGCGAGGTGGCCGACGCCTACGAGGGGCCGGGGGAGATTCACCCCCACGCCTGCGACGTCGGCAACCGCGACAGCGTCCGCACGCTGTTCGACATCGCCAAGCAGCAGTTCGGCCAGGTCGATCTGTTGATCCACAGCGCGGGGACGAACATCCCCAACCGCACCATGGCCGCGATGGAGCCCGAGGACTGGGACGAGGTACTCCGCATCAACGCGACCGGCGCGTACAACTGCATGTACGAGGTGCTCCCTGGCATGCGGGACCGCAAGGACGGCGTGATCGTGTTGATCTCGTCGGTCGCGGGGATTCGGGCCAGCGTGCTCGGCGGGGTTGCGTACTCGGCCTCCAAGTTCGCGATGGCGTCGCTCGGCCTGACGACGGCGCGCGAGGTGAAGGACGAAGGGGTCCGCATCACGAACGTCTACCCGGGCGAGGTGAACACGCCGATTCTCGACAACCGCCCCGTACCGGTCAGCGACGAACACAAGGCCCAGATTCTGCAGCCGGAGGACGTGGCGGCCGCCGTCATGATGGTCTGCGAGCTCCCGCCGCGGGCCCACATCCCCGAACTGACGATCAAGCCCACGACTCAGGACTTCGAGTGACCTTCCCGCAACGAGACGACAACATGACTCGCCGTGTTCTCCTCCTCGCCGTCGTCGTGCTGGCGGCACTTGCCGCCCCGGTGGCCGCCCAGAAGAAACCGCCGAAGCTGCCCGCTGGTGTGGAGGTCGAGCGCGACCTGGTCTACGCCGTCCGCGGCGACCGGGCGATGAAGCTCGATCTGTACCGCCCCGAGAAGTTCGAGGGTGCGTTGCCGGTCGTCGTCTGGGTGCACGGCGGTGGGTGGAAGAACGGCAGCAAGGACCGCTGCCCGGCCGTCTGGCTCGTCCCGCACGGGTACGCGGTCGCGAGCATCAACTACCGGCTGACGGGCGTCGCCCAGTGGCCTGCCCAGATGGACGACTGCCGCGCTTCGATCCGCTGGCTGCGGAAGAATGCCGAGAAGTACGGGCTCGACGGCGACCACGTCGGCGTCTGGGGTGGATCGGCGGGCGGGCACCTCGTCGCGCTCATGGGCACGCTGCCGAAGGCCGAGGACGAGGCCGTCTCCAGCCAGGTACAGGCGGTCTGCGACTGGTACGGACCGTCCGACCTGCTGACGATGCCGCCCAACCTGGGGCCGAACAAGGCGACCTCGAACGGGGCGAAGCTCCTCGGTGCCACCGTCGTCGAGGTGCCGGAACTCGCGAAGAAGGTGAGCGCGTTCCACCAGGTCTCGAAGGAGGACGCCCCGTTCCTCATCGTGCACGGCGACAAGGACCCCGGCGTGCCGCTGGAACAGAGCAGGAAACTGCACGAGGCACTCACCGCCGCCGGCGTCCCCTCCACGCTGCACGTGGTCGAGGGAGCCGGGCACGGCGGCAAACGGTTTCAGACGGACGAGGTCCGCAGCGTCGTGCGGGCGTTCTTCGACGAGCATCTGAAGCGCTGAGTCCTCCTCACGCGAACGCCAGCTCACGCTCGGCCGGCTCGTACCCGCGGGCACGGCGGTACTGCTCCTCGGTCAGCCCGTAGTGTGTCTTCAACCAACCGAGGAACCGATCGACGTCGGTCTCGCCGAACACGTCGCCCGGCACGCGGACCGACTCCACGTACTCGCTGATCAGTTCGGAGAGATCGACGAACGCCTCGTTCAACCCGTCGAACGTCGCGTGCAGGCGACGCTCGCGGACGAGTCGGTTCGACGAGTCGCTCGTCGGATCCGGTTGGTCGAGCAGCCCGTTCCAGTCGAAGTCGGCCGCGCCGAAGTCGCCGGCCTCGAAGTCGTCTCCAAAGCGGTTCCACCCGTCCGCGCTCATTGCCAGTGCTCCTGCGTGCTCGGTCGTGCCGAGTCTGGCGGCTTCGTCTCCGACGTCCGTGCCGGGAAGCCCTGTGCTCGAACTCCGAAACGCGTCTCCGTCGTCGCGACGGGCGGAGTCGTCCGCCCAGAGTGGAGAGCCCTTCGGGGGTGACGTTCGTCGAGAGGCACCGTGCGACCAACTCGGCTCCCCCGCTCCCCCCGAAACGGGAGAGGCCGAGCGGTCGAAGTCGTCGCACGGGACGGCTCCTTCCCGGTGAGGAGTGGAACCGCCCGACCCACGACGTCAGCGAACGATGCGTCTCGAACGTCTCCGACCCGCTCGTTGCGAGCCGGGACGACCGAGGAAGAATGCAATGGGGATGCCAATTCGTGGTTGGTCGCCGAAACCGACTCTAAGTCTCTGGGCCAGAGTCGATTGCGTTCGGCGGCAGCCTCCGCGGACGGACTCGCCGAAGGGCGTCGTTTTCGCGACTGGCGACGTCGGATCGACAACACTTCGCGCCCGAACCAGCCGGGGCTATCGTACCGGTCGATCAATTCGCCAGCTGGCCGGGAGAGAGACGTGGGACTGTTCGACGGCAAGAAGGGACTCGTTTTCGGCATCGCCAACGACCGCTCGATTGCGTGGGCCATCACCCAGGCCCTGCACGCGGAAGGGGCCGAGATGGGCTTCACCCACCTCCCTGACGCCGACCCCGAACGGCCGAAGATGTTCAAGCGGCTGTCGAAGCTCGTCGACGGCATCGGACCGAAGTTCAAGCTCTCCTGCGACGTCACGAAGAACGAGGACCTCGACCGCGTCTTCGAGACCGCGAAGGCCGAGTTCGGCGAGGTCGACTTCGTGCTGCACTCGATTGCCTACGCTCCCATCGACGACCTGCAGGGACCGGTGCACGCCGTCAGCCGGGACGGCTTCAAGCAGTCGATGGAGATCAGCGTCTACAGCATGATGGACATCACCGGCCGGTCGCGGGAGATCCTGAAGGAGGGGGGAGCCGTCCTCACCCTCACCTACCTCGGCGGCGAGAAGGTCATCCCCGGCTACAACGTGATGGGCCTGTGCAAGTCGGCACTCGAGACGGCCGTCGAGTACCTTGCCCACGAACTCGGGCCCGAGGGCAAACGAGTCAACGCCCTCTCGGCCGGGCCGCTGAAGACGCTGAGTTCCTCGGCCGTCGGCGACTTCGGCAAGATGCTGAAGCTCTATCCGGCCATCGCCCCCATGCGTCGAAACGTCACGCCGGAGGAGGTCGGCAAGGTCGGCATGTTCCTGCTCAGCGACCTCGCCAGCGGCATCAGCGGCGAGAACTTGCACGTCGACGCTGGCTTCCACATCATGGGGGCTCCTCCCGCAGACGCGAAGTTCGAGGCCGAAGGTTAATCCCGACGATTCTGAAAGGTGCGTAGCAATGCCACAGCCTCTCCGCCTCAGCTTCCTCCTTCTCGCACTCACGTCTACGGCAGCATTGGCGGAAGACGTCCGGCCCTTGAAGACTGGACCTCACGCACTCACGCTGACCTTCGGAGGTGATCGTGCCGCTGAGGTTTACCACGATGTTCAAGTCGAGAAGCGTGGCACCCATCTCAAGCTCATCGTTCTCGCGGACATCGGCCCGGGTGTGCGACAGCCTGAGAAGGGCCTCGGTGGAGGCGAAGGGATTCCCGGGTGGAAGGGGCGGGGAGAGGGGCAACAGGCATGGATTCCACGTGGAAGGGAGCTTCACGGATCGTTGGACGAAGAGGGGAACATTCAGTTCGGCGTCACGTTCGTACGCGGTGGTCGTCTTGTCTCACTCCACTCCACGGGCCGAAGCTCGGGGCCGGAGGCGAAGGGTAGGGCCCTCTTGATGACGGAGGGCCAGCCTGTCGTCGAGGGGACTTGGCAACTCCGCAATCCGAGGTTCTGGGCACTTCCTCCCGCTCCGGGAGTCAACGGTGTGACGTTCCCAGGCCGGTGAGTCACGGACTTGGAATCGACCTTTAGATCGACGAGGTCAACAAGCTCGCTGAACACTGGTCCGGTGTCTCTGCTGGCCCACTGGCTTCCGAGGACTGCCGGTCCCGTGGGAGTTGCCTCGTGAGTCGCCTGCCAGGACGCCGCCCGCCGCAGTTCGGTCGCCGATCGCGACGAACCGGATCGATTCCGGAGGGGATGGGTCGCGTTCGACTTGAGCCGTCCCGAGCCCGGTCTCGTCGTTTCGGTGGAGCAGGTCGAAACGTGCGGCTGGTCGGTGCCGGGTTGGTCGTTGCCGGCCGTCTGGCTGCTGGTTCACGCGCTTCGCGCGAACTGGCGGATGAGGGAGTTTCCGCCCTGGGCGGCTTGGCTCACGCTGATGGTCGCCGGACTCGTCGTGCCCGGGACGCTGAGTCTTCTGCTGGGGGCGGAGCCCGACGCGGAGGAGCGGGCTCGAGTCCGTCGCGTCGGAGGCATGCAGACCGGCATCGGAGCCTTCTTCCTGCTGACGGTCTTCGGCCACCTGCTCGCTGTGGGAGACGGCGAGTTGAAGGGGCTCGTGAGTCTCTACGTTCCACTCGCTGCCCTCGCCGGAGGAGCGCTCGCCGTTCTCGGTGTGACGGCCGTCGTCACAGGACGTGACCTGCCGGGCGCGATCGGACGAGCACTGGGTAACCGCTGAGGACGCATCGTGGACTCCATTCTCGCCGGACTGAACGACGACGACGAGTCGATCCTCAAGCGGGCGATCGCCTCGGCCGGGGACTCGCAGGACGACGAGGTCGTCTCGCGGCTGCGGGACATCGTGAAGGACGACGACAAGCCGGACGGCCGGCGTGAGGAGGCCGCCGCGGCCCTCGGCCGTTGCGGGAACGAACGAGCGGCGGCGTTGCTCGTCGAACTCGCGCACGACGGCAACCCGAAGCTTCGTGAGTACGGCGTTCTCGGGCTCGGCGGCGTCGAGTCCCGGGAGTCGCTGAACGCCCTTCTGGCCGCGCTCTCCGACCGCGTCAACACGGTCCGCAACGTCGCCGAACGCAGCCTGCTCGGCATGACCGACCTCGTGCGGAGGCACGGCATGGAGACGCTGCTCGAACTGCTCGACCACCCGGCACCACTGACCCGTTCTCCGGCGGCCCGGCTGCTCGGACAGTCCGGCGACGACCGGGCACTCGACCCGCTCGTCGCGATGCTGCAGTCGGACGAAGAGTGGCTGGGCCGGACGTGGGCGGCGAGTGCACTCGGTGACCTCGGCAGCGGGGGAGCCTTCGACGCCCTCGCCGACCGGCTCGCGAACGACGAGAAGAACCGCGTCCGCGCGGCCGCCGCCGAGGCGCTCGGACGGATTCGACACGAACGTTCCGAGGCCGTCCTGAAGTCGGCCCTGGAGGACGACGACGAGGGAGTCCAGAAGGCGGTTCGCGAGGCCCTGCAGTCGCTCGGCACGGCCGGTTTCGAGGACTGACGCGTCCCGTCCGTTGCACCGAGACCAAGTGGCCGCGAGAATCCGCAGCCCGACGGGGCAGGCGTCAGGTGGCGGGCGTCAGGTCGCGGGAACCGGTCCGGCTGTCGCCAGTTCGCTGAGCGCTTTGCAACACACGGAGTCCACGATGATGCTCTCACACGACGTCTACTTCACGCTCAAGGACTCCTCCGACGAGGCAGCGGACAGACTCGTCGCGGCCTGCCACCGGTACCTGAAGGATCACGACGGCGTGGAGTTCTTCGCCGCGGGCACGCTCGGGCAGGAGTTCCAACGCGAGGTGAACGACCGCGACTTCCACGTCGCACTCCACGTCGTCTTCACCGACAAGGCGGCCCACGACGCCTACCAGACCGTCGAGGACCACCTGACGTTCATCGCCGAGAACAAGGACAACTGGGAACGCGTTCGCGTGTTCGACTCGTACGTGACGACCTGACCGAGCCAGTCCCGTGCCCCGGTTCGTCGTGCTGGAACACGATCACCCGTTCCTTCACTGGGACCTGCTGCTGGAGTGGGGCGAGGCCGCGCGAACGTGGCGTCTGCTGGCCGAGCCGGTCTCCTTCGACGAACCGGTCGCCGCCGAGTCGCTCGACGACCATCGGCTGCACTACCTCGACTACGAAGGTCCGGTGAGTGGCAACCGAGGGGAGGTGACCCGGTGGGACACGGGGACGTTCGAGCCGGGCGACTCGACTTCGCACGCGATCGAGGTCGATCTCGACGGCGAACGGCTTCGCGGACGTTTCCGACTCGAAGCGGGAAGCGGGACGTCGAGTTGGCGGCTTCAGCGTGTCGGGAACAGCGACACCTGAAGGAGGCCCGACTGGCCGGGGGTCGGCTTGGCAGCCCCGCTGCCGGAGACGCGGACGATTCCCTCGACGACCTCGAGTTGTTCGAGCACCGGGCCGTCGGGGCCGGAGTCGATCGTGACGATCGCCACGTCGTGCCCGTTCCGCTGGATCCACTGGACGGGAAGCCCCTCCGTCTCCACCTCCGAGGCGACCTCGCGGAGCAACTCGTCGAGCGGAATCGGCACGAGCCCGGCCCGAATCGAGACGATCTCGACCGCCAAACGATTCGACTCGACGATCCACGGCTTCACGCGAACGCTGACGATGCCGCCCCACGCCTCGCTGTCGAACTTGAAGCCGAGCGACAGCATGCCGTCGTGCAGCCCCACCCGCGGGTCCGTGACGCCCTTCGGCACGAGTTCGGGGTAGTTGGTCTGGAGTTCCTCGGCCAACCAGCTGTTGATCTGGTCTTGGTGGAACTCCTCGGCCCAGCGGTCGGAGAACTGCACGTCCTCGACGATGCGGAGCGTCTGCTGGACGAACTCCTTCGCCGCCTGCTTCCGTTCCGGGGCCGGCATCTCCTCGGCGATGGCCGACTCGTAGAAGTCGGGCACCTGCTTGGAGGCCCACCAGGTGCCGCCGCCCATCGCGACGAACAGCACGGCCACCACGGCGATCGCGATCAGGATACGGCGCATGCGCAGGGGCTTTCGGACGGGTGCGCGGACGCGGAATGCTATGCCCGTTCGGCGAAACGGGTCAACACCCGGTCGCATCCGAAGACTGCGTCGAGACTTGCGGAATCCTGCGGACTCCCCGCGGCAGGGCGTGTCGGACGAATCGCCGATTCACTACCGTGTGCCGACGTTCCCCGAGGAGTCGAGAACATGACCAAGGTTCGCACCCGATTCGCCCCCAGTCCGACCGGCTACATGCACATCGGCGGCATGCGGAGCGCCCTGTTCGCGTGGCTGTGGGCCCGGCACAACGGCGGCGAATTCGTGCTCCGCATCGACGACACCGACCAGCAGCGAAACGTCGCCGAGGCGCTGCAGCCGATCCTCGACGCCTTTCGCTGGCTGGGGCTCGACTGGGACGAGGGGCCCGAAGTGGGCGGCCCGTACGAGCCCTACTTCCAGTCGCAGCGTGGGGCGATCTACGCGGAGGCTCTCCGGCGACTGCTCGAAGAGGGGAAGGCGTTTCGCGACTTCGACCCGCCGGAGGTCACGCAGTCCGACCGCGAGGCCGCCGAGAACGAGAAGCGGAACTACCTCAACGTCCGCCGTTCGCTCGAACTCTCCGACGACGAGGTCGCGACCAAGCTCGCCGCCGACGAGCCACACGTCGTCCGTCTGCTGATGCCCCGCGGCGAGGGCCGAGTGTTGAAGATCAACGACGCGATCCTGGGCGACGTCGAGTGGAACGTCAGCGAGATGCCGGACCCGGTCCTCGCCCGGAAGGACGGCTCGCCGCTCTACAACTTTGCCTCCGTCGTCGACGACGCGGCGATGGAGATGACGCACGTCATCCGCGCTCAGGAGCATCTCTCCAACCTGCCGGTGCAGCACCTCATTCGTGAGTCGCTCGGCTACGACACTCCGGTCTACGCACACATTCCGTTCGTCACGGCACCCGGTTCGTCCAAGAAGCTGAGCAAGCGGGACGCGAACAAGTTGCGGAAGAACCCGGCGATGAAGCCGATGTTCGACGCGGCCGACGTCACCTTCCCGCTGTTGGGACTCGATGCGGACGGCGACGGCATGCACCCGGTCGCCGTCGCCTGGTACGAGGCGATGGGCTACCTGCCGGAGGCGGTCTTCAACTTCCTCGCCCGGCTCGGCTGGTCGCTCGACGGCGAGACCGAGATCATGAGCCGCGAGACGGTCGTCGAGAACTTCACGCTCGACCGCGTGGTGAAGGCCCCGGCGGCCATCGACCCGGACAAGCTGAAGAGCTTTCAGCAGCACTGGACGGGCGAGCTCTCGCTCGAAGCGAAGACGGAGGGCGTGCTCCCGTTCCTGACGAAGGCGGGCTACGTCGCCGAGCCGGTCACGGACGAGACCCGCGAACACGTCGCCCGTGTGCTGAAGGCGATGAACGACCGACTCGTCGTCTTCTCGGACGTGCTCAAGTTCGACGAGTTCTTCGTCGCCGACGACCGGATGGAGTACGAGGAGAAGGCGTTCAGGAAGCGGGTCGCGAAGGAGGGGGCGGCCGACCGGCTGCGGGCGTTCCGTGACTCGCTCGCCACCGTCGAGCCGTTCGACGCCCTGACGACCGAGGAGGCGATGAAGTCGTGGTGCGAGTCGAACGACGTCAAGCTGGGCGACGTCATCCACGCGGTTCGCGTCGCGACGACCGGCAAGGGGCAGGGGGTCGGCATGTTCGACGCCCTCGCGATCCTCGGCCGCGACCGCTGCCTCGCGCGAATCGACCGCACACTCGACCGCGTCGGCTGACGGCGTCGGCTTCGCCTCTACGGGGTTCCCCGCTATCATCCCTGCGAACGTCCCTCCTGCAGCCGCCCCATGCCCCCGAACCGCCCCGACAGTGAGCCGTCGCCGAAGCGATCGCCCCGTTGGATCGGCTCGGCCTTGGTCGGCACCGTGACGCTGGTGCTAGTGGGACTGCTGATCGCGTTCGTGACGCGGGCCGTTCAGCAGCCGCTCCCGGCCGACGAAGTCGGTCCGCTCTCACCAGCGGCCGAGACTCAGTGAGTTTCGCGAGCGACCTCCCTGTTGCACGCCGGCGTTCCCGGTACTAACGTGAATCAACAGACGCGGTTCCGGCGTGTTCTCGTCGGAAATTTCGGCACGACGTCATTTCCGGGCTCCTCACTTGTCGCGTTCGACGCAGCCCCGTCGCGACGAATCGCCGGTCGAACGATTCCGACCGCTGCTCGAAGTCCATCCACACGCGGTCCTGCTGGTCGACGACCGGGGAACGGTCGTTCTCGCCAGCCGCGCTGCCGAGGAGATGCTGGACCATTCGGAGACCGCTCTCGTCGGCACGCCCGTGCGGGACTGCTTCGTCGAGGACGACGAGTTCGAGCGGTGCTTCGCCCAGACGGCCCGCGGCAACCGCACGGAACTCGCCGTTCAGAACGTCGACGTCGTCCGGTCGCAGGGCGAGGCACTCGTCGTCGACCTCGGTTTCCGCTGTCTGGAGTCGGACGGACGTCGGTACGTACTCGTCGCCCTCGCTGACGCTTCCGAGCGAACTCGGCAGGAGATCGCCCTTCGGGACGAGGAGGCCCGGTACCACTCGCTCGTCGAGGGGCTGCCGCTGAACGTCTTCTTCAAGGACCTGCACTGCCGGTTCACGTTCGCCAACGAGTCCTGCCTCCGGCTGATGGAGCGGAAGCTGGAGGAACTCGTCGGCAAGACGGACTTCGACCTGTTCCCGACGGAGCTCGCCGAGAAGTACCGTCGGGACGACGAGCGGATCGTCACCTCCGGCGAGGTCTTCGAGGACGTCGAGGAGTACGGGGACAACACGGGCGAGCGGCGGTACGTCCAGGTGCTGAAGGCCCCCGTCCGGAACGCCGAGGGGGACGTCGTCGGCATTCAGGGGATGTTCTGGGACGTGTCGCCGCGTAAGCGGGCCGAGCAGGCTTTGCTCGAGAGCGAGACCCGCAAGTCCGCAATTCTCGAGGCGGCGTTCGACGGCATCGTCATGGCCGGCGAGGACGCGACGATCGTCGAGTTCAACGAGGCCGCCGAACAGATCTTCGGCATCGACTCGGACACGGCGATCGGCAAGCACTTCCTCGACACGCTCTTCCCGCAGCGGACGCGGGACGTGCTCCGTCCACTCGTCCGCGAGCTGCTCGCCGACGGGGACTCCGACGGGCGACGACTCGAGGTCGAGGCGGTCCGGTCGGACGGGACGGTGTTCGACGTCGAGGTCTCGCTGCGGCGGATCCCGGTCGACGAACGCCCCGCGATCGTCGCGTTCCTCCGCGACGTCACCGAGCGACGGCGTGCCGAGGCGGCGCTCGAACGGGAGCGGTTCCTGCTCCACAGCCTGATGAACAACGTGCCGGACAACATCTACTTCAAGGACCGGGCCGGCACGTTTCTCCGCATAAACAAGGCGAAGGCCCGGCGGTCGGGGCTCGACAACCCGGACCAGGCAGTCGGCCTCTCGGACCACGACATCTTCCCGCCGGAGCACGCGGCCGCGGCCCAGGCGGACGAACAGCAGGTGATGCAGTCCGGACAACCGATCGTTGGCAAGGAGGAACGCCTCCTCTGGCCCGACGGCCGGACGACCTGGTCCTCGACGACCAAGGTCCCGCTCCGCGACGAGTCGGGGGCGATCGTCGGCACGTTCGGCATCTCCCGCGACGTGACCGACCAGAAACGCGTTCAGGAGGCCCTCCGGGAAGCGAAGGAGGCCGCCGAGGCCGCCAACCGCGCCAAGAGCGACTTCCTCGCCAACACCAGCCACGAGATTCGTACGCCGATGAACGCCATCATCGGCATGACGCAACTGTTGCTCGCCGAGAACGGACTGGACGACCGGCAACGCGAGTACCTCGGAATCGTCGAGGACTCCGCCGAGTCGTTGCTGACCGTCATCAACCAGGTGCTCGACTTCTCGAAGGTCGAGTCGGGACACGTCGACGTCGTCGAGGAGCCGTTCGACGTCCGGGACCTGTTCGGCGACGCCGTCCGGTCACTCGCGCTGCGTGGTCAACGAAAGGGGCTGGAGATCGCCTTCCACGTTGCCCCCGACGTGCCCGAGGCGCTCGTGACCGACACGACCAAACTCCGGCAGGTGGTCGTCAACCTCGTCGGCAACGCGGTCAAGTTCACCGACGAGGGCGAGGTCGTGGTCGACGTGGCGGTCGAGTCGCGGACCGCGGACGGCCGATTCGTGCTGAGGACCGCCGTCCGGGACACCGGCATCGGCATTCCGACCGAGCAGCTCGACAGCATCTTCGAGGCCTTCCACCAGGTCGACATGTCCTCGACGCGACGGTTCGGGGGAACCGGACTCGGCCTGTCGATCTCCGCGCAGCTGGTCGACCTGCTGGGCGGTCGGATCTGGGCGACGAGCGAAGTGGGCCGTGGCAGCGAGTTCAGGTTCACGCTCCCGCTCCGCGAGGCCACCCTCGAGAGCTCGCAGCCGCCTCCCGAGTCGTTGAGCGGGCTCCGCGTGCTCGTCGTCGACGACAACGCGACCAACCGGGCGATCCTCGAGGAGATGCTTCGCAACTGGGGCATGTCTCCGCGGTGCGAGGAGGGGGCCGAGGGGGCACGGCTGGCGCTCCAGGAGGCGATCGACCTCGACCGCCGGATCGACCTCGTCCTGTCCGACGTGCAGATGCCCCACGAGGACGGCTTCGCACTTGCCGGCTACCTCCGTGGTCAGAGCATGCTGTCCGAGACGCCGATCATCCTGCTCACGTCCGGCGACCGACCCGAGGACGCTGCCCGGTGTCGCGAGCTGCGGATCAACCGGTACATCCGCAAGCCGGCGAAGACGTCCGAGCTGTTCAACGCGATTGCGACGGCCGTGAACGTCCCGCCGGTCGCCAAGGAACGAGCCGAGCGTGCCGACGAGCCCTCGCCGGGCACCCCGCTCCGCGTGCTCGTGGTGGAGGACAGCCTGCCGAACCGGAAGCTGGCCGTGGGACTGCTCGAACGTTGGGGGCACAGTTGGGCGACCGCCGAGCACGGCCAGGAGGCCCTCGACCGGGTCCGGGAGGACGGGCCGTTCGACGTCGTGCTGATGGACGTGCAGATGCCGTTGATGGACGGTCTCGAGGCGACGGCCGCCATTCGCGAACTCGAGGCCGGGACGGAGACGCACCTCCCGATCATCGCCATGACGGCCCACGCGATGGCCGAGGACCGCGACCGCTGCCTCGCCGCCGGCATGGACGGCTACGTCTCCAAGCCGATCCGACCGGCCGTTCTGCGAACGGCGATCGAGACCGTCACCGGATCGGGGCAGGAGGCCTCGAACGAGTCCCCCGAGACGACGTCGAGCGATGCCCCGGAGTCACTCGTCGACTGGGACGCCGCGATGGAGATCGTCGACGGCGACCGCGATCTGCTCGGCATCGTCCACGACGCGTTCCTCGAGGAACTCGACGAGACTCTCGAACACGTCGCGAACTCGGCGGAGGAGGGCGACGCGGACGAACTCCGCCGCTGGAGTCACAAGCTGAAGGGGGCGTTCCGTAGCATCGCGGCGAACGTCCTCGAGCGGGACGCCGCCGCGATGGAGAAGGCCGCGGGCGAGGGCAGCACGGACGACGCTGCGGACCGGGTGGCCGCCATCTCGCGGCGGATTCCGGCCCTGCGTCGACAGCTCGACGAGTTCCGCGGCAACGGTTGAGCGGTCAGTTCGCCCCCGCCGGTGCCCCGGCCAGGCGAGTCGGGGACTCGGTCGCCGTGAACGCCGCCCAGACCGGGAGGTGGTCCGAGACCGCGATCGCCTCGTCGCGGGTCAGGCCGAACTCGGCCTCGAGGTCGAGCACCCCCCAGCGGCCCGTGTACTCGTCCGTGGCCGCTCCGTCGAAGACGAGGTTGTCGTAGGTCTTCGTGCGTCGGGTGTTCGTCGGCATTCCGGAGACCGCCCACGTCGCGTTCGGGATGCCGGCGAGCTCGCCGAACTTCGACTCGTCGGCGTTCAGGTCGCCCAGCACGATCACGTCGTCCTCGCTCGGGTCCGTCCGCAGCACGAAGCGGTACGCGTCGTCGAGCACGTCCACCTCCTCGTCGACCTCGTCGGGATCCGTGTGCACGTTGACGAGCGTGAACGTGAACGGGGCTCCGCCCTCGGCTCCGATCGTGCGGAAACGGGCGACGAACGGCTCGCGGTGCAGCCGGTCGTTCCGGTCCGGGATCGTGTAGGTCGAGTCGGGAACGAGTTCGATCCGCGTGGCGTCGTAGACGTACGCGTACTGCTCCTTGCTGACCGTCCGGCCGAGGCGCGGACCGATGACGTACTCGTACCGATGCCCGTCCTCGTTGACGAGATCGACCAGCTGGCCGAGCACCGACTGGTCCTTCGAGCGAATCTCCTGGATGGCGACGACGTCGAACCGCCGCAGCGTCTTCGCGAGCACGTCCATCACCTCGGGCTTCCCGGCCTTCGACGTGCCGAAGACCTGGATGTTGAAGGACGCGATCAGGACGTCGCCGTCGCGGGTGGTGGGTGTCCCGGTCTCCGGGCCGGAGATGCTGGTCGTCGGCCCGCCGAGGTCGAACGTGAGTTCCTCGCAGCCGACGGCCGTCCACAGCAGCCCGGCGAGCATCACGGGGGCCAGCAGCCACTGCCAACGCGTCCGGTTCTTCTTGTCGTTCGTCACGGGAACGCCTCCTTGCGTTCGAGGTCGAGGGGGTCTTGTCGTCAGCGGACTTGGTCGAGCGCTTTCGTCGCCAAGCGGGCGAGTCGTGGGTCGTCGTCCCGAGTCGCCCGTTCGAGGGCCGGGACCGCGGCGGCCGCGGCAGTGCCGATCCGGCCGAGTGCCCAGGCCGAACGATGTCGGGTGTTCTGAACCGGCGACCCGAGACCCGCGGCGAGTGCGGGAACGGCTGGGGCGGCTTGGTCACCGAGACGGCCGAGCAGCGTGGCCGCCCAGTAGCCGACGTCCCCTTCGTCCGCGCTCAGCAACGCGGCGAGTCGGTCGACGTCCGAAGCGAGCGGATGTTCGATCGACTCGAGTGCGCCGACGAGGTGTTCCAGCAGGACCTCGTCGTCGGTCGCGGTCGCGCTCACGATCGCGATGGCCGCGGGAGCGGCGTCGGGGCCAAGTTGCAACAGTCGCTCGGCCGACGCGTGGCGGAGGGACTCGTCGTCGCTCGCCAGCCCGGCTGCGAGGTCTGCAAGGTCGGTGTGTGAAGTCGTCATCGCTGTCTGCTCGGTGTCGTGTCAGCCGGCCCGCCCGGCCGTTGTGGAAGGACTCGGACGACCGGGCTTCCGCCGCAGCGCGCGAAGGCGGACGAGGCGTGTGCGGTCGAACGTGGCTCGCAGCAACTCCTCGGCGGCCGGCCCGAGCACGCGGCCTCTCCGACCGGCGGCCGTGCGGGCCGTTGCGACGACGCCGTCGAGGTCGCGGTTCTCGACGAGTTCTCCGCGAAGCAGCGACGTGAAGGAGGGAACGAACCTCGGCACGAGCCCGCTGTACGGGACGACGGTCGCCGCGACGCCGATCGAAGTGCCGGTGTTGAACAAGGTGCCGATCGCGGTCTTCGCGTGGTCGCCGACGAAGGTCCCGACCTTGGTCAGGCCGGTCTCGACCGGATCGCCGGCGAGCGGGACGCGGACCGGCCCGTAGTCGTTCCGCAGGTCGCTGTTGGTCGTGCCCGCACCGAGGTTGACCCACGGACAGACGTACGCGTGCCCGAGGAAGCCGTCGTGGTACTTGTTCACGTGGCCGTGCAGGATCGACTGTTCGACCTCGCCGCCGACGCGGCAGTTCGGACCGATCGTCGTCCCAGCGTGGATCTCCGCCCGCAGCAGTCGGGAGCCGGCGCCCACGAAACTGGGCCCTTCGACGCGGGTGAACGACTGCAGCACGGCCCCCGCCTCTACGCGGACCGGACCCCGACGGACGTCGAGCACGACGCACGGTTCGACCACGGCGTCGTCGTCGATCGAGACCCTTTCTCGTGGACCGATCACCTCGACCGGCACGCCGGGCGTGACGCGATCGTCCGCGGCGGCGTCTCGTTCGAGCTGTCGCGGATTCTCCTCGACGAGGTCCCACGGCCGGGCGAGCAGCACGCCGTCGAGTTCGACCGGGACGCGGCAGGAGACGATCTGCGTCAACTCGTCCGCCCAACGTCCACCGGCGAGTCGTTCGCCTTCGACGGCATCGACCGGCAGCAAGACGACCGTCTCGCCGGCCAGCCCGACCTCCGTCGGTCGGACGGCTGCGAGCGACTCGGGGTTCGCCAACCACCGACCGTTGACGAGCAACGTCGGCCCGAGCGCGAGCCAGTCCGTCCGGTTGACGACGAGGTCCGGGTACATCTCCCTGAGTGAGTCGGCGAGGTGCGGTCGGACGAATGCTCCCCACTCGACGTCGTGGAGGCGGGAACGGAGTCGCTCGAACTGGGACGTGCGCCCGCAGACCAGCTCGAAGACGGCGCGGAGGTGGACCAGCGGCCCGAAGTCCTCCGCCTCCGCGTCCTCGTAGAAGGCGATTCGCACGACAACGGCCCCGGTCGAGAGTTCACGCCGCCGCCGTCGAGCGGCGGTCCTGCAGTTCGCCGATCGCGGTCAGCAGTTCGCTTGTGCGGTACTTCAGGAGGAACCGGTCGAAACCCGCTGCAAGAGCACGGTCGCGTTCGGACTCCCGACTGCCGGCGACGAGGGCGACCAACGGTGGTGTCTGTGGCTTGTTCCGGAGCGAGCCGGCCAACGAGATTCCGTCCGCGTCGGGCAAGTCGAGTTCGCTGACGACGACGTCGACCGGTTCGTCGCCGTCGAAGTACTCGATCGCTGCTGCCGCGGTCTCCACGGCCGTGACCCGGTGCTCGCAGTCCGTCAGCGACGCTCGCAACAGTTCTCGGTAGAAGAGCGAGTCGTCGACGACGAGCACGTGCAGCCCGCCAATGTTCTCCGCGACGCCAACCCGCTCATCGGAGTGCGGAGTCTTGTCGGGCGCGAACACTCGCTCGACGACCGCGGACGGTGACTCGTAGAGGGCCAGCGGGTACGTCTGCGGTTCCGGGACGTCAACGACGTCCGGCTCGGGCTCCACTGTCGCGTCGTTCGCTTCCTCGATGTCGGGAGCGATTCGTGTCGTCTCGCCCGACCGGAGTGAGTCGAGCAGATCCGCCAACTCTTCGAGACGGGACGACACGTCGTCCGTCCGTCCGGTGGCCACGGCCGCCTCCGCCGCGGCCACGGCCGCCCCGAGCGACGCGAGTCCCACGAAGCCGCAGCCGACTCTAAGATCCCCGAGCCCACGCGCGACTTCCGCGAGTCGATCGCTCGGATCGGGCTCGGGACCGATTTTGGCGACCGCGGCACGGAGGTGCTCCACGACCTCGGCGCACTCGACCAGGAACGGCTGGAGTAGACGATCGTCCATGCTGTTTCGACGAACTCCTTCGGCCGCGAAGCGACTGGCGCAGTGCGGCACGGCGACGCGGCGGCGACTGTGACGGTTCTATCGGCCGTGACGGTTGCCCTGCTTGACCTTCGTTGGCGTCGCAACTTCGGCGATCACCTCTAGAATGCAGCGACCTCGTCGGAGCGACATCGTGTGGAAGTTCGCGGCTCACAATCTCCTCAGCCAGAAGCTGCGGACGGCCCTCGCCCTGTTGGGCCTGACCGTTGCGATCCTCGCGATGGTGGGGCTGTTCTCCGTCGCCGAGGGGCTCGACGCCTCGTTCGACGACGCCTTCACGCGAATTCCCGGGTTGGTCGCCATGCAGCCCGGGGCCCCGGTTCCGCTCTTCTCGTCACTCCCCGCAGAGTGGGAGGACGAACTCGAGGAGCTTCCCGGCATTCGCACGGTGAACGCCGAGGTCTGGCAGCGAGCCAACCTCATCGAGGGCCAGCTGATCACGAAGAAACCGCGATTCCTGTTCGGGATGCACCTCCCGTCGCGGGTGCGGCTCGAACAGGCGGTGTACCGTGACGCCGTGCTGCCGGGCGGTCGGTTCCTCGGCCCGGAGGACGTCGGCTCGACGAACACGCTCGTCAGCAAGTCGATCGCGGAGGAGTACGAGGTCGGAGTCGGCGACGTGCTCAGCGTGAACGGCGTCGACCTGACGATCGTCGGCGTCTACCACACGAAGTCGCTGCTGCTCGACGTGGCGATTCTGCTGGACATCGGCACGGTCCGCCGGATGACGGGGTTCAACCCGGACTCGGTCTCGGCCTTCTACATCGAACCGGACGGCAGTGTCCCGTCCGACGACATCGTGGCGGCGGTCGAAGAGAGGTTTCGCGGCCGGAAGCTGCCACCCCCGCGGTTTGGTCGGTCGGACCTGGGACTGCTCGTCGACTCGGTCGTCCAGTACTTCCAGCAGCCGCAGACGCCGAGCCCCTCTCGGAACTTCGTCAGCCAAGAGGACGGAGACGACGACCTGCCGATCGAGGTGAAGTCGGCGACGGACTGGGCCGAGCAGGTGGACGAGTTCTCCGGGGACCTCGACCTGTTCCTCACGTTGATGACGAGCATCGGCGTGACGATTGCCGTTCTGAGCATTCTGAACACGATGCTGATGAGCGTGAGCGAGCGGATCGTGGAGTTCGGCGTGCTGCGTGCGAACGGCTGGTCGCCGCGGGACGTGATGGCGCTCGTCACGCTGGAGAGCGTCTACATCGGTCTGTTGGGCGGCGTGCTCGGCTGCGCCGGCGGCTGGGCCGGCACGCTGATCGTGAACGCGATTTTCAGCGACCGCCTGCAACTGTACGCCAGTCCTTCGCTACTCGCCTTCAGCTTGGCGTTCAGCATCGTGGTCGGCGTGCTGGGCGGACTGTACCCGGCGTACTGGGCGATGCGGATGTCGCCGATGGACGCCATTCGCCGCGGTTGAGGAAGCCCCGTGATCGAACTGTACGACGTCACCCGCACGCACCTCGCCGGCGAGACCGAAGTTCGCGCTCTGCGTGGTATCACGACCACGATCGAGTCGGGCAGCTTCAACTTCGTCGTCGGGCCGTCCGGGAGCGGCAAGAGCACGCTGCTGACGCTGGTGGGCGGGCTGGAGGAACCAACGTCCGGCCGCGTCGTCGTCGAGGGACGCGACCTTGCTGCCCTCTCGGGGCGGGAGCGGGACCGGTTCCGGCGTGAGGACGTCGGCTTCGTGTTCCAGAGCTTCAACCTGCTGCGGAACCTGGACGCGGTCTCGAACGTGCTCGTCCCGTTCATGCCCCGCGGGCTGGACGCCGGGTTGCGAAAGCGGGCGGTCGAGTTGTTGGAACAGGTCGGTCTCGGACATCGCCTCGACCACCGGCCCAATCAGCTCTCCGGTGGCGAGCAGCAACGGGTCGCCATCGCGAGGGCGTTGCTGAAGGAACCAAAGCTGGTGCTGGCCGACGAGCCGACCGGCGAGCTCGACAGCGAAACCGGTCGCGAGGTGTTCGGCTACCTGCGGAACGTTCACCGTCAGTCGCGACCGACGGTCATCGTCGTGACGCACGACCCCGCCCACCTCGAGGTCGGCGACCGCAGACTCCGGATCAAGGACGGTCAACTCGACGGAGACGAGGTGATCC
>JANQQW010000385.1 GCA_028284885.1 Planctomycetaceae bacterium
CGGAAGAAGAGGCGGAGTTCCTACGCGGGACCGTCCGGCCACGATGGCGTTCGCTCCCGAACCGCAATACGATCGAGGGTCGCACTTCCGTTCACGATAACCACGAGGAACGACGAGATGAAGCAGCTGATCACCATGGGCCTGCTCGTACTGGGCTCGGCCGGTTTCGCCGCGGCGGGCGACTGGGTCGAGATGTTCGACGGCAAGACGCTCGACGGCTGGAAGATCACCAAGGAGAACCCCGGCAGCTTCAAGGTCGAGGACGGCGCGATCGTCGCCCACGGCCCGCGGGCCCACGCGTTCTACGTGGCCGAGAAGCCGTTCGACGACTTCGAGTTCGAGTGCGAGGTGATGACCAAGCCGGGCGCGAACGCCGGCATCTACTTCCACACGAAGTACCAGGACGCGGGCTGGCCGAAGCACGGCTACGAGGCCCAGGTGAACGCCACGCACGGCGACCCGAAGAAGTCCGGCAGCCTCTACGCGGTGGAGAACGTCTCCGAGGCCCCTCACGAGGACGGCAAGTGGTTCCCGTACCACATCAAGGTGAAGGGCCGTCAGATCACGATCATCGTGAACGGCAAGACGACCGTGGACTACACCGAGCCCGAGGGGAAGGAGGCCGGCAAGGACTTCACCCGCGTGCTCAGCGAGGGGACGATCGGCCTGCAGTGTCACGACCCGAAGAGCGAGGTCCACTTCCGCAAGCTGCGGATTCGCCACCTCGACTGACGGACGCGAACACCAGGCGGACGACCCGACGCCCATGCCGGGCCACGATGCGACGCGATTCGCGCGTGGACCGCTTGGGCGTCGTCACTGCGCCCTCCCGAACGTCGTGGTCGCAGCTGCTGTGCCCGCGGCCGTTCGTGTGGTCTAATCCGGGTGGAAGTCCCCGAACGTCGAGCGATCCGTGAGTCCCGTCGAACGAGCCGAGCGCGAGGAACTGCTCGAACGCTACGACGAGATTGCGCAGCTCGCCGGGGGGCTCGCCCACGAGATTCGCAATCCGCTCTCGGCGATCGCGATGAACCTGTCGCTGCTCGTCGAGGAGCTGGACGACTCCTCGCCTCGCGAGCGGCGGATGCGGCAGCGGGTGCTGTCCGTCCAGGAGCAGTGCGGTTCGCTCGAGGAGGTGCTCGACGCGTTCCTGCAGTTCGTCCGTCTCGGCGAGCTCGAGGTCGAGCCGACGGATCTCAACGCGGTCGTGCAGGACTTCGTCGCCTTCCACCGCCCGGCCGCCGAGGACCACGGGCTGGACGTCAGCCTGCACCTCGCGTCCGACCTGCCGCCGGTCGCCTTGGACACGGCCCTGTTCCGGCAGGTGTTGGAGAACCTCGCCCGCAACGCTCGACAGGCGATGCCCGAGGGGGGGCCGCTCGAACTGCAGACCCGGTTGGACGCCGACCGCGTGGTGCTCGACGTCATCGACGGCGGGCGTGGCATCCCGGAGGCGACTCGCGAGCGGATGTTCGAGGCGTTCTTCTCGACGAGCCCCGGCGGCAGCGGCCTCGGGCTCCCGACGGTTCGCCGAATCGTCGAGGCGCACGGCGGGTCGATCACCTGCGAGAGCGAGGTCGGGCAGGGGACGAGGTTCACCGTCTCGCTGCCACCGGCCGACCTGCGCTGAAGCCCCTTCCGGAGCGCCGACCTCCCCGGAAACGCGATCCGCCGGCCGGAGAGGACTCCGACCGGCGGTTCGACGTGGCAGCCAGACTTCGTCGCCTCAGATTCAGATGCCCGGGATGTCCAGCGACTCCTCCTGGGCGATCTTTCGCATCTTCGCGAGGGCACGGTGCTCGAGCTGGCGGATCCGTTCCTTGGTCACGCCGAAGCGGTTGCCGACCTGCTCGAGCGTCTCCGGCTCGGAGCCCTCGGTCAGGCCGAAGCGGTAGCGGATGATGTCCTGCTCCCGTTCGTCGAGGTGGCCGAGGATGACCTGGATCGCCTCGTTCTGTCCGCGGTTGTTCATCTCCTCGCGGTACTGGTTGCCCCGCTCGTCGTGGGACGCCCCGAAGAGCTCGTCGTGCCCGGTGCGGAACCGGTCCAGTTGCTTGTGCTCCTGCGGGATCGAGCGGGCGTAGTTCTTCATGATCGCCCAGCTCGAGTACGTGGAGAACTTGTTCCCCTTGGTGTAGTCGAACTTCTCGATGGCGCGGATGAGCGACATGTTGCCGTCCGAGACCATCTCGAAGAAGTTGCCGGACGGCTTGATGTGCCGTTTGGCGATGGAGACGACGAGCCTGAGGTTGCTGCGGATGAGGAAGTTCTTGATCTCGAGCGCCCCTTCGAGGAGCCGCTCGACCTCGTTCATGTCCTTCGTCCGCGGCTTCTGCGGGTCGATCTTCCGTCGTTGCCGGTCCGCCTTGAACTTCAGGTAGTTCATCTTCCGGAAGTAGTACTGCTCGTCCTCCCGCGTGAGCAGCGGGATGCTGTACAGGCTGGCGAGGTAGGGCGGCAGGCCGGGCGGCGGCTTCACGGTTCCCTTCCGCTCCACCTCCGGCGGCGGGCCCAGGATGACCTTGTCCGCGTCCTTCTGGTGGAACTCCTCGCTGTCCATGAACTCGATCGGCTGGTCCAACAGCCGCTTCGCGCGGACCTCCGAGACGATGCGGTAGACGCTCGCCTTCGTGCGGCAGAACTTCTCCGCGATGCGGTCGACCGGCACGCCCCGGCGGACGGCGTGGAAGACCTCGCTCCGCTGCTCGTCCGACAGCGGCTGCGACGCCCCGGGGAAGACGGCGATCTCCGGGTTCTCCTTGTCGAAGTTCTTCAGCGTGTAGCGAATCGTCTCCGGCGAACGGCCGAGCTTCCGCGCGATGCGACGGCTGACCTCCGACGGGCATCCGCCGTAGCGGGCCAAGCGGCGGGCCCGGCGGACGATCTCGCCCCGTTCGTCGTCACCGAGTTGGCTGAACGTGCTGCCCCGGCGAACCTCGTCGGCGTGCTCGGCGACGAACCGGGTGACGGACGACTCGAGGAACCCGACGCGCTTCCGCTTGCCGAACCGGAACTTCCGGCTGCAGAGGCCGCGGTCCCGCCAGCGATCGACCGTCTTCGTGGAGACGTTGTACCGCTCGCTCACCTCGTCCACCGTGAGCACCCGCTCGGGCGCCTTCTCGGCGACGAGATCGACGGAGTCGGAGAGGTCCTCGACGAAGCAGCGGAGATCGTGAACGGCGTCCGCACCTTCGATCTTCAGGTCCGGGTAGGACTCGGGACGGTAGTCCGTCACCCACTCGCAGAGGTCCTGGTAAGTGTAGGTCGTGTCCGGGTCGAGGCGGGCGACGACCTTCTCGGCTCGTTCGATCTGGACGAGACGGGCGTCTCGCGGGGCGTACCGAACCTGCTGGTCGGTCAACTGCTTGAGGGCTGGGTTGTTGTATCGAGCCATGGGATTGCTCCCTCGTCTTCCGGCCTTCGTGGCCGGCCTCGCGGTCGTCTCCGGAGATCATTTCCGGAGTGTTGGTTTCTCCCTGTGACTGTTGGGGACGAACGAAGGCCCCGGTGCGAAGCAGACTCCACACCGTCGGTCGTCACCATCAAATACGCACGAAGAGACGCGGGGGATTGAAGAAAGTTCGCATGCGAACTAGTTTTTCGTGAATCCAATCTGTCCACCACGCTGTAAGCGCAATTCGGGATTTCCGTTACGCCATTGGGCAGAACTTCTCCCGATCGTCACGTTTCCGGCAAGAAACGGGGCAGTCTCCACACTTGACGGGCAACTCTGCCTGCAGAATGGGGGAGCAGGACAGCGTGTTCTGACGCAGAACCGTCAAACGGCCAGCTCTCCAGGCCGGGCGACCTGAAGATCGACCATCTCCTTGTAGTTGCCGCCGCGAGCCAGCAACTCCTCGTGGGTTCCCTGCTCCACGATTCGGCCGTTCTCCAGGACGAGAATCTGGTCGGCCCGGGTGATCGTGCTGAGGCGGTGGGCGATGACGAACGTCGTGCGGTCCCGCATCAACTCGGTCAGGCTCGACTGGATGAGCCGTTCGCTCTCGGTGTCGAGGTTGCTGGTCGCCTCGTCGAGGACGAGGATTCGCGGGTCGGCGAGCACGGCCCGGGCGATCGCGATTCGTTGCCGCTGCCCGCCGCTGAGCTTCACGCCCCGTTCGCCGATGACCGTGTCGTACCCGTCGGGCAGGTCGAGGATGAACCGTTCCGCGTTCGCCACGCGGGCCGCCTCCTCGACTGCGACGTCCGGAGCCTCGCGGTTCGCGTAGCCGATGTTCTCCGCCACCGTGCCGTCGAACAGGAACACGTCCTGCTCGACGATCCCGAGCAGCTTGCGGTAGCTCTCGACGTCGATCTCCCGCAGGTCGACGCCGTCGAGTCGGACGCAGCCGCGCGTCGGGTCGAAGAAGCGGGCGACGAGGTTGCAGAGCGTCGTCTTTCCGGCCCCGCTGCGGCCGACGAGGGCGACCATCGAGCCGGGCTCGACTTCGAGGGTGACGTCGCGAAGGGCGAAGGTCGGTTCGACGGGATCGCCGTCGTCCGCACGCGAGTACTCGAAGCCGACGTTCTCCATCGTGATCCGCCCGGCGACCGTTGCCGCGTCGACTCGTCGCACGGCTCGATCCTCCGGGACCTCCTTCTCCTCCTCCAACAGGTCGAGCACCCGGTCGAGCCCGGAGAGGCCGCTCTGGAACTGGGCCGCACTCTGGGCCAGCACCGCGAGCGGCTCGAGCAGCATCAAGAGGTACACGAGGAACATGACCACGTCGCCCAGCGACAGCTGCCCTTCGAGCACCTGCCAGCCGCCGTACAGCAGGAGCCCGGCGGAGGCGAGCGGGATCATCGTCTCCCAGACGATCTCGATGGTTCGCATCCACCACCAGGCATGCAGCTCCTGCCTCGCCATCAGGTGGTTCTCCTCCATGTACCTGCCGGTCTCGGCGTACTGCCGGCTGAAGCCGCGGACGACGCGGATGCCGCCGAACGCCTCGGTCGCCTGACCGTCGACCAACTCCCGCTGCTTCCGCACGCTCCGGTGCTGCGGGCGGATGCGACGAATCCAGGTACGGTGCGTGAAGAACACGAGCGGGATCATCAGGAGGCCGCCCAACAGCAGCCTCCAGTCGATGACGGCCAGCACGATCAGCGACCCGACGAGCTGCACGACCGCCCGCCACGGGTTGTAGAACAGGGCGAAGACGAGCTCGCCGACCGAGGCCGCGTCCTCTCGCAGCACGCTCGCCACGCCGCCGGACTTCATCTCGTACACTCGGTGCAGCGGTAGCCGGATCGCCTGGGCGAACGCCTTCTTCCGGACGACGTTCTGGATCCGCTTGACGGCCCGCGTCGCCTGCCAGCGGCCGGCGAGGCCGACGAGGTTTCTCGTGATCGAGATCAGCACGACGAACCCGGTGACCAGCGCCAGCTGCTGGAACCGGCTCTCTGGCAGCGACCAGCCGAACGGAATCTCCAGCGGCGGCGGGTTCTCCGGCAGCACGTAGTCCACGACGAGCTTCGTCGCCGCCGGCGGGACCAACGCGAGCGTCGTCGAGATCGTCAGCGTGACGAGTGCGAACAACACGGCCCCGCGGTGCTCCCCGGCGAGCCGCAGGAACTCCTTCACCAGCACCCAGCCCGACCGCGACCGCGGCTTCCGCTTCGGCGACTTCGGGTCGTTGGGGGCCGCGGACGTCGTGTCGTCCGCCCACTGCTCGCGGAGCTTCTCGAGGTACTCGCCGAAGCGGGATCGTGAGGAGGTGGTGCGGCTGGTTCGCGGTCGCATGAAGCAACGAACGTGAGGGAGTACACTTACCGCGGCGACCCACGCCGGGCCGCCGGGGACTCCGAATCCTAGGCAGGTCGTCCCCGTCGGTCGAACACCCAGTCCGCATCCGCCCGCCGAATCGCCCGATGTCCGCCTCCCCGCCAGCGACGACCGAACCGAAGAAGAAGCGGGGCAGCGACCTCAAGGTGCTGTGGCACCTGCTGTTCAAGCGGACGAAGGGGGACACGCACGCCGAGCGGCTCGACAGTTTCTACTCCGGCCAGGCCGACGCCTACGACTCCTTCCGCGAACGTCTGCTGCACGGACGGAACGAGCTGTTCTCCGCGATCGACTTCCCCGACGGGGGGACGTGGATCGACATGGGGGCCGGCACGGGCGAGAACGCCGAACGCGTCGGCGACCGGCTCGCGTCACTCGACAAGGTGTACCAGGTCGACCTCTCGACCTCGCTGCTTGCCGTGGCGAAGGCCCGGGCGGAACAACGGGGCTGGTCGAACGTCGAGCCGGTCGAGTTCGACGCGACGAAGTTCGTCCCGGAGAACGGGCTCGGCAGCGTGGACGTCGTCACGTTCAGCTACTCGCTGACGATGATCCCCGACTGGTTCGCCGCGATGGAGCACGCCCTTGCCCTCCTGAAGCCGGGCGGCGTGATCGGCGTCGTCGACTTCTACGTGGGCCGCAAGTACCCGGCCGAGGGACTCCGGAAGCACTCGTGGTTCACGCGGTCGTTCTGGCCGGTCTGGTTCGCCTCGGACAACGTCTTCCTCGACAAGGACCACGTCCCGTTCCTGCGGTCGAAGTTCGAGCCGGTCGACTTCGAGGAACGGTACGGCAAGGTCCCCTACATCCCGTTCATCCGCGCCCCGCACTACTGGTTCGTCGGCCGGAAGGCGTCCCACGGCTGAGACCTCGCAGCGCGGCCGTTGCATCGCACCTCGCCCAACGTCTTCCGTTCGGGAGGACGGCGCGTGCGAAGACACCTTGAAGTCGCGGGAACGGTCGTTTGCGGACTCGTAGTCGCGGCGACTTGGCTCGTCATTCGAGCAGACTTCTTTGGTCTCGTGTCGGTTGCCGTGTACGCGGCGTTCGCATCGAAAGCCTCGAAGAGGGACGAACTCTCGGGGTGCTCAACTCTGGCGGGAGCTTTGGCCAGCGTGCCACCGGTGCTCGTCTTCGCCGCGTGGTTCGCCTGGGAGATGGAGCATGGTCCACCCACCGCGAACATTGGGGCGGGGATCATCGGGTTGACGATCCCGGTCCTGCAGGTCGGCTTGGCTCGATGCGTCCGGTGAAGTACACGTTCATCGCGACAGGAACACGACGACCACACCGACGTCTCAAGCCGGAGACCGTTTGGCCGAGAATCGGTCCTCAAAGAACGAGCTCCGGGGCGCGTCGCGGCGATGCCTCTTTGCGGTTCCTCGCGCCTTCGCGGCTTGCGCCGAATCGCGGTCAACCGGCGGCGACCGGCTTGGGGGCGAAGTACTCGACGGCGTTGGCGAACAGCTTCAGGCCGTCGCCCGGTCCTTCGAGGCCGAGACGCGTCCAGCGGGGGTGCTGGGTGGCGTGGACGAACCGCTCCGGGTGCGGCATCAGGCCGAGGACGCGACCGCTCGCGTCGCTCAGGGCGGCGATGTCGTCGGTCGAGCCGTTGGGGTTGTCCGGGTAGCCGAGCGGGCCGTCGGTCGAGCCTCCCTCCCTCGGGACGTACCGGAGCGCGATCTGTCCCCGTTCTCGCCAGCCGTCGAGTACGGCGGTGGACCGTGGGACGAGTCGTCCCTCGGCATGGGCGATCGGGAGTTCGATCTCGTCGATCCCTCGGAGGAAGACGTTCTGCGGGGAGTCGTTCTTCAGCCGGACCCAGAGGGCCGTGTACCGGCCGTTCTCGTTCCAGGTGAGCGTGGCCGGGGCGTGCTCGGGGGGCGGCCACGTCTCGGTTCCGTCCGGCAGGATGCCCGCCTTCAGCAGGACCTGGAAGCCGTTGCAGATCCCCAGTGCGAGCGTGTCCCGCTGGAGGAAGTCGCCGATGGCGTCCCCCAGCCGGCCCTGCAACTCGCGGGAGAAGATGACGCCGGCCCCGACGTCGTCCCCGTAGCTGAAGCCGCCGGGGACGCACAGGATCTGGTAGCCGGCCAGCAGGCTCGGTTCCTCGAGCAGCCGGAACAAGTGGAGCCGTTCGGCCGTTGCCCCGCAGGCCTCGAAGGCCCACGCGGTCTCGACGTCACAGTTCGTACCGGGAGCCCTGAGGACGCAGACGCGCGGCTGGGTCATTGAGTCGAGAGTCCAGAGTCGAGAGTCGAGAGATCGTGGCCGCAACCCTCTGCGGCCAACGTCGCCTACTTCGTCTTCACCCAGATGTTGCGGAAGCGGATGGGGTTGCCGTGGTTCTGGACGTAGATCGGTCCGGCCTCCGGGCCCTCCTTGACGGGGGCGGCGCGGGTCGCCTTGGGGACCTCGACGTCGTCCTGGACGACCACGCCGTTGTGTCGCACGGTCATGCGGGCGTTCGCCGCCTTCTTCCCGTCCTCGAAGGTCGCGGGCGTGAAGTCGATGTCGTAGGTCTGCCAGCTGAGGGGCGGGAAGCACATGTTGACGGCGGGATCGGAGACCTCGTAGATGCCGCCCGCCTCGTTGTTCTTCCCGGCGAGGCCGAACGAGTCGAGAATCTGCACCTCGTGCCGTCCCTGCACGTAGCAGCCGCTGTTGGCTCGACCCTGCCCGCGGGCGTGCGGCATGTAGGAGAGCATGAACTCGAGGTGCAGCGTGAACGGGCCGTCGAAGGTCTGCTTGCTGGTCGCCCCCTGCTGCAGCCAGCCGTTCTCGTCGGCCTTGCCTCCCTTCCAGCCGGCGGCGTCGTCGGGGCCGCCGTAGAGGACCACCGCTCCCTCGGGCGGCTTCGCCCCGAGCGTGGGGCTCTTCCGCACCACTTTCTCCAGCGAGCCGATCTCCCGGCCTTCGACGAGCACGGTCAGCTTGCCGTTCTTGACGAGACCGTCGCCCTCGTCGCTCTTGAAGAGCACCTCGCCGTCCTTGCCGGTCGCCTCGGAGGTCGTCGTCTTCTTGCCGTTCCAGCCGTCGCCCGGCAGCCCGCCCCCGTAGCCGACGGCTCGGAACCTGCCGTTGCCGAGGGCGATGACCTGCACGCCCCAATTCTCGCCCTCTTCGCCGCCGAGCTTGCCGGTGTACTCGCCCTGCAGGGCGAAGTCGGCGTCGGCCTCCTTCGCGGAGAGCGCGGCCGACTTCTTGTCCTGGGCGGTGGCGACGGTCGCGGCGATGCAGCAGACGACCGCGAGCGACGTGGCAAGGTGTGACGGACGCAACATGTGGGCGACTCCGGAGTGTTCGTTGAAATCGGAACACGCATTCTGAGTGGGCCCCGATCCCCCCGCAAGTGGTCGGACGACCGAGAGCATGCTGGAGATCTCGGGCGAGGTCACGTGGAATCGACGGTCGCCCTGCCGACCACTTCCCGGAGCCGACCATGTTCCGCCCACGACTTCTTCTCGCCTGCCTGGGACTCGCGTTGTCGCTGACGCCTCCGCCAACGTTCGCGGACGATCCGCCGACCGCAGTCGACGACCTCGACCGGGAGTTGCAGCAACGCGAGGCACTGCGGCGGATTCGCGACGCGCCCGGCGTGACGACCCCCAGCCGCGCCGAGGAGATCCTGCGGGCCCGCGACCTCGTTCGCGAGGAACAGGAACGACGACTGCTCGAAGCGGAGCTGAACCGGATCGGCCTCTCCGAGAACCCGCTGACCGGGACACCGCCGACCGACGAACAACTCGCCCAGCTACGGGCGCTCGCCGCCCGCATCCGCGAGCAGGTCGGGGCCTCGGTCCGGCTCGACGCGGTCGACGACTACCTCGACGCGGTGGAGGAGCGGCTCGCCAACCTCGCCCTCGACGGAGTCGACGTCTACCGACGGCCGCGGAACTTCTCGCCGGAGGAACTGAAGACGCTTGCCGCCGTCGCGGAGAAGTACCCCCGGACCAACGTCGCCCGGCGGGCGCGACTCGTGCAGCAGGAACTCGCACTCGGCAACGAGTTCGAGGCGATGAAGATCGAGATCGACCCCGACTCCGAAGTCGGTCGGACACTCGACCGGACCGCTCGGAGTCAGTTGTCGGTGGCCCTGCAGCTCGTTCCGCAACAGCGTCTGCAGCGGCTCCGGGACCTCGCCGACATCTTTGCGGGAACACGGACGGCCGTGGTGATCGAGCGGGAACTCGAGGCGACGAAGCTGCAGATCGAGGAGAACCAGCAGCGGAGGCAGTCCCGGAAGGCGTCCGCCGAGGCCGAGTCACGCTACCTCCGCGGCTACTGGGACGGCCGCTACCGCCGGACCCGCTGAACGCCGCTCAATCCTCGACCGGGTCGCCGAACGCGTCGACCTCGTTGGCAACCGCCGGCGACAGCGGCGGCTGCGTCATCCGGTTCACGAAGTTCCGCAGCCGGTCCCGTGCGTCGAGCTCGGCGCCCGTGAGCTCGCCGTCGATCTCGGTTTCGCGAAACCCCTCGCCGCGGACGTCGTAAAGCCGGCCGTCGTCGAAGAGCTTGTGGTTCCGGTCGAGCGCGAAGACGTGGCGGTCGAACTTCTGCTTGTCCCAACCGGGGCGGGGGTCGTACCAGAAGAAGGCCGTCTCGCGTGGCGACGGCTCGCCGCCGGTCAGCCGCGGGGCGAAGCTGATGCCGTCGATCTGCCACGACTTCGGCGGACGTTTCCCCGCAACCGCCGCGAGCGTCGGCAGGAAGT
>JANQQW010000012.1 GCA_028284885.1 Planctomycetaceae bacterium
GAACTCGACGTCGAACCGGCTGATCGCCGCGACGAGCCGCGGGTAGATGCCGAGTTCCTCGGCCACGTCCGCCGAGGCGACTTCGCGGCGGCGGCGAAGCACGTCGACCTGCGGTTCCTCGCGTCGCTCGGATCGGGCATCGCCGTCGGCATCGTCGGGCTCGCGACCGTGATGAGCCACCTGCTCGAACACCACGAGCAGCTCACCTACTCGGCCTTCTTCGGCCTCATCGCGGCGTCGAGCGTGCTCGTCGGGCGGATGGTCGACCGTTGGACGATTCGCGAGATCGGTGTGTTCGTCGGCGGGGCGGCGTTCGCATTCTGGTTGGTCGGCCTGCTGCCGGCCGACGCCCCGGACTCGCTCGCCTACGTCTTCCTCTGCGGCACGATCGGCATCTGCGCGATGATCCTGCCGGGCATCAGCGGGGCGTTCATCCTCGTCATCCTGGGGAAGTACGAGGCGATCACCGGGCTGATCAAGGGGGCCGTCCGCGGCGACGTCAGCGTCGAGGCGATCTCCGTGGTGGCCGTGTTCGGTGCGGGTTGCGCCGTCGGGCTGATCGGGTTCAGCAAGGTGCTGCGGTGGCTGTTGGCACGACACGAGGCCGTCACGATGGCCCTGCTGTGCGGTTTCATGGCAGGTTCGCTGCGGAAGATCTGGCCGTTCAAGGCGGCCGACGAACCGGCCGGCGTGCACTCGGAGAAGATCGACTTCCGGGGCAACGTCTGGCCGGAGTCGTTCGGGGCGACCGAGTGGACTTGCGTGGGACTCGCCGTCGTCGCGGCGGCGCTCGTCCTCGTGCTCGACTTCTCGACGGGTCACGCCGCCGAGAAGGCCGTGGACGACGTGGAGGCCGAGCCGAAGGCCGAACGTTAGAGCGCGTCTCGCGAGCTTGTGGCGGTCGTCGGGCGGCAACTCGGCGGCCGGACAACGTTCGAGACGCGATTCCTGGCCCGGATCGGGTCTAGGCTCGCCAGTCGACGTCGACGCGTGTGTGCAGTCGGTCGGCGAGAACGAGGACGTCGGCCCGGGTTCCGACGAGGTCCCGGACGACGTGGGCGAGCGGAACCCCACCGGTGACCTGCACGACGGACGGGTCGCTGGCGGCGTCGGCGACGAACGTCACCTCGGTCGCCGCGGCCTGCGCCTCGCGCTGCATCAGTCCGACGAGTCCGGCCGACGGGAGTGCGACGAACCGGCGTGCGACGCCGTGCAGTCGCGGTTGCGGCAGGGCCTGCTCGAACGCGGCGTCGAGCGTCGGCCCGGCACCACGACCACGCAGGGAGCCGTGGACGGCGACCTCGACGGCGAGGAGGCGGGAGCACTGCCGCAGCGACTCGGCCACCCGGTCCGGCTCCGCGGCACAGGCGGGACCGAACAGCAGGTTCTGCGACTGCAGGTCTCGCTGGACGTGCTGGTCGAGGGCGGCGAGGAGCTTGCGGTCGCAGAGCTCGCCGGCCTGCTCGGTGTTCGACCGGTCGGTGCGGGCGAACGCGTCACGCATCCCCTCGACCCGGGCGATCAGGCCGGTCAGTTTCGACTCGACTTCGACGAGCGCCTCTTGCAGGAGACCGCTCACCCGGACGGCAAGAGAACCTTGGACGAACGGTCCGGCCGTGGCGTCGCGGAGCTTGGACTTCGCGAGGATGGCCGACTGGAGTTCGCCGAGCGAGGACTCCCGTGACGCGACGTCGCGGCTCGTCGCCTGGAGCGACTCGGTCAGAGCTTCTCGGAGCGTGTCGAGCATGTCCGTCGCGAACCCGAACCGGCGGCCCGGCTCGCTGACGGCCTTCGCCGCCCCCTTCGCCACCTGCTCGAACAGCTCGCGACCCGCACGGTCGAGCTGGTCACGGACGCCGGCGAGGATCTGGCGTGCGACGGCCGACGGCGGGGAGTCGTCCTCCGCGTCGAGCGCTCGACGGGTTCGTTCCACGAAGTCCGCGGACGCTTTGCCGACGGCCTCGCGGACGCACTGCTCGAACGCCACGGCGGCGTCACCGGCGGCGAGACGGTCGACGAGGCCGGACACTCCGTCCGCCCCGAGTCCCGTCCGGCCGAGCGCGTCCTCGACGAGCTGCCGGCCGGCGGCGTGGCCCTCGCGGGGTCGGGTCGACCACAACGTGCGAAGGTCCCGTTCGAGACGCGCGGCGAGGTCGGCGACCTGGTCGTCCTGCACGTCGCCCAGCGGCGCGATGCCGAACGTCGAGATTGCGGTTCCCAGTCCGCGGCGGCGGATCAGCGACCGGTCGACGTCGAGGGCCGCGCGGGCGGGCGAGGCGAGCGCGTGCCGGAGGA